>JAHDWH010000262.1 GCA_023384455.1 Caldilineaceae bacterium | reverse complement strand
CCGACCTACATTTTCATCCCCCGTGGCGCTACCCGTCGCATGGGGAACTGCCCTGCCCTGAGAATAGCCATTCGTACGTCGGACTGTTAGTCCGACCAGCGACGTTGCAGGCCCGTCGGACTAACAGTCCGACCTACATTTTCATCCCCCGTGGCGCTACCCGTCGCATGGGGAACTGCCCTGAGAATAGGGCGCTGATGCCGCTGAAAAGAGTGATTGACGCGGCGCTCTCCTGAGCCTGCGGTGTCCTGAGTTCATCGAAGGGTCGAAGGGATAAAATCAACTCAGATCAGTTGTTTCTGCGTGAATCTGCGTCCGCTTTTCGTTGTTATCAGTGCCCCCAGTACATTATTTCTTGACGCTAACTTATGCAATTGCCCGCTCAATGGGGATCAGTTCAACCTCTCCCTCCTCGTTCTCCACCACCCGGTAGAGAGTCTCGGCCCGGTCGGTCATCAGCACCCCGTGCAGGTGATCGATCTCGTGCTGAAAGATGCGGGCCAGCCAATTGTAGGTTTTTAGCCGCACTTCCTTGCCGTGGCGGTCCTGGTATTGAACCAGCACATACGTGGCCCGCACCACATCCGCGGCCAGCCCGGGCAGAGAAAGACAGCCCTCCTGACCCTCCTCTGCGCCTTTGGCTTTGATAATCTCCGGGTTGATGACTTCGTAGCGACGCAGGGTCTCTTCCGGGTTGTCCGGGTCTTCGGGCCATTCGATGACCGAAATGCGCTGATCCAGACCGATCTGGGGGGCTGCCAGGCCCGCGCCGTTGGCCTCGCGCATTGTCAAAACCATATCATCCAGCAGTTTGTGCAGCGCCCCATCAAAGGCCCGCACCCGCTTGGCAGGGCTGCGCAGCACTGCCGCGTGTACGCTCTTGGGGGTCACAATATCCAGTACAGCCATCCCGCTCTCTTTCCTCTCTTCACACCTGATTCTGCATAGCCAATAACCCTGCCATTATAGGCGTCCGCCGAAGGGACTGTCAAAAGATGGAGGGTAACTGTTGAGCCACCCCACCCTACCCCTCCCCATTCCAGGGAGGGAAGTGGATCGACTCCTCCCCCACAGTGGGGGAGGTTGGGAGGGGGTGAGCAGTTACGCTGGAGGGGAAAGAGTCACTCTCGCTCTACGATTGCCACCGTAAAGCGACAGACGCAGACCAGCCGATCCTCGTCGTCCACAATGCGGATGTCCCAAACGTGGGTGCGGCGACCGATGTGCAGGGGGCGGGCCGTGGCGTGGACATAACCGCCGCGCACAGCCCGCAGATGATTGGCGTTGATCTCCAGCCCCACCGCGTTCTGCCGGGCAGGATCGACGAGGGCAAAGGAGGCCACGCTGCCCAGAGACTCGGCCAGGGCCACCGACGCGCCCCCGTGTAAGAGCCGAAAGGGCTGGACCGTACGGCTGTCCACAGGCATGCGCGCCCGGATAAAGTCTGCGCCGATCTCCATAAATTCGATACCCAAATGGGAAACGAGGGTATCCGTAGAAAAGGCGTTGAGTGCTTCCAGCGAGAGGTCCGGGGTAAACATCAGAGAAACTTTCGGTTGAGTTGGATCAGATCGATACGCCCACTCAGATCATTGACGATTGCCACATTTTTCTCCACCTCTTCCGGCGTGCGCATCCCAACCAGCGCCACATGAACCATCGGATTGGAGAGGACGTATTGCAGCAGGGCAGGCGAGTAGTCGAAAGTATTGGCCGGGTTGACCAATTGCACCCACTTTTGCAGCAGACCGGCGGTCAGTGCCCGCATTGTGATCACCCCCAGCCCCTGGGCGGCGGCCTCCATCAGGCTGCCCGCGGGCCGGGCCGCGTCGTAGGGATGCTGGAAAGCAAAATTGTAACACATTTGTACCACATCAAAACGTCCGCTCTCCATCAACCGATAGATAGGCGGGTTGTTGTCCTCGGTGGTAAAGCCGATAAAGCGGGTCAATCCTTCGGCCTTCAGCGCCTCCATCTGCTCCAGCATTCCCCCTGGGGCCAGCATCGCGTCCACTGTCTCGTTGTCATAGGTGGTTCCGTGAATCTGGAAGAGGTCCACCTGCTCCCGACCCAGACGGGTGAGGCTGGCTTCCAGGCTGGCCCGCACATTTTCTGTCCGGGGGCTGGCTTTCGTAGCCAGAAAGATCGGCGTTATCACCCCGGCCAGGGCTTCGCCATAAAGTTCTTCGCCTGCGCCCTGGCCATAGGCCGGGGCCGTGTCAAAAAAAGTGACGCCCAGCTCCACGGCCCGCTGGATGGCCGCGATGGTCAGGTTGCGTTGCTCTGTATTGACCGGTGAATAGGCATCCAGATAATTTGTCAAACCCGCCGGTGCGCCGCCAAAGCCCAAACGGCTGACCCGCGCACGGGTATTGCCCAGTTGTATATACTCCATCGGCTGCTCCATTGCTGTCATCGCGTAATTACTCAGGGTGCGACGCACTCGCCAGGAGTAGATTCCACTGCAAAATGAGTGGGGCGAGTGCGTCGCACCCTGAGCCTGAGTAGTTACGTCATCGCTGATTTGCAGGGGTCGAATCCACAACAACCCGCACAATCCATTATAACAGATGAGGAGATGATGGCGGTTCGGCCATCATCTCCTCATCCCAGGGAGGGAAGCGGATCGACTCCTCCCCCACAGTGGGGGAGGTTGGGTGGGGGTGAGCAGTTACCACTGCTCACCGCCGGGCAGAGTGGATGACGATTCGAGTGAAAAACAGGACGTGAAACCCTCCCTACTCAAATACCCCACGGCCCGGTGTAGCCGTTGACCAGCACCCGATCCTCCTGTGTGTACTGCTCGCGCAGGGCGGCCACATCTGTTTCCAGCGCAGCCAATCGGCCATTCAACCGTTGCACCCCCTCAAGCGTGACATCGTGGAGGACGTTGTGCTGCAAATCTTCCCGACCCGTCTCCTGCACTTTTTTGCCGTCCTGGGATGTGATCCGGCCCGGCACGCCCACCACCACCGAATTGGGCGGCACATCTTTCACCACCACCGAATTGGCCCCAATGCGGCTGTGATCCCCCACTGTAATCGGCCCCAGAATTTTGGCCCCCACACCGACCACCACGTGATTGCCGACGGTCGGGTGGCGTTTCTCCTTGCGCCAGCTCACCCCGCCCAGCGTGACCCCGTGATAGAGGGTGACAAAATCGCCGATCTCCGCGGTCTCGCCGATGACGACGCCCATGCCGTGATCGATGAAAAAGCCATCGCCGATCCGCGCGCCGGGGTGGATTTCGATGCCGGTCAGCCAGCGGGCCAGGTGGGAAACCCAGCGCCCGATCAGATAGAAGCGCCGGGTCCAGAACCAGTGGGCGATGCGGTACAGCCAGATTGCGTGCAGGCCAGGATAGCAGAGCAGAATCTCGGCGACGCTGCGCGCGGCCGGGTCCCGGTCGAAAATAGAGTTGATGTCGTTGCGTAATGTTGTGAACATCAGATACGCTCCCTTCTTTCGGGGTATGAGCAAAAAAGAGATTGGGGGATATGAGATTGGGCCGCTACAGCACCACTCTCATATCCCCCAATCCCCAGTCCCTAATCCCCACTCATTCTCGCAGATCGGCAAAGAGTGCTGTGCTCAGATAGCGCTCGCCGTTGGAGGGGATAATCACGACAATCAGCTTGCCCGCGTTCTCCGGGCGGCTGGCAACCTGAACCGCAGCGTGCAAGGCAGCACCGGAGGAGATGCCCACCAGCAGCCCCTCTTCTACCGCCGATCGACGGGCCATAGCAAAGGCTTCTTCGTTTTGGACCTGCACAATCTCATCAATCACACCCGTATTCAGCACACCGGGCACAAAACCCGCACCGAGGCCCTGAATTTTGTGGGGGCCAGGCGCACCGCCGGAGAGTACAGGCGAATCCGCCGGTTCTACAGCGACCATTCGCAGTCCGGGCTTGCGCGCCTTCAGCACTTCGCCGATGCCGGTGATTGTCCCGCCCGTACCGATGCCGGAGACGACAATATCCACCTGCCCGTCCGTGTCCCGCCAAATTTCTTCGGCGGTTGTGCGCCGATGGACAGCCGGGTTGGCCGGGTTCTCAAACTGTTGGGGGATGAAATAGCGGGAGTCAGCCGCGGCCATCTCCTCGGCTTTGCCAATCGCGCCCTTCATCCCTGCCGAACCGGGGGTCAGAATCAGCTCAGCGCCGTAGGCTTTCAGCAGCAGCCGACGTTCGGCGCTCATTGTGTCGGGCATAACCAGCGCGCAGCGGTAGCCCTTGGCCGCGGCCACAAAAGCCAGGGCAATGCCGGTGTTGCCGCTGGTCGGCTCCAATAGAATTGTGTCAGCGTTGATCAGGCCAGCAGCTTCAGCGGCCTCAATCATACTCAGACCGATACGGTCTTTGACGCTGCCGCCTGGGCTAGAGAATTCGAGTTTGGCAACTACCTGGCCCTGTGCTCCATTCGTCAGGCGGTTCACACGCACGAGGGGGGTGTTGCCGATCAGTTCTGTGATGTTGTCGGCAATACGCAGATTGGATTGTTCAGCCATTTTCTTGTCTCCTGAGGTTTGTGGAAATGGGAAAGATTTGTTTTAAGCAGTCAGCCAAGCCCCCACCTGCTCCTGCAATTTCTGCAGCGGCGCCAGCCCGTAGTTGATCGCCTGGGGTCGCCGTTCCGGGTCCAGGACAACTGTCGTCGGTACCGTCATCACCCCGTAGAAACTGGTCAGATCGCTCTGGACGACTGCATCGAATTTGTGAACGGGGATACCTGTGGCCGCGGCCAGCCTTTCCAGGGCCGGGGCCTGCTGCATCCGACACTGGACGCAGCTATCGGTGGTGAAGTAGAGAATGGCCGGTCGTCCTGGCTGGACAAGCTGTTGCAGTGACGGGGGAAGCACAGCAACAGCCAGCCGCCGCATACGCCGCCGCAGCCAGCCCCAATAGGCAACCCAAAGCAATCCACCCACGGCAATTGCAAACAGCGCAATGTAAAGTCGTTCCAGCATTGTCAGTTCTCCAAAGAAACGCTGTTGTAACGCAAGCTGTTAGCTTGCGGTCTTTTGGCGCAAGCCAACAGCTTGCATTACAGGGATATTTATGCCCGCCAGAGAGGCAGGGTAAATTCGATCCCTCGCCGGGCTAACTGAAAATAGATAAAACAGCCCGCACAGAAACCGGTAAGAAGGTTGATAGCTGCCAGCATAATCACCAGTGCGGTGAGCAGCCAGCCGGCCACAACCCCGCCCGCGGTAAAGACGAGCACCGCCACCCCCAACACCAGCGCGCCGATGCCCTGGGCAAAGAGATGGGGCGCGGGTGTATCGGGCCGAGGGTCCGCTTTGAGCAGCCCTGCCGGTTTGAGCAGATCGCTGTAGATGCGCTTGAACAGCCCGGCCTGGGGCCAGACCGTTCCCACCAGCATCACCAGCCCCACAAAGGCCACCAGCCAGGGCTGATTCAACAGAAAAGCCAGCAGAAGCAGACCGATGATAAACGATTGATTTACTTTGAGTGCGGTATAGTCGATGCGACTGGGAGATGATGCGGGCATTTGGACTCTGGCTCCTGTGGTGTTGCCGATGGCTTCAATCAAAAATTCCCAAACTCACATACTTACTGCCGTCGTCCGGGAGGAGCGTGACAACCACGCCGCTTTCCAGCCGTTTGGCTACTTCGATGGCCGCGGCCACGGCCCCACCGCTGCTGAAGCCGACGAAAAGACCGGCTTGGCGGGAGAGACGGCGGGTTATCTCCCAGGCGGCTTCGGCGGTCACGGGCAGTTGTTCGTCGGCCAGCGTATCGTCGTAGATGCCCGGGCGGATGGCCGTAGGCAGATGCTTCAACCCTTCGATGACAGAAAGCTCGTCCTCGGGCTGGACAGCGATTAGCTCCACCGAGGGCTGGCGATCCTTCAGATAGCGCCCCGTGCCCACAAATGTCCCTGTCGTGCCCAACCCAGCCACAAAGTGAGTGATGCGCCCATCGCTCTGCTGCCAGATTTCCGGGCCGGTACTCGTGTAATGTGCCTGCCAGTTGGCGTCGTTGTTGTACTGGTCGGCGTAGAAGTAGCGCTCCGGCTGCTCGGCCACCAGCTTGCGCACGAGGCGAATCGCGCCATCCGAGCCTTCCAGCGGGTCGGACTCGATGAGTGTTGCGCCATAGGCTTTCACCAGCGCCTTGCGTTCCCGGCTTACATTGGCGGGCATGACCAGATGGACTGCAAAACCCTTCAGGCTGCCGATGAGCGCATAGGCGATGCCGGTGTTGCCGCTGCTGCTGTCGATGAGGATTTTGCCTGGGGCCAGTTTGCCGCTGCGTTCCGCCTCTTCCACAATACGCAGCGCGGCCCGGGCCTTCACCGAGCCGCCGGGATTCATCCACTCGGCTTTGGCATAGACCCCCACCCCCGCCGGCACACCCAACTGCTGGGCAAAGTCGCTCAGATCGAGCAGGGGCGTATTGCCAATTTGAGCCAGCAGAGAGGTAGAGCCGCTCACCGGGGACGTTTCGGCCACGGCCCAATCGACATTTATGATTTGAACAGGCGCTTCTGCAATCAGCATTGAAAAACTCCTCTGGGATGATGGGATGCTGAGATGATGGAGTGTATCTTCCCCCTCATCTCAGCATCCCACCATCTTCTTTACACCAACACCTTTTCCGCCGCGTGATGTCCGTTGACATTCACTTTTTCCACCGCTCTCTCCACCGCGTGGGTGGACGAGGGCAGCCCGCAGAATTGGTTGTAGTCGATCAGTTCTGTCACCGTCGGGTGATCGCCGCAGACCGGGCATTCGGCGTTGCGGTTGACTTTCAGCGTGCGGAAGGTCATATCGGTTGTGTCGATCAGCAGCAGACGGCCAATCAGCGGCTCGCCAAAGCCCACCAGCAGTTTGATGGCTTCGATGGCCTGAATGCTGCCGACGATACCGGGCAGCACACCCAGCACACCCGCTTCGGCGCAGCTGGGCACTTCGCCCGGGGGCGGCGGATCGGGATAGAGGCAGCGGTAGCAGGGGCCACCTTCGATTCCCGCTTCGAGATGTTTGGGCTGATAGACTGTCACCTGGCCTTCAAACATAAAAATACTGGCGTCCACCAGGGGAATCCCCAGCATCTGGCAGGCGTCATTGACCAGATAGCGGGTGGGGAAGTTGTCCGAGCCGTTCAGCACCAGATCGTAGCCGCGCATAATTTCGAAGGCATTGGCGCTGGTGATGGGTTCTTTGTAGCCAATCACCTTTACGCCCGGATTGATCTCAGCCAGAGTGTCGGCGGCAGAATCGACTTTGTAGCGGCCCACATCGCTCTGGCCGTGGAGAATCTGACGCTGCAAGTTGGAGACGTCCACAGTGTCGTAATCGACAATGCCGATCTGTCCTACGCCGGCCGCGGCCAGGTAGAGCGCGGCCGGGCTGCCCAGTCCCCCCGCACCGATGAGCAGGACTTTGCTCTCAATCAATTTGATCTGGCCTTCGTCGCCGATCTCCTGGAGCATTGTATGGCGGCTGTAGCGGATGCGCTGCTCCTCATTCAACACTTTGGGCACTTTGAAGCCCAGGCTGGCGTTCTTCCAGCCGTTGAAGCCGCCGATGAGGGAGATGACATTCGTGTAGCCCATCTCCTGCAAATTGCGCGCGGCCAGGGCCGAGCGCACACCGCCCGCACAATAGATCACAACCGGCGCGTCCCGGTCTGGCTGGTGCTGCTCGATCTGCAATTCCAGAAAACCCCGGGGGATAAAGACTGACTGGGGAATGTGCCCCTGCATCCACTCATCCCGCTCGCGGATGTCCACAACAGTAATGGCTTCTTTGGCCTTGCGCCGTCCGTCCAACTGCTGGGGCGTCCACTCGGTAATCTGGCTCTTGGCCAACTGGACCAACTGGTCCCGATTAAGTCTTGTCATTTCTCGGTTCCCCTATCTCCCGCCCGCCATCGCCGGGACAATCGACACTTTGTCGTCTTCGCTGATCGCCGTGTCCAGCCCGTCCAGGGCGCGGATTTCGTCGTCGTTGCGAAAAACATTGATGAAGCGCTTGACGCCGCCCTCGCCGTCCAGCAGTTTTCCGCTGAAGCCGGGATACTGGCTGTCCAGTTTGCGAATCAGATCGCCCACTGTGGCTGCGCTCTCGACGATTTTGGCCTGGCCGCCGGTAAATCGGCGCAGAGGGGTGGGAACATACACAGTTGCCATGCGTTGAACTCCTTGAAAATTGGCTGGAAAAAAGTAACTGCTGACCCCCTCCCAACCTCCCCCACCTTGGGGGAGGAGTCGATCCAGTTCCCTCCCTAGAATGGGGAG
>JAHDWH010000261.1 GCA_023384455.1 Caldilineaceae bacterium | reverse complement strand
CATAGCTGCTGCGCCCGCCCAGGCTGGCGCTCACTTCGTCCAGCAGATCGGTGTTTACGTCGTAGCCCACGCCAAAGGTGTAGAGACGCAGGCTGCGGCCAACCGGCGCGCTGCGCTGGGCATTGGCAACGATGCGGTCGGCGTTCTCCTCGCCCTGGGTAGGCAAGCCATCCGTAAGAAAGAGGAGGTAGGCCGGGCGGGAACTGTCTTCGGAATTGTCCACCAGCGCCAGCGCTTCCAACAGCGCCCGGTTGATGTCGGTGGAGCCGCTGGCGCGCAGACGGTCGATCCACTTCTGGGCAGAGGCCCGGCTCTCCCCGTTGGCCGCTTGCAGTTCGCCCTTCCAGCGGTCCACGCCTGTGCTAAAGCTGACCAGAGCGAAGCGGTCGCCCTCGTTCAGATGCTCCACCACAAAGCGGGCAGCGGCCTGGGCCTGGATGATCTTCTCCCCCTCCATCGATCCGGAAACGTCCAGCACCAGCACAATATCCCGCTCGATGACCGCATCCGCGGCCACGTCCACGCTGGGCGCGGCCAGAAGGAGGAAGAAGCCGTCCTCGCCTGCGGGTTTGTAGGAGAGCAGATTGACACCCACCGCGGCCTGATCGCTGCCCCAGTAAAGGGTAAAGTCCCGCTGTTGGGCCGGGTCGCTGGATTCAAAGCCGATGACCGCGGCGTCGCTGCCCGTGCGTTCGATGACGACTTCGTGGCTGGGGCTGTAGAGGGTACGCAGACCAGCCTGGCCGGCCAGTTCCACATTCACGGCGACGGTCGCCGGGGGCTGGTTGCTGCGGCGGCTGCCCAGGGGGACGCGGAAACGGTGCAGCCCGTTTTCCAGCCAGACCACTTCCCGGTAGGTCAGTTCGACTGTGCGGCTGCTCTGGGCCGGGATGGGGAAGATGCTGGCCTGAAAGAGGTCCCGCCCCACATATTCGAGCAGAGCCGGGTCCCGCTGCTGGCGCACAATCTCCTCATAGATGCGTCGGGCCTCCTCCTTTTTGAGCAGTTTGCCCTCCAATACCTGGCCGTCTACGGTCATCTGAAAATCGCTGATGGCCGCGTCTTCGGGTAGGGGGAAGATGAATGTGCCCTCCTGTATCTGAGCGGAATGGTTGCGAAAAACTTGGGTCACACGCACCGCGGCTACGGGGCCGGTGACGGTGGCATCGACCCGGTGGCTTTGCACAGTGACCGACGGGGGCTTTCTCTCAACCGGCGGGTGGGGTGGTATAATCGGCGGATCAACAATTATCCCCTGGGCCGTGACGGGAAAGGTGGCGGAGAGGAGAATAAGCAGAGAAAGCAGAATCGTTGCGATGGTTCGTTGGGGACTTCGCAGATAACTCGTCGCCCCCACCCAACCTCCCCCAAAGTGGGGGAGGAGTCGATTCGGTGCCCTCCCTGGAAGGGGGAGGGGTAGGGTGGGGTGGTTGAACAGGTGACTTCGCAGAGAGGGGGTCATTTCTTCGCTCCTGGAACGGTTGGCGATGCACTGGTTTCAGGACGAAGGGGAGGGGGGAGATGTTCCCGTGGGTTGGGTTATCGCCGCAGAAACGACCGAACACCTAATTAAGCCACGGATGGACACAGATTCACGCGGATAAACACGGATGTCACCCCTGAATTTCTCGGCGTCTCTGCGTCTTGGCGGGAGAATCTGACCTTTTTGCAGTGGACTCATCCATAGAACTGTCACGAGTCTTAGGAGGTTTCTGTGATCGAACTTGCCCCCCGCCACAAAATTGGCCTGCCTGTGGAGTCGCCCATCCTGCTGGCAGGCGGCAGCGCGGGCTACGGCGAAGCCATCCACCCCGGCATCGACACAGCCCGGCTGGGCGGTATTGTCGTCGGGCCGATCACCCGGCGCAGCATCCGGGGCAGCGATGCGCCCCGGATGGCCGAGACCAGCGGTGGGTTTGTCCTCCAGACCGGGCTGCAAAACCGGGGCGTCTCCGCGGTCATCAAAAACTTTGCCCGGCTGTGGCCCCGGCTAGGCTCGCCTGTCATCGCCCAGATTGCCGACAACAGCCCAGAGGAAGCGGCTTCCACGGCCAGACGGCTGGCCCAGGTGGATGGGCTGCTGGGCTTGGAGCTACGCATCTCCCCCCAGACACCGGCCGGTGAGATGCGCTCGCTGCTGCGTGCCGTGCGCCGGGCCGCAGAGCTGCCCCTGTGGGTCAAACTGCCCCTGACCGCTGTGGAAGAATCGGCCCAGACAGCCGCCGGGGCCGGCGCGGACGGGCTGGTGATCGCTTCGCCACCCGCAGGGGCCGGGTTCAACCGGCAAGGAGAGTTAATCCGCGGCGACCTGCACGGGCCGGGCAACTTTGCGCCGATGCTGGCGGGGCTGTCCGCCGTGGCCGGTCTGGGCTTGGGGATTCCCCTCATCGCCTGCGGAGGTATCCACACTCCCCAGCGTCTTCGCCAGGCCCTGGCCGCGGGCGCGTCTGCCGTCCAGTTGGACAGTCTGCTGTGGGTGGAACCCGACCTTTTGCAAAAATTATTGGAGATGGGAGACTAGAGATTGGAGACCGAGCGCTCGCCTCATCCCTTCCCCCCTTCCCCCCTTCTCCCTTCCTTCTTCCTCGCCTTCCGCCTGGTCTATATCCCTGCTTCTGTCCTCTCTCACACGGGCCACGGCCTGCCCTGGCTCAGCGCACTCGGCGCTTTGGCAGCCACCTTTGGCCTGGAAGCATTGACCCGCCGCCAGGCAGGCGCGGAAGGCCAGGCCCAGAGGTGGCATAGGGGCTGGTTTGTGGTGCTGATGCTCTTTCTCCTCGGCCTCTTCCCGGAAGAAGCCCCCATCGGTCTGCTTCTATGGGCGGCTATCGGCGCGGCCTGGGCGCGTGTACAGCCTGGCCCCGGCGCGGGAATCCACCCCTGGGCAACGGTTTGCGGCGGTCTGCTGGGGTTGACCGGTCTGATTGGGCCGGGCAGTTGGCTGCTGGCCGGGCTGCTGGGTCTGTGGCTCTGGAAAAAGAGAAGCACACCAGATTGAAAAAACCCGCAAGTTGCCGTATACTGAATGTCAGTTTTCAACCCATTCCAAAGGATTGCCGCAATGAAGCACATTACAATCCTCCGCCACGGCAAAGCCAGCCAGGATCCCCGCTTTAGTAACGACTTCGACCGACCCCTGACCGATAAGGGGCGCAAGCAATTGCCCCGGGTGGCCGCTTTTATTGGCCGCTCCAAAGTAGAGCCGGACTGGATAGTCAGCTCCCCTGCCCTGCGCGCCAAAGAGACAGCAGAACAGATCGCTGACAATCTGGGCACTTCCCGACCGATTGTCTGGAGCGAGCGGGCCTATCTGGCCTCGGCCATCACACTCTTGGAAATCCTGCGCGAGACGCCGGATATAGCCACACATCTGGTGCTGGTGGGCCACAATCCCGGCATGTCGGACCTGGCCGCGGGGCTGTGCGCGGGGGGAGACTTCCGACTGAATCTGCAAATGCCCACAGCAGGGGTAGCCACGCTGGCAGCCCAGGTGGTTCATTGGCGGCAACTGCGCTGGGGCTGCGCCGAACTCCTGGGCTTTGTAGCGCCCCGCTTCATCAAAGGGCTTGGCTGATGACAGAGAGTTCCCCCCGCATCGCCGCTATCTTCGATATGGACGACACCCTTCTCAACGGCTCCTCAGGCCGGATGCTCTTTACCTGGCTGCGCCAAAAAGGGATGCTCAACCGCTACTTTCGCCGCCGGGACATTCCCCAGGTGGCCATAGCCGGGCTGTTGTACAAACTGCATCTGCTCGACCCGAGCTGGTTTCTCCTGCGTATGGGCCGGGCCGCGGCCGGGGCAGACACTACAGAGATGTGGAACATCTCCCGGCGCTGGTTTCGCGAGATGCTCGTGCCCGCCATCAACCCGGAAGGGGTGAAGCGGCTCAAATGGCATCGGGCCCAGGGCCATCTGCCGGTGATCTGTAGCGGCAGCAGTCAGTTTGCCGTGGACCTGGTGGCCGCCCATCTGGGCATCGAGCATACGATCTGCACGGAATGGATTGTCGAAGGGGGCAAATTGACCGGCGAATTACGCCAGCCCCTGGTCTATGGGCAGGGGAAAGTCCACTGGATGGAACGCTGGGCCGGGGAGACGGGGGTGGATTTGGCCCGCAGCTACTTCTACACCGACCACATCTCCGACCGCCCCCTGCTGGAACGGGTGGCCCATCCCGTGGCGGTGAACCCGGACCCGAAGCTGGCCCGGCTGGCCGAGCAGCAGGGGTGGGATGTGGTGGCGTGGCGTGCGTAGACTGTAATAGGTGAATTGTGCGTTGGGGCGAGTGCCCGGAAAAAAGTTGGAAAAATGTTAGATAGGCTGATTGTCCGTGACAACGAGACGCTTGGCGGGATGCCAGTTTTTGCTGGGACACGTGTGCCGATCCAGACGATGATTGAATATATGGAACGGGGTTTCCCACTGGAAGAGTTTCTGGACGACTTCCCGACGATAAGCCTCGAACAGGCCCAAGCCGTGCTGCGCTTTACAAAACAGGTCTTGATGGAGCAGCCCGATGAAAGTGTTGCTGGATGAGTGCCTGCCCCGGCGGCTCAAACGGGAGCTGAGCGGTCATCCGGTTTCCACAGTGCCCGAGATGGGCTGGGTCGGCGTGAAGAATGGGCCTTACTGCGCCTGATTCAAGACGCCGCCATTGAGGTATTCGTGACGATTGATGGCAACCTGCAATATCAACAGAATCTGACAGGTGTGAGCCTGTCAATTATTGTCCTGCGCGCGCCTGACAATACAATCGAGAGTTTACGTCCACTGGCTCCCGCTATCCTTACTGCCCTCCAGTCGATTACTGCCGGTGCGATTGTTCGCGTCGGCAATTGATCTGGCGAACTCCATTGACCGATTTACTGTCCCTCTGACCCACCGATTCGAGGCCCCGTGAACTTTTCCCAATTCAGCGCCGCCGTCCAGTCCAGCGTCGGGCGCGTCATCATCGGCAAGCGGGATGTGGTGGAGATGCTCCTCGTCGCCCTGCTCTGCGACGGCCACGTCCTGTTGGAGGATGTGCCCGGCATCGGCAAGACGACCCTGGCCAAAGCCCTGGCCCGCTCCATTGACTGCTCCTTCGACCGCATTCAGTTCACCCCGGACCTGCTGCCCAGCGACGTGACGGGCATCAGCTTCTACAACCAGAAGAGCCAGGAATTCGAGTTCCGCCCCGGCCCCATCTTTGCCCAGGTGGTGTTGGCGGATGAGATCAACCGGGCCACGCCCCGCACCCAATCGGCCCTGCTGGAAGCGATGCAGGAGCGGCAGACGACGGTGGACCGGGAGAGCCACGCCCTGGCCCGCCCCTTTCTGGTCATCGCCACCCAAAACCCCATCGAACTGGAAGGCACCTTCCCCCTGCCCGAAGCGCAACTGGACCGCTTTGTGATGCAGCTAAAGCTCGGCTACCCGGACGAGGCCGAGGAGGCGGAGATGCTCCTGCGCTACGAGCAGGACGAACCTCTGGACGAATTGCAGCCGGTGGTCCACATCGACGATCTGCTGGCGTTGCAAAAGCAGGTGCGGGCCATCCACGTCAGCGACGATCTGCGGGCTTATCTCCTGCGGGTGGTGCGCTCGACCCGGGAACACCCGTCGGTGGAGTTGGGCGTCTCGCCCCGGGGCACCCTGGCGCTCTATCGGGCCAGCCAGGCTTTCGCGGCCCTGCGCGGGCGGGAGTACGTCATCCCCAGCGATGTGCAGCACCTGGCCCCGGCCCTGCTCACCCACCGTATCCACATCAGCCCCCAGACCCGGCTGCGCGGGCGCACGCCCCAGCAGGTGGTAGCGGAGGTGGTGGGGAGTGTGGCTGTGCCGGTGGCGGAATGAGAGGGATTGCGTCGGTTCGATGCTGACGCAGCGGATGGTGAAGTACTCTCTTCGAATCGTGAAACGTAAAACGTGAGAACATTCGGACCTTTTCACGTTTTACGTTTCACGCCTTGCCCGGCAAGTTCAAATCTCTGATTGAGTTCTGATGCTCAGCTTTTCCCCCACCCCCCAACCCCGCAAGGACGAAGCCAGCGGCTCACGCGGCCTGCCCTTTCTGCGCGCCTTTCGCAGCCAGCGCCGCTACGTCGATGTAAACAAAGATACCCAATTCAGCGACGCCTGGCTGCTGCTGGCCGTGCTGGTGCTGGGTTTTGGGCTGATCGTCTCCAACCGCTTCTTCACCACCGGGGGGATTCTGCTGCTGGTGTTGGCCGGGGTGGGCTGGCTGTGGAGCGCGTTGAGTCTCTACGGGCTGCACTATCGGCGGCACTTTGCCGAGGTGCGGGCCTTTCAGGGCGAGGAGATTCGGCTGACGTTGGAGGTGCAGAACCAGAAGTTTCTCCCCCTGACCTGGCTGACTGTCCAGGACATCTTCCCCACGGAACTGCCCATCCGGGAGACGACAGTCGCCTTCAACCCGACCACCAACCAGGGCGAATTTCGCACATTCTGGATGCCCAACGCCTTCCAGCGTCTCAGCCGCCATTTTACGATTGACTGCACGGCCCGGGGCTTTCATAAATACGGCCCGGCCCAGGTGGAGACCGGGGACGGCTTCGGCTTCTTTAGCCGGGCAGCCCGCTTTTTGGACGAGCAGTTCCTGATCGTCTACCCCCGCATCTACTCCGTGGCCGAGATGGAGCTGCCCGCCAAGAATCCCTTTGGCAATCTGGCTGCCCACGGGTATCTCCACGAAGACCCTATGCGCACCGTTGGCGTGCGGGCCTGGGCCAGCGGCGACAGCCCCAGGCGCATCCACTGGAAGGCAACCGCCCGCCACCAGGCGTTGCTGAGTCGGGTCTACGAACCGAGCAAAGAGCAGCAGATTCAGCTTTTTCTGAATGTGGCGACCCTGGAACGCCACTGGTTTGGCACAATCCCGGAGTTGCAGGAGCGGGCGATCAGCGTGGCGGCCAGCCTGGCCGCTCTGGCCGCGGAGCAGCGCCTGCCCGTGGGACTGATCGCCAACGGTACGCTGCCGGGCAGCGACCAGCCCTTGCGTCTGTTGCCGGGGCGCAACCCGGAGCAGTTGACCCGAATTCTGGAACTGCTGGCCGCGGTCACCCCCTTCGCCAGCGACCCGATTGAGTATCTGCTGCTGAAGGAGGCCCCCCGGCTGGGCTGGGGCGCCACAATTGTCGTCGTCAGCGCCATCGCCCACGAGGGGCTGCTGGTCGCCCTGCTGGAGTTGGCAGAAGCGGGCCGCCCGGTGGTGCTGGTGACGTTGGCCGAAAAACCGCCCACCCAATTTCTCAAGGGTGTGACCGTCTATCACCTGCCCCATCTGCTCGACGATCTGATCCTGCCCCAACTGGTGGACGGGCAGACAGAAGATGCAGAGGATCGGCGCTTTCAAAGACGATAGGAAACCGACTACCCATGCCCATCTCCGCCCCACCCTTCCGCAACCGAAGCCATGCCGGGGAACAACTGGCCCGGCAGTTAACTGTCTATACAGATCGTGAGGATGCGCTGGTTCTGGGCCTGGCCAGGGGCGGATTGCCTGTGGGCCACGCGATAGCCAGCGCTCTGCATCTGCCCCTGGATGTGCTGTTGGTGCGCAAATTGGGTGTGCCCGGCCGCGAAGAGTTGGCCTTTGGCGCGATTGCAGCCGGGGTGCGGGTTCTCAATGAGGAAGTGGTGGCCCAGCTCAGCCTGCCAGAGACGGTCATTGAGCAGACAGTCCAACGGGAAATGGCAGAGCTCACTCGGCGGGAGAAGCTCTATCGGGGTGAGCGGGCCCTGCTGCCTGTGCAGGAACGTACGGTCATTTTGGTCGACGACGGGCTGGCGACCGGTGCTTCTATGCGGGCAGCCATCGCCGCGCTGCGCCAGCACAACCCGGCGGGTATTGTAGTGGCCGTGCCCGTGGCCGCGGAAAACAGTGTGAGTGCAGTCGCAGCGTTGGCCGACAGGTTTGTCTGCTGTGTGGCGGTCCCCCTCCTTTTTGGTATCAGCGCCTATTACGACGACTTCGCCCAGGTCAGCGACCAGGAAGTGCAGGCAATTCTGGCGACACCGACACGGCTCTGAAAATAGCCATTCGTACGTCGGACTGTTAGTCCGACCAGCGACGTTGCAGGCCCGTCGGACTAACAGTCTGACCTACATTTTCATCCCCCGTGGCGCAACCCGACGCATGAAGAACTGCCCTGAAAATAGCCATTCGTACGTCGGACTGTTAGTCCGACCAGCGACGGGGAAGTGCAGGCAATTCTGGCGACACCGACACTGCCCTGAAAAAAGGCTTGTATACACGGATAAAAGAGAACACGGATTAATAAA
>JAHDWH010000260.1 GCA_023384455.1 Caldilineaceae bacterium | reverse complement strand
CTGTCAGTCCGACGTACAGTTTGGCTACCCGTCGCATGAGGAACTGCCCTGGAAAACAGGACGCTGATGACGCTGAAAAAGCGGATTGACGCGGCGGTGTCCCTTCGATGAACTCAGGACATCGCCTGAGCCTGTCGCTTGTACTGAGCCTGCCGAAGTGAAGGGATAAGAAATCTGCGCGGATCATCTGTTTCTGCGTCAATCTGCGTCCGCTTTTCGGCATTGTCGGTGCTCCTAAGCATATCGTCTGCCTGGAATATCCAACGCCATCAAAGTATACCTGAAAGAAAATAAGCATTTGTAAAATCTCTGTCATACTTCTGTAAATGCCTCCCCGTACATTTTCCGGATTTTCATCAGCCCTCCTCTCTGCTATGGTTTGGCAATGAACGATTACCCGTTTTCCCGGCTTGCTCATTGGCGTATTCCTATGCAATATCTGTATCGCTTTCCACGTTTTTCGATGGCTTTTCTCTTGGGCGTGTTGCTCTGTGCTGCCACGTTTTTCTTCCACCCCCGCCCACCCACACTCATAGCCAGCGCTGGGCCAACCCCTGGCCCAACTTCCAGCCCAACCGCTGAAGGCCCACCCACTGCAACCGCGGGGCTAGAGACTGGCGAAGCATCCGCAACCGTTCTCAGCGACCCCACAACCTTTGGTCTGGTCTTTGTCAATTCTGCCGAAAGCCCCAGCCACAGCGGGCGCATCCAGCGGGGGGCCGAGAGCGGTGCCCCCCTGGACCGCTTCCCCTTCTACTGGGACCGCATCGAGACAGGCTATGGCCTCTTTGACTGGAGCAGTCAGGACGCGGCTGTGCGGGCCAACCAGACCCAGGGGCTGGGCACCCTTGCCATCCTTTTGGGAACCCCCGGCCACTATCGGGGAGGCATCCGCGCAGCGGAGGAGGACGGGGCCACGGACGAATGGAGACCCCTGCCCATCGGCGGCAGTTATGTGCGGCTGGCGGGGGCAGTCCAGGCCCAGGGCACCTGTAACCCCTGGGAAGGTCCGCCCCCACCCAGCGGTCTGTGGAATCCCATTTTTGTGGATGGCACAGACCAGCCCGCGGCGGGCAAGCCTATCAACCCGGACAATCCCTGGGCGCGTTTTGTGGCCCTGACCGTTGAGCGCTACCGGCCCGGCGGCTCCGCGGGGACAAGCGTCCGCCACTGGGAAATCTGGAATGAGCAGGACCTGTGCCACTTCTGGTCTGGCACGCCGGAGGAGTACGCCCGGCTGCTGAAGGTTGCCTATCTGGCCGCCAAGCAGGCGGACCCCGAATCGGTGGTGCTGTGGGGCGGGCTGGCCCATTTCGCCAACGGTGAATTTTTGCCCCGGATGATGGCTGCTTTACGGGCCGACCCAATGGCTGCTCGCTACCGGGGTTTTTTTGACGCCGCGGCCAGCCATCACTACTCCCTCAGCTATCTGGGCTATCAATACACGGCGCGTATCCGCGCCGCCCTGGCCGGGGCAGGCTGGAACGACAAACCTGTCTGGATCACCGAAAGCGGCGTGCCCGTCTGTAACGACTTTCCTGGCCCCACCTGTCCCAGCCCCTGGCGGGCCACTGCCGAGGAACAGGCCGCCTATATCTGGCAGAATGTGGCCTACACCCGGCTGGCGGGGGGTGGGCCAATCTTTCACTTTATGCTCCACGACGACTGCGGCAATGTGGTGGCCGTGGATTCGCCCGACGGCTTTGGCCTGCACAGGAACGAAAGCAGCAGCTACTGCTCCCCGGCTGATGGCGCGGGCAGACTTGCGGCTACGGCCTTTGGTCTGGCCAATCGTTACTTTCCGGGTACAGAGCTGGTCTGGGCCAATATCCAGGAGCAGAAGGTGCGCCGGGTGGCTTTCTTTCATCCCCAGAGTCGGGAGCGCCGCCTGCTCACCTTTGCCATTACCGATCAGCCAGCAGTGGCCCGCATTCCAGCCGCGGGCAGCCAGGCCCGGCGAATTGGGCTGGACGGCAGTGAGAGTCTGATTAGACCGGTGGATGGCTTTTATACGGTAGATGTGGCGGGGGCCACCAACCGCAATTGGCCGGATGGCGGTGACGGTTACGATATGGGCATTTATGGGGCGCCCTGGCTGCTGATCGAGGAGGATACCCTGCCGCCCACTGCCGCTGTCAATCCCCTGCCTCCGACTTCGCCAGAGACTTTTACGGTTGGCTGGCAGGCTGTGGATTGGGGTGCTGGGGTGGCGGCTGTGGAATTGTGGACACAGATAGACGGCGGTGGATGGGTTCTGTGGAAGGATGGATTGGCCGCCACTGGCAGCCTTACCTATACGGGGGTGCTGAGCCAGCAGGTGGCCTTTGCCGCAGTAGGCATCGACAAATTGGGACAGACGACTTCCCCCCTGGCTGTGCAAGCCCAGACAAGGATTTCCCAGCCGCCGACCACTGCCACCGCCTCGGTGACCGGGCGGGTGATCAATCCAGAAGGGCGCGGGGTCTTCAGCGCTACGGTGGCGGTGGGCGAGGTCCTGGGCGTGACCGACGCTAAGGGCGATTTCCAGTTGGCCGTACCTTTTGGCCTGTGGGATGTGGCTGTAAATGGGCAGGTACTCAACCGGGGACGAGCCTTTGAAAGCGACGCGCTGCTCTTGCTTCTCTATGCGCCTGGGGGCAACAGCGTTGTCAACGGCGACTTCGAGGCGGGAGAGACGGGCTGGCAAACAGGCGGCAGCTCGCCGTCTGCCCTGGAACAGCAGCCGGGAACCAGCGATCGCGCGCTGCGCTTGGCAACGGCTTTTGTGCCCAATCCTGGGGTGCCCGGCGCGGAAGGCAGTGATGGGGGCAACAGCACGCGGAGTCAACAGGTGGAGATTCCCCCGGGTCGCCCCTTCCTGGCCCTGGCCTATCAGGTGGAGAGCCAGGAGAGCGGCCCGGAGCACGACAAATTTGAGGTGATTGTAGTCGCCGAAGGACGCTCGCCGGACTATCTGCTGGTGCAGCACACCAGCAGCTTTTGGCGCTACCGTTTCTTTGATCTCTCGGCCTATGCGGGCCAGCGCGTCACACTGATTCTAAACGTCTACGAAACCTCGCCCCACCGGCGCACCAGCGCACTGGTGGATCAGGTGGTGATCGGGGATGTGGCTGCCCCGAACTTCACGCCCAGCTTTTATCTCTACGTGCCGGGGGTCATGCGCTAGAGTGTTGCTGCTTACAGGCCATACGCCCCCCCCAGCCATTCCCGCCAGCCCGCCTCGAACTCCGCCGCGGATAGATCAAAGACCGCGGGGATGAGCGCATCCCACGAACCCGCACCGACCGGACTCCCCAATAGCACCGGTATTCGTCCCCGCCCATAGCGCTCGGTCGCATAGTCCAGCAGAGAGGCCAGCACAAGCGACGACCCCGGAAGATCGATCTGAACATCCGGATTGCCCCCTGCGTAGTCGTCGAAAGGCGTCGGTAGTTGATCCAGACGGGCTGCCGGCCAGTCGGCTTTGTCCAGTCTGCCACCCATCCCTTCACAGGGAATTCCCAATCCAGCCTCCGGTGTGTCGGCTCCCCAGACGGACAGGAATTGACACATCTCGGCCAGAATTTCACCCCCGTCCCCATCTGTAGCAGAAGCAGTTTGTGCCAATCCGCCCTGCCACCTGGCCAACGGTGCGCTACTCTGCCTGTGGCTCCATATACGCAGCCCGTTGCGCATCGGTTCGCGCATCTGCCCCACCCAATATATTGTATGCCGTTGTTGTACTTCAGATATCGCCCACTCCGTCAGCACAAAGAGCGCGGACTGCACCAGCACATCCCTATCGGTCAATCCGTCTGGAATCGCCAGCAACCGGGGGGAAGACAGTTGCATCCGCCCCTGGCTGCGGTCGCTGAACCCGTGTCCAATCTCGACCTCCACACGAATTTTGTCTGTAGCGCTGGCTGCGGGCAGGCCAAAGGCCCGGCGCAGATCGCTGTAGTGGCTGTCCAATGCCACCGCGGCCTGCTGCACAGCCAGCCCATCCCCCCGGCGATAACGGAAGCGGAAGTATTCGCTGTCAAGGGTTTGCTCGTCACCCCAGAAAGCAGAAACCGGCGCGATTCGCTGCCAGCCAGCCACGGATTGTTCATAAAAGCGTACCTCCCGCCAGGACAGTGGGAGTGCGGCGTCTGTCACCCGCACATCCACCATTGCCTGCTGGCCCAGAAAATGGCTCTGTTCAATCTCTACCTGGGCGGCGGGCAACACCTCGCTTTTCTCAAAATCCACTGGTTGAATTCCGGGCGAAGACGTCACTTCTGTCAGGATAGTTTCGGCCGGTATACGCGCTTCGCTGGAAACCGCCGCGGCTACACTGACTTCGGCCTGGGTGGGTGCAAATGGACCGCCCCTCCACAGCCAGAGACCCACAACGACCAGCAGGCAGAGCACAACCAGTGTCCGAGCCAGGCTCTTTGTGGGTCTCGCTTGGGTATCCGTCGTCACAGCCGCCCAGCTCTTGCCATCGTCAGCCCAGTCGTCATCTTCCAACAATACATCCCATTTCACATCCACAATTTTCGACACTTTTTGCCCCGCTTTCTGCTCGATTTTTCGTAAGTGCTCACCCCTTCCCAACCTCCCCCACTGTGGGGGAGGAGGCGCACCCGTTCCCTCCCTGGAATAGGGAGGGAACGGGTGGGGTGGCTGAACAGGTACGATTTTTCTTCATTTCCCGTTGCCGCTGTCTGTGCTACACTAACGGTACACTCACTGCGTCCACTGATGTTTTTGAAAACGTTGTAAACCCGTTGTTTCCAGAGCCAATGCTGACTATCAAACTCCTCGGCCAATTTGAGATTTGCGCCAACGGCGAGCCGCTGGCGCTGCCTACCCGCGCCAGCCAAACCCTGGCCGCCTGGCTACTGCTCAAGCCGGGCATCACCCATCGCCGGGAGCACGTCGCCGGGACAATCTGGCCCGACTCGACGGAAAAAAACGCCCGGGGCAATCTGCGCCACGCCCTGTGGGAGCTGCGCCAGGTCATCCCCGACGGCTATGTGCAGGCCGACCAGATGAGCATCACCTGGCGTTCGGGCGCGGCCTATCAGCTTGACGTGGACCTGTTGCTGCAAAACGGAGAGGCGAACAAAAGTGCTGCGCAGGTGGCGCTGGCGGTGACAGCCTATGGCGGAGAACTCTTGCCCGGCTTCTACGAGGATTGGGTGTCGCTGGAGCGGGAGCGGCTGCACGCCCGTTTTGAGGAACGCTCTGCCCGCCTGCTCGAACTGCTGTTGGCCGAGCAGCGCTGGCGGGACGCACTGGAGCAGGCTGAGAGGTGGATTGCCCTGGGCCACACGCCGGAGCCTGCCTATCGGGCGCTGATGACAGCCTACGCAGCGCTGGGCGATCTGGCCGGGGTCAGCAAAGCCTGGCAGCGCTGCGTGGATGCGCTGGGACGGGAACTGGGCGTGCCGCCGTCCCCGGAGACCGCAGGGTTGTACGAACGCTATCGGAGCGGATTCCGACCTGACAAAATGACAGAGTGGCAAGATGGCAGGGTACACAGCAATTCACCCCGTCACCCTCTCGCTTTGCCACCCCTTCACCCTTCCACCCTCCCCGCTCAAACGACCCCTTTCGTCGGGCGGGCGCGAGAGGTTGCCGCGCTGCGCGAACTGCTGGCCGACCCCACCCAGCGGCTGGTCACAATTCTGGGCGCGGGCGGGATGGGCAAGAGCCGCCTGGCCCTGGCCGTGGCGGCGGGCGAACAGGAGAACTTCCCCGACGGCGTCTGTTTCGTGCCCCTGGCCGCGGTGGAGAACCCGGCAGCCCTTGCGTCGGCCATTCTGGCCGCGCTCCCCACCCAATACCAGAACGATACCCGCCCTCCCCAGCAACAGCTTCTGGCGCATCTGGCCGGGCGGCGTCTGCTCCTGCTGCTGGACAACTTCGAGCATCTGATTGACGGGGGCGAATTGCTGGTCGAGATGCTCCAGACCGCGCCGGGGCTGCACCTGCTGGTGACCAGTCGGGAGCGACTGCGACTCCAGGCCGAGACGATCTTCCGCTTGGGTGGGATGGACTATCCAGAGCCAGAGCAAAAGGCCCTGGCCGAAGACAACGGGTCTGAAGCCATCGCACTCTTTGTCCAGTCGGCCCGCCGCCTGCACCTGTATTTCGACCCCGCGCCGGAGAGGGAAGCGATTGTCCGCATCTGCCAATTGGTGGGCGGGATGCCGCTGGGTCTGGTGCTGGCCGCAGCCTGGACAGACATCCTTTCGCCCAGCGAGATCGCCGAGGAGATCAGCCAGGGACTCGGCTTATTGGCCGTAGACCTGAACGACTTGGCTGCCCGCCATCGCAGCATCCAGGCTGTCTACGAGCAGAGCTGGGCGCGGCTGGACAGTGCCGGGCAGCGTGCGCTGGCGGCTCTCTCCGTCTTTGTGGGTGGTTTCAACCGGGAGGCTGCCCAGGCTGTGGCCGGCGCGGCCCTGCGCACCCTGGCCGTCCTGGCCGACAGGTCGCTGCTCATTCGGGGGGAGGATGGACGCTACAGTTTGCACGAACTGGTGCGCCAGTTCGCCGGGGAGCGGTTGGAGGCCGCGGGTGAGTCCAGCGGGGTACGCCAGCGCCATAGCCGCTGGTTTCTCGACTTTGCGGCCCAGCGGGAAAGGGCGATCAAAGGGCGGGGACAGGAGGTCGCTTTTGCAGAGATGGAGGTGAACCTGCAAAATATCCGCGCCGGGTGGCGGTGGGCCGCAGAAAATCACGACATCGCCCACATTGCCAGCGCGCTAGAAAGCCTGGGCATCTTCTACAACCGGATTCAATATCGGAGCGAAGGCGAATCGGCAATGGAGCAGGGGGTTACTGGTCTGGGCGATCCATTGGACGCGGAGAACCGACTCCTGCATCTGCGTCTGCAAGGCTGGCACGCTATCTTCTTGCACTTTGAGGGCCACACCCAAGCCTCCGCCGAAATGATGGAGCACTGTCTGGAATCTTTGAACCATCCGGACTTGGCGGGTACAGATACCCGTGCCATACGGGCCTTTCTCTGCTTGCACCGGGGTGGTCTGGTGATGGGGGACTTACACCTCGCGCGCACAGCCAGGGAACAGACCCAGGCTGTGGCCCTTTTTGAAGAATTGGGTGACCTTTGGTGGCTGGTCAGAGCGCTACGCGAACTTGGCAATCTGGAAGTTTTCGTGTGGCATTTCCCGCAGGCCAAAGAGAGACTCACCGCCGCCCGGGAGATAGCCGAAAGGATAGGGGATAAGGGCGGCTTAATCAGTGTGCTGGACAGATTGAGCCGCGTGTTCGAAGAAATGGGGCAGGTAGACGAAGCAGAGCAGATTATCAACGACGGTATTCTTCTTAATCAGAACGATAGCACATTTGAAATGACTCTGCGCACTCGCTCAGGTCTCATTAAAAGCTCAGCAGGGCGTTTTGATGAGGCTGCCGATGTACTAAAGGCGATAATTGATCGCTATCAACAATTGGGCGTTGCCCACTCCATTCCATTTCCTTTCCTGCAAAATGCCCTGGCCCGGGTCTATATCCATCTCGGCCGCTACGAAGCAGCCCTCGATATAGCAAGCGGTTGTGTTCAGGCGTGGAAAAAGAGCTTTGGCTGGGAGCACCCCTTCCTGTTGCGTACTGTGGGGCGGGCGCATCTGGGGATGGGTCATTGGGACGAGGGGCATCGCATTCTCAACGAAATCTATCACACACGAGTCCAACATTGGGCAGATGTCCAGATGGAAGCCTATCTAAGTAATCTGATATACGCCCAACTTACCGTGGGTGAAGTGACGGATATCCGGCCGCGTCTGAGCGGGGGCATAAAGAATATGCGTGCTACCGGAGCCTATTCTTTGATTATCAAAAGCTTACCCGCGGCCGGTCTGGTGCTGGCCCAGGCCGGTCAGTTGCCCCAGGCAGCGGCTCTACACCAGATATCTCTGCGCTATCCCCACATCGCCAACTCCCGCTGGTACGCGGTAGTGGCGATGGACCGACTGGCCGAATTGGTGGGGGATGTGTTGCCAGCCAACTGCTTTGACCGTCTGGACACGCGGGCCGATTTATCCGCCATCACCAGCGCTTTGCTGGCCCTGCTGGACGCGTAGACCCGCCAGGTTTTCCAAAACCTGGCGGGTCTACGCACTGTATTTCCTGTGCTATAATGAGCGGGACGCCACAGACGGCTCACTGATTACCGACCTGTCGCAGGAGGTATACTTGGCTCTGCCGGATGCTTTGACTGGCATTGCAGGCCAGGCGTATACTCAACAGACCGCAACGCGCTCAGACTTGGCTCAGAACTTTGGACTGGCGACTGCGGGCTGCTGATACATAGGACTCGTCAAGAAATAAGTTCCATCCGGTGCGTCGCACTGTCCACGAAATGA
>JAHDWH010000259.1 GCA_023384455.1 Caldilineaceae bacterium | reverse complement strand
CACCTCACACTATGCCTAAATCTTGCCCATTCAGAAAAAACCTACCCTTGAAAGCACCCAACCTCCCCCACAGTGGGGGAGGGGTCGATCCGCTTCTCGTCCTGGACTCACCCCCACCCAACCTCCCCCACAGTGGGGGAGGGGTCGATCCGCCTCCCGCCCTGGAATGGGGAGGGGTAGGGTGGGATGGCTGAACAGATACCAACAACAAAAAAGGGGCGGAGACCAGTACTGGTCTCCGCCCCTTTTTTGTTGCCAGTTTACGGCAAGAAGTTGAAGGGGTTGCGAGGCACGCCCTGATAACGCACTTCAAAATGAAGATGGGAGCCGGTAGAGTTGCCTGTGTTGCCTACGGTGCCAAGCTGCTGGCCTTTGGAAACGCTCTCGCCCTGACGCACAAAGATACTGTTCATATGCGCGTAGAGAGTGACATAGCCGTTGCCGTGATCGACCATTACCATTGTTCCGTAGCCGTTGTTCCAGCCTGTGCGGGCGGCGATCACATAGCCACTATCGGCCGACGCGATGGCTGTGCCAGTCCATGCGCCCACATCAATCGCCCGGTGACCGTTCCAGTAGGGCTGGCTAATCGTGCCGCTGGTCGGCCAGGCCAACGCGCCACTGCCCTGGGATGCCCCTGCGGGAACCGGTCCACTATAGGCCAAAACCTGTTTGGCGATATAGGGTTTGTTGCCTCCGGGAATAATCAACTGCTGGCCCACCGCGATCGGCGTACTGCTGTCGGCCATACGATTCAGACCAAAGCCCACAATCGCCTCTGTAGTTACTTTGTATTTGGCCGCAATTGTCGAGAGCGTGTCGCCGGACTGAATCACATGCAGAACGCCATCGGTCGGCAGGATTACCAGCCGATCGCCAATGCGCAGCATATCGGGATTGGCTTCCAACTCTGGGTTGGCCCACTGAATCGTTTCCGGCTGCAGATTGAATTTGGCGGCGATCCCCAAAACTGTATCCCCGGAGCGCACATTGTATGTCTCGATCTGCTCGCGTGCGGAAACCAGCGAAGGGCCTGCCTGTGCCGGCGCGACAACTTCTTGAACTGCTGGCAGAATGGGTTGTGTCTGGGGGATTGTCAGAGGGATCACAGCTCGCTGGAAGGCTGCTTCCACCACAGCGCTTCCGCCAGCCACCGAGTTAGCAGTTTGAGAGGGAGCGAATAGTCCGTCTTCGGGCAGGCTGCGCAACGAGAATTGCCAGTCGGGCAGCTCCACCTGGCTGACTATCAACACAGCCGCAGCCACGGCAATCACCGCCAGATGGCTTGCCAGACGGATGGGTGAAATCTGATCACCCAGGAAAGCCTGGACCAGCCTGCGCAGGTTGGCAAAGACATTAGGGGTTTCCAGTTCCTTCACCCCTTCGGCGGCCAATGTTCCAGCGCTGTACTGGCTGCCCGCACCGCTGACCGGGCCAAATGCCGAAGCATTCAATCCGGCAGGATGGGTCTGTGGGTAACGGGACGCCCGAAACGGCAGGTTTTCGTTCAGTCCATTGGAATTTTTATTTGTCTCTGGCTCTGGACGGTGTGTCTCAGCGATGGAGGGGATCCATTTGCTGTTGGCTGCTTCGCCGAAACGAGAGACCTGAGGGAGTGTCTCGTCTGCTGTGCGGGAGGCTGGTCTATCAACCCCTCGACTTTGCGGCCTTTCGGCGAAGCTATTAGGTTTTAACGAACGTCCAAATTGCAGTTCACCATCGACACCAAATGGTTCGGATGACGGCATTGTTTTCTCCTCAGAGCCGCATTGCAGAACGGAACAGTGTAATTCCGGAGCAGCGACCGGGGGCCGCAGTCCATTGAAGACTATTTCGATGGGTTTTTCCGTCTGCTTCTCAACTCTGCGTAGCGAACACTAGAGTATCGTACACCTGACCGGCAACTGTACTTCACAAGAATATCACAAGAATCGCTGACAAATGAAGTGGAAGTATCCATACAATCGCCGACCACATTCGTTGCGCATTATAGCACAGCCACAAAAGCTGACAAATTCCAATTGAGCAAATAGGTATCAAAAAAGAGTGGATCGAATGGATTGTGGGATATTCGTATATCAAACGTAGGTCATGTGTATACTGTAGTCGTCCCAATTTCAGCAGAAAAGACGCGCACGGCCCGCTATTGGTCGAGACAAATTGCGGGCCTTGCGCGTCACTATCTCGTCCTATTTGACAAGCGTGTCCAGAAACTCCTGATTCGTACGGGTGCGGCTGAGCCGTTCCAAAATGGGCAGAATGGCTTCGTTGCCACCACCCATGGCATCGATCATCCGGCGCAGGGTGTAAACTTTGGCCAGGGTCTCTGCGTCCATCTGCTTTTCCTCGGCCCGGGTACTGCTGCGTTCGATGTCGATAGCCGGGAAGATGCGCCGCTCGGCCAGGCGTCGGTTCAGGTGCAGCTCCATATTGCCCGTGCCCTTGAACTCTTCGTAGATCACATCATCCATACGGCTGCCCGTGTCCACCAGACAGGTGGCGATGATTGTCAAACTGCCCCCTTCTTCAATGTTGCGGGCAGCACCAAAGAAGTGTTTGGGCGGGTATAGGGCAGCCGGATCGATACCACCGGAGAGGGTACGCCCCGAAGGGGGTACAGTCAGGTTATAGGCCCGGGTCAGACGTGTAATGCTGTCCAGCAGAATGACTACATCCCGCTGGCCTTCTACCAGCCGTTTGGCCCGTTCCAATGCCATCTCGGCCACCCGCACATGATTCTGCACGGGTTCGTCGAAAGTGCTGCTGATCACCTCGGCGTCTACCGAGCGATCCATATCGGTCACCTCTTCCGGGCGCTCACCGATGAGAACAACCATCAGGTGCAGATCGTCGTAGTTGGCCGACATGCCATTGGCAATGCGTTTGAGAATCGTTGTCTTGCCCGCTTTGGGTGGGCTGACGATCAGTCCGCGCTGACCCCGGCCAATGGGTGCCAGGAGATCGATCAGCCGGGTGGCCAGCAGACTGGGCTTTGTCTCCAGCAGCACCTGCTCGTCGGGGAAGATGGGGACCATTTTTTCAAAATGGGGGCGACGTTTGGCCTCTTCGGGGTCCAGCCCGTTGACGGCTTCCACTTTGAGCAGGCCAAAATACTTTTCGGTCTCTTTGGGCGGGCGGACCTGACCGGCCACCAGATCCCCTGTACGCAGGCCAAATCTGCGGATTTGACTCTGGCTGACATAGACATCATCGGGGCCGGGTAGCAGATGTTCGCTGCGCAGAAATCCAATACCATCCTGCACCACATCCAAAATACCACCACCAAAGATGTAGCCCTGCTGCTCGGCATTGGCGCGCAACAGACGCATAATCAGGTCGTATTTCTTGAGTCGGGTATAGCCGGTGATCTCCATCGAACGGGCCACATCGCGCAGCCCATCCAGCGTCAGATCCTCAAGTTCAGCCATTGTCATTGTAAGCGGTTCCATACGTAAGCCTCTATCAATAGGTGTTTGTTACACACACTGGTTCAAAAGAAATTTGGGTCTCTGTGCGGAGGCCAATGAACACAACGCGGGGGGCATCCCTGGCCTGTCGGTTGACGGAGCCAGTCCATTTGGATTGATACCAGGCGGAGTTGTTGATAACGTTTAACGAAGCAGCTCACAGGCAGCTGCCCTCGCAAACGGGAAATAATTTCAGGGGAATCGGTATAGTCAGAATATTTGGGTGGATCAAATTGGAAACAGGAGGTAATTTCCCGGGCAGGGCATTTCGTTAAAGCTGCGCTCGCTCGCGAATTTTTGGATAGGCCGGAGACAAAAAACCGGTGGGATTTCGATGATTCGTGTCGTTCACGCGTTCGTTTTAACCGCAAAAGTGGAGACAACCAACGACATTTACTATCGAAACTTTTCGGGAGTCGAATCCGTAGGCGAGGTGGTATAACGTGCGTTAGCGAGTATTATAGCAATTTATCTGACAAACGTCAACTACGAGAATGTTAAAAAATCAGGGCAATTCCACGTAAAATATGTAAAAATTGGGGATTCAGATGTGGAGGTGTATGCGTTGGAGATTCAGAAGTTCGACTTTTCGGAAAAAGTCGAACTTCTGAATCTTCTGAAAAGGCTACCAATCCCAGATTCCTGCAATCTCCTTGAGCATATCGAAATCGACGATTTCGATCCGCCGGTAGCCAAGGGTGACCAACGACTGACGCTTGAAATCCCGCAGAATCGCGCTCACCGTCTCCCGATAGGTGCCCAATCGGTCTGCCAGCGCCTGATGGCTGGTCCCCCGAATCGTTCCATTCGTCTCTTCGCCAAGCTCTACCAACAGCGCGGCCAACCGTTCTGGTAACTTCTTGTAGGCCACATCTTCCAGGCTGTTTTCTACCTGTTGGAGACGACGCCCATAGGTTTGCAGCATTCCCCAGCCAAGAATCGGATACTGAATCGTCATACTGCGGGCCTCTGTGGCGGGGATATTCCACAGGGTTCCGTCTGTGGCGGCTTCTGCAAATACATTGGGTTCGCCGGGATTGGTCAGCGCACCTTCGCCAAAGACGGCCCCTGCTTCCAGTGTCGCGATCACCAGCCGGCGTCCTTCGTTATTGGTACATACCATATGTACGCTTCCTGTCATCAGCACAAACATCTGACGTTGCAGACTCTCTGTATCCGCCAAAACTTCACCACGCCGAAAAGTGCGCATACGCATATGGCGATGAAAGGTTGGATCGTCGCTGGTCAGATCCATAAGCATCTGGGGTAAATTGAGCGTGGGATGACTGGCCGATTGTTTTTGAACTGCCGGTCGTTGAAAGACGCTCTCGAAAGACATAAGTGCTTCCCTTTCCTGTTCTGTGGCTGGAATATCTCTGGCCGCAAACTCAAATACGAGAATGGCTGCAAAAGGTTGCCTATGCGCCGATGAGTGCGGATGCCATTTTGCCTGCTGATCCTTACGAAGGATATTGCAGGACATCTTGAAGATACTTGTTCAAAATATGCTCAATAATTGTACGATACAAAATCGTTCTTGTCGAAATCGCGCGCGATAGCCCTATGACAAAAGTGAAGTCGAGTTGTGTCGCTCAACCAATGGGTTCTTGTCCGAGCAGCGGTAGACTGCTCAGACCCAATTGAGCTGACAGATTGGTTATCCCTCCCCGTGCTTTTGCGGCAACTCCCAGTATACCCCAATAGTATTGGAAAAAGATTAAGAACGGATTAGCAAAACATTTGCATTTGATTGTCTGTGGCGTAGCAGAATGATGAGCCGCGGTCAATTGTGGTCCACAAAATCCTGTGTTACACTTTCCCAGTAGTCTACGCACAGGATTGGCGGAACATCGCGGCATCTTCGGCTAACGTGTCATACTGATATCGTGTCATATTGAGCGCTACAGAAAGGTAGGGGATATGAAGAGGGTACTCGCAGTCGTCGTGAGCATCTTTTGGCTTGCCCTGATCATCGGCGTCCCCTATCTGGCCTTGACCTCCGGTCTCGGCCAATTTATCCCGACGCAGATCGGGGAACAATTGGAGCAATTGGCAGGACCGGAATTGGCTGGCAGACTTGGCTTAAGTCCGGCTCAACCCTCACCAGAGGCGGGCGAGCCAATCGTAACTGTCGAAACAGCTACGCCCCTGCCGGAAATACAACCGACCGCCGTACCAACCGATGTGCCGACGCCAACCTCCGTGCCCCAGCCCACCCTGCCACCGCTTCCTTCACCTACCACTCAGCCAACGCCCGACACATCAGCCTTGCCATCCGTGACGATTCCCGTGGCTGTTATCGGTCAGGCTGATTTGCGCGTTGGCCCCGGCCTGGACTTTGACTCGGTGGGGCTGGTGGCCGCCGGGGCGACTGTACTGGTTTCTGCCCAGGATGAAACAGGCGAATGGTATCAGTTGGAGAATGGCAATTGGCTGCCCGCTGGGACATTGGCGAATAAGCCGCCCGTCCCCATTGCGTTGGCAAATCCGGTGACGACCCCGGATGCGGCCACGCCTGCAACCCCTGATGCAGCTGCGTCTGTGACTCCATCTGCGCCCGCCACCCCAGTCGTCGTAACCGTCAATGCCGATGCCAATCTGCGTTCCGGCCCCGGCGGCACATTTGAGCGAGTAGGCGGGGCAAACTTTGGCACAGATGTAACGGTTGTCGGCAAATTTGCCACGGACAACTGGTATCTGCTGGACAGCGGTTCGTGGATTTTTGGCGAACTGCTGGCCAGCGCGCCGGATGTACCCCAGGTGAATGCGGATGGAACTCCCGTGGGCAGCACCCCTGCCCCCAGCGCACCAGCCCCTGCAACCCCGCCGGGGGCCAGCGCCGCCGCGGCGACGGCTAATACCCTGGCGAATCTACGGGCTGCGCCCAATACGACAGCGACCCTTACAGGCTCGGCCCAGGCGGGCCAGACGCTTGTGTTGGTTGGCAAGAATGCCGCGGGTGATTGGCTGAAGCTCGAAAATGGCTCGTGGATATTTGCCGAACTGGTGGACAACGCCCCGGCCAATCTGCCAGTTGTCGGGGAAGATAGCAGCGCCCCGGCCGAGACACCCGCCGCCGAAGCACCGGCTGCCGGCGAGACAGAGAGCCCAACCCCAGCCAAGAGCAGTGCTGCGGTGGATGCCAACCTGCGCTCTGGCCCAGGCACAACTTTTGATCGGGTCGGATCAATCACCGCTGGCACGGCGCTGGTTATCATTGGCCGCAACGAAGCGGGTGATTGGCTGAAACTGGAGAGCGGGGCGTGGATATTTGGCGAACTGGTCAACAATCCACCGGCTGATTTGCCGGTAGCCGCTTCGTAGACAGAAGTGGGTCGAGGAATGATGAGGTAGCAGACCGGGGCGGATTCTCTGGGTAGATAACCGGGAATCCACCCGGTTTCGTTTTTCCGTGGTAGCTGTTCAGCCACCCCACCCTACCCCTCCCCATTCCGGGGAGGGAACTGGATCGACTCCTCCCCCAATGTGGGGGAGGTTGGGTGGGGGTGAGCAGCCACTTTTCGCGTATATTCTACTCCTACAGAACCGGGTGAAAGCAGGTCAATTTCTATGCGTATTCTTCTCTACACAGGCAAAGGGGGGGTGGGCAAGACTACACTGAGCGCGGCCACCGCCTTGCGCTGCGCCGAGCTTGGCTACCGTACGGTCGTTCTCAGCACAGACCCCGCCCACAGCCTGGGTGACAGTTTCGACACACGCATCGGCAACGAACTAAAAGTGCTGGCCCCCAATCTGTGGGGACAGGAGATCGATCTTCTCCATCAGATGGATAAATATTGGGGACGGGTGCAGAGCTATCTGAACGTCGTCTTTGCCTGGCGGGGAATGGATGCGCTGGTGGCGGAGGAGACTTCCGTTCTGCCGGGGATGGAGGAGCTGGCGAGTCTGATGCAGATCACCCATCTGGCCGAGAGCGGTGACTACGACGTGATTGTGATTGACGCCGCGCCCACGGGCTCCACCCTGCAATTGCTCAGCTTTCCCGAAATGGCCCGCTGGTACATCGAAAAGATATTCCCTTTCCAGCGCAAAACCATTCAGATCGCCCGCCCTGTGATGAAAGCCTTTAGCGATATGCCCCTGCCCGGGGATGATGTGTTTGAAAGCATCGAGGATTTGGTGGAGGTGTTGGAGCGTACCAGCAGACTGCTAAATGACAGTAGTATCAGCAGTATGCGGCTGGTCCTGAACCCAGAAAAGATGGTCATCAAAGAAGCCCAGCGGGCCTACACCTACCTCAGTCTGTATGGTTATGCCGTGGATGCGGTGGTCTGCAACCGCATCTTTCCCACGGAGCTTTCAGACAGCTATTTTGATCAGTGGAAAGCCGCGCAGCAGGAGAATCTGCGTTTTATCGATGAAGCATTCCAGCCCCTGCCTATTTTTCGCGTGCCAATGTTCGGCCAGGAGGTGATGGGCGAGGAGATGTTGCGCCTGACCGCGGTCACTGTCTTTGGCCCGGATCCAATACGGGGAGGAGCCGGTGATCCTTCGCTGAGTTTCTATTCCGGGCGTCCTCAGCAAATTTTCCAACAGGACGGCCAATATGTGCTCAGCCTGGCTCTGCCGATGGTGCAAAAGGAAGATGTGAAACTCCACCGCAGCGTTGTGGATGAGCTGATTGTCCATATCGGCAACTGGAAACGCAATATCAGCCTGCCTATCGGTCTGGCCCGCCTGGAAGTGGCCGGGGCTAAATACGAGGGCGACCGGCTGAATATCCTCTTTGCCCTGGACGAGGAAACCGCACCTACCCCCCAGGAACTGCAAACCACCCGCTGGGATACCCTCAAATCCCGTCTGCGGGGTAAATAAGCAGGACAGCCGACCGCCGACGGCAGACCCCGAAACCCTCGTCTGCCGTCGGCGGTCG
>JAHDWH010000258.1:2025-8399 GCA_023384455.1 Caldilineaceae bacterium | reverse complement strand
AACGGGTTTCCCATAGCTGCCACAGCCGCAGACACCGAATTGATTCGGCGGGCGGACCAGCGAACGACCAGCGCCGGTTGAAACCGACGGCTGCTATGCAAAGTGCGTTGAAACGCACTGGCGCGGGAATCCCAACCCGTTTCAACGGGTTTCCCATAGCTGCCACAGCCGCAGACACCGAATTGATTCGGCGGGCGGGTATGCTGGCAAGGACGGCGGCGCGGTTGGAGGCATTGGCGGGACAACGAACGACCAGCGCCGGTTGAAACTGTAACTGTAACAGAAAAGCCGAGCGTGGGCTGCTCGACTTTAGCGCTGTTCTCAATTTGCGTGGCAAACAGCCCCTCTGGGCACTGCACAGAGGATCCCTGTGACTTCAATCCGAAAGCTGTAAGTCTCAAATTAACATCAGTATAGTCAGAAAGTATTCCTGCCACACATTTCACACTGACTATTCTGATATTGTCAAACTGTTTAAAATGCGAATAACTCGGTTATCTGTCTCTTCACTCCATACGTTGAAACGCACATAATATGTACTGTTGTCGTAGGACATAAATCGCTTGTAGATATCCGTATCATTGAAAAAAAGCGGCGAAATCAATTCCTGCTCGCAGATCGATTTGAGATGGTGGTATGTTTTGTGCTCCATGCTGATCATGTACATACACGTTTCACTGCCCTTTAAAACTTTTAGGCGCGGATTAGAAATGCTATCCTCCACGCGCGCTCGTTCGTTCATAAGATAGATGATGTTATCCGTGTGACGTTGTCTCTGGTTCATGACAATATGCTTTATCCAGATTTCACTTAAGCGCGATACTGTGTTAAAGGTCCGATTGTAGAGGCTATTTAATAATTCTGTATTTTGGGTGAAAAGCCAGGCCAACCGGATAGCAGGCAACGAAAATTCCTTGCTTGCGGATTTGAGGCAAACGATGTTTGGGTACTTTTCCAGTAGACTCAACGCGGATGCTTTTGAGGAAAACACGTGGTAGGCTTCATCCACTATAAACAAAACTTGGGGATGAGCACCCACCAAGCATTCAATGGCAGCGAGTTCATAGGAGTTGCCAAAAATGGAGTTTGGGCGGGAAATCAGGAAGATATGGCCGGAACTGTCTTGAGGCAGACGCCAGTTTGGCAACGTGCTGCCGCTTAAATTGTACTGGAGTTCTCGAAATGGAATTTGCATTTTATCCAGAATGTACATGTAATAGGGGTATTCATTCTTCAAAAGAAAAACCCCTTTACACGGCACAACCGAAAACAAAAGGTAGAGCAGATCGGTTAAGCCACAATATGGAAAAATATACTTAACTTTACAGCCAAAATAAAAACTGCCGATGGATATAGCCATCTCTGGCAGATCGTAATAATCTCCCAAACCATCCCACTCAATGTCCTGAATCTGGTACGGATACTTTAGATAATAATTCAGCCCGTTCAAGTTTACGGGCTGAATGTTTGTAGGGGGAGACGGACCAATCTGGTTGAGGATCGCCATGTCATCTATTTGCAACTGAAATGCGCTTTTCTGTGAACCAGTCTCTGGAAAAATCCCAAAGGCTTTTCGCATATCAGGCACCGACCCTCGGCGCATAGCTTATCTTCGCGTATCTTTAAGTTAGCGCGTCGTTGAGCTTCCTCCGCAATCCGTCGGGCATTTTCGACGTTCCAAGCACGCTGCTGCGCTTCCACTCTGGCTTTTTCTTCCGCTATTTCTTCCGCGGTCAATCTCACCTTTCCATTTCCCGCACAATTCGGGCATTTTTCCTGCAAGCGGTGTTCATAGTGCTCTTGCCCGATGCCATGACAAGAGGGGCAGCGCTCCTTGTTCTTATGAGTGCCATCAACTTTCAAAATGAAGCCTGTACTATTGCACGAATGGCACTTTCTAACACCTTTTTCAATCTTCTCATAAGACCCCTTGCCATGACACCGATAGCATTCCCTGTATACCTGCTGACCTGTACCATTACAGTACTTGCAGTCCTGTCGATGCTCCCGCGTGTATGGCTTTCCACTGTTATGCCCAGCTTCTTCAAAGGTGGTAAAGCCCCGTTCAATTGTAACAATAACACCACAGCCTTCACAATATTTGCACTGCATGACAAGATATCCTTTCCAAAAGAATCATCCTATTCCTGCTACTCAAAAAGGTCTGCTTGCAACTCTTAGGGATGATTGTCCCGAACGCCCCAAATTAGGTCACAAGGGTGTCATGCGAAATTTGCTCCATCGAATGATAATTGCCAGTATACCTACTCTTAATTGTGATGTCAATCAGCTTGCTTACCGGGGTGTATCTCGGTTTTAGGGCGAGAGAACTCGTAGACTACGCCGCCGGGGGACTTCATCCCGGAGTGGGTGCCACCACCCACTCATTTGCCCAAAAAGTGAAATGCACCCGCTTACCGCCCACTTCCCCACCACCTTGCACCATCCCACCCCCAAAATTGTACATTCCCCCTTCACCGCTGGTATAGTGGGGAGAAATCGCTGGCGGAACAAAAGAGAGCCATCGACGCCCAATGAAAATCCGCGTCCATCCGTTCTTTCCGCCAAATCCGCGTTCTATCCTTCAGCACGGAAAGGCACATCCAATGGCACGACAAGACTACTTTAATGCACGCTCCACACTGAACACCGACAGCGGCCCGGTCACCATCTACCGGCTGGATGCGCTGGAAAAGGCCGGGGTGGCCCCGGTCAGCCAGCTCCCCTTCTCCATCAAAGTGATGCTGGAGGCCGCCCTGCGCCAGGCCGAGGGCTTTGAGATCACCCAGGAGAATGTGGAGACGATTGCCCGCTGGAACGCGGGCGGCAATCCACAAGTGGAGATTCCCTTCAAACCGGCCCGGGTCGTCCTGCAGGACTTCACCGGCGTGCCCAGCGTCGTCGATCTGGCCGCGCTGCGCAGCGCCATGGCCCGTATGGGCGGCGACCCCAAGAAGATCAACCCTCTGGTCCCCGTGGATCTGGTCATCGACCACAGCGTGCAGGTGGACCGTTTCGGCAGCATTTTCGCCCTGCATTTCAACGCCGAGCGGGAATTCGAGCGCAATATCGAGCGCTACGAATTCCTCAAATGGGGCCAGCAGGCCTTCGACAATTTCAGCGTCGTGCCCCCGGCCACGGGCATTGTCCATCAGGTCAACCTGGAATATCTGGCCAAGGTCGTGCAGACGGGCAAGGTCAACGGCACGCTCGAAGCCTATCCCGATTCCCTGGTGGGCACGGACAGCCACACCACAATGATCAACGGCCTGGGCGTGCTGGGCTGGGGTGTGGGCGGCATCGAAGCCGAGGCCGTCATGCTGGGCCAGCCCATCTATATGCTCCTGCCCGATGTGGTGGGCTTCAAGCTCACCGGCAGCCTGCCCGACGGCGCTACAGCCACGGATTTGGTGCTGCGGGTGACAGAGATGTTGCGCCAGCAGGGCGTGGTGGGCAAATTTGTCGAATTCTACGGCCCCGGCCTGAGCAAGCTGAGCCTGCCCGACCGGGCCACCATCGCCAATATGGCCCCGGAATATGGCGCCACCATGGGCTATTTCCCTGTGGACGACGAGACCCTGCGCTATCTGGTGGGCACAAACCGGGACGAAGCGCTGGTCGATCTGGTGGAGCGCTACGCCAAGGAGCAGGGCCTCTTCCGCACGGACGACACACCCGATCCCCTCTTCAACGACAGCCTGACCCTGGATATGGGCACGGTTGTGCCCGCCCTGGCCGGGCCAAAGCGTCCCCAGGACCGCATCAATCTGGCCGGGCTGGGACCCAAGTGGAAGGCTATGCTCACCGCGCCGGTGGGGGCGAAGGGCTTTGGGCTGGAGAGCAGCGATGTGGACAAGAAAGTGCCGGTCAATTTCAAGAACACCCAATTCGAAATCGGCCACGGGGATGTGGTGGTGGCCGCGATTACTTCCTGCACCAACACCAGCAACCCGTCGGTGATGATCGGCGCGGGTCTGTTGGCCAAGAAAGCCGTGGAGCGGGGACTGGATGTCAAGCCCTGGGTCAAGACCAGCCTGGCCCCCGGCTCGAAGGTCGTCACCCGCTATCTGGAAAACAGCGGCCTGACCCCCTATCTGGAGGCCCTCAACTTCCACACAGTGGGCTACGGCTGCACCACCTGCATCGGCAACACCGGCCCCCTGCCCGAACCCATCAGCCAGGCCATCCACGCGGGTGATCTGGTGGCGGCTTCGGTGCTGAGCGGCAACCGCAACTTCGAGGGGCGCATCAGCCCGGACGTGCGGGCCAACTTCCTGGCCTCGCCGCCCCTGGTCGTCGCCTACGCCATCGCCGGTACAATGAACATCGACCTGACCGTCGATCCCCTGGGCTACGACCCCACGGGCGAGCCGGTCTATCTGGCCGACGTCTGGCCCACCCAGGAGGAGATTCAGCACGAAATCCGCCGCAGCCTGAACCCAGCTATCTTTGCCGAAGAGTACGGCAACGTCTTCTCCGGCAACGAGCAGTGGAACGCAGTCGCCATCACCGGCGGCGACATTTACAACTGGAATCCCGACAGCACCTACATTCAGGAGCCGCCCTTCTTTGTGGGGATGAGCGCGGAAGTGTCGCCTGTGCAGCAGATTGTGGGGGCCCGGGTCCTGGCGGTCATGCCCGACAGCACAACCACCGATCACATCAGCCCCGCGGGTTCGATTGCCGCAGACAGCCCGGCTGGCAACTATCTGGCCGGCCACGGCGTAGAGCGCTCCGAGTGGAACAGCTACGGCAGCCGCCGGGGCAACCACGAAGTGATGATGCGGGGCACTTTCGCCAACATCCGCATCAAAAACCAGATGCTCGACGGCACCGAAGGCGGGCTGACCGTCCACATCCCCACAATGGAGCAGTTGCCCATCTGGACTGCGGCCGAACGCTATATGCAGGAGGGCACGCCCCTGATTATTCTGGCGGGCAAGGAGTACGGCACCGGTTCCAGCCGGGACTGGGCGGCCAAGGGTGTCCAGTTGCAGGGCGTGCGCGCCGTCATCGCCGAGAGTTTCGAGCGCATCCACCGCAGCAATCTGGTGGGGATGGGCGTGCTGCCCCTGGAATTTGTGGGCGGCCAGAACGCGCATTCCCTGGACCTGAGCGGCTTCGAGACCTTCGACATCATCGGTCTCAGCGAAGATTTGGCCCCCGGCCAGCAGTACACCGTGCGCGCCACCGGCGAAAACGGGCGGGTGACAGAATTCGCCGTCCACAGCCGTCTGGACACGCCGGTCGAGGTCAACTACTACAAGAACGGCGGGATTCTGCACACGGTCCTGCGCCGTCTGGCGACGGAGGATTAATATCGGATCAGTGAGCGCCGGTTGAGTAGCCGAGTCTTCGAGGCGTATCGAAACCAAGCGAACGGGTTGACGAGACGGTTCTTCCTACCCGCTGGGTTTCACTTCGACAGGCTCAGTACAAGCGATACGGCGGGAAACAGCATCCGCCTACCCTTCGACAGGCTCAGGCGGCGTCCTGAGTTTATCGAAGGGACACCGCTCAACCGGCGCTGATCCATTTTCGTAGGGCAACGGAAATGGGGTGGTGTCGAGCTATTGGCGAAGGAGGACAATTGTATGAACAACACAGCCGTAAAAATTTCCGAACTCACATACGCACTGACCCAAATCCCAGAGACTGAACTTGACTCTGTGATGGCGTATGTTTCGTCGATTCTGGCTGAATCGCAAATGCCGAAACTGGAAAATCGCAGTCTAAAAGGCATTTGGGCTGGTCCAGGATTCGAGACGATTATCGATCTCGAAGCGGAGATTCGTTTGGTACGCTGTGAGTTGCAAGATTCAATTGGTAAGCGGATGTTGTAAAATATGCCGAAATGGTTTGGCAGGCTTCTGAGAGAGGAGGCTGGAAATGGAAGAACTACTCGAACTGCGCGAACACATCCAACAGGGGCGCTATGCCAGCGCGCTTGTGCTGATCGGGGAGATGGAAGAGATGAGCCTGGATGATAAGATCAACAAAATGGGTAGCTTTGTGACGATTCTGCTCCTCCATCTCATCAAGCAACACGCCGAGCAGAGATCGACCCGCTCCTGGGAGATATCCATTCGCAACGCGATTCGGCAGGTGATTTTTACCAACAAGCGGCGGAAGGCTGGCGGATACTACCTGAACAACGAGGAGCTGCGACAGACCGTCGAGGAACGATATTCACTTGCCCTCGGTCAGGCTTCCTTGGAAGCCTTTGGCGGCGTCTATTCGCCGGAGGAATTGGGCGCAATGGTGGACGAGTCCGCCGTCAAAGAAGAAGCGCTGGGTCTGATTCTGGAAACACAAGCACAGTAGATAGCAAATTGCTCTCGCAGAGGCGCGGAGACGCAGAGAATCGAAAATTC
>JAHDWH010000258.1:0-2015 GCA_023384455.1 Caldilineaceae bacterium | reverse complement strand
TATACAATTTCGCTCTGCCTGGGGGGGGTCCCCTCTTATAATAAAAATTTATTCTCCCGGGGACCCCCCGCCTCTGCGAGAGAATCACACATTTGAGTAGAGGAACTTTATACATGACCGTACAAACACTCGAAAAACCCCGCGACTACACCCTCTCCGGCTGGGACCTCTCCGAGCTGCTGCCAGAACCCAGCGAGGCGCTGATCGAGGAGCGGCTGGGCCAGGTGGAGGAGACTGTCCTCACCTTTGAAGGATTGCGGGACAAACTCTCGCCGGAGATGGACCCCGAAATTCTGCTGGCCGCGGTGCGCCAATACGAAGCGCTGATCGAGCAGGCCCAGCTATTGGGCGGCTACGGCAGCCTCTGGTTCTCTGCCGACACCCAATCCGCCGACGCGCTCACCTTCCGCAATCAGATGCAGCAGGTCTTTACCGACGTGCAGAACCGCACCCTCTTCTTCAGCCTCTGGTGGAAGAGCCTGGACGACGGGCAGGCCGAGCGTCTCCTGCCCAGCCCGGTGGAGCAGCCCGACTACCGCCACTATCTGGAGGAAATGCGTCTTTTTAAGCCCTATACTCTGGATGAAAAGTCGGAACAACTCATCAACGTCAAAGACGCCAACGGCATCGACGCGCTGTTGACCGTCTATTCGATGTTGACCAACCGGCTGGAATTCGATATGACGGTGGATGGGGAGACGAAAAAGGTGACCCGGGGCGAACTGATGGCCCAGGTCTACTCGCCCAATCCGGATCAGCGGGCCGCGGCCTATCAGGAACTCTACCGGGTCTACGGCGACGAGGCCAACATTCTGGCCCAGATTTACATTAACCGGGTGCGGGATTGGGCCAACGAAAATGTGGAGCTGCGCAAATTCGACTCGCCCATCGCCGTGCGCAACCTGGCCAACGACATCCCCACGGCCGCGGTGGATGCGCTGTTGGACACGGCCCGCAGCAACGCCCCCCTCTTCCAGCGCTACTTCCGGCTGAAGGCGGGTTGGCTGGGTATGGAAAAGCTGCGCCGCTACGACGTATACGCACCCCTGGCCCAGTCGGACAAGACCGTCGAGTTCTCCGCCGCGGCCCGCTCGGTGCTGGACACCTTCGCCAGCTTCGACGAGGGCATCGCGGCCCAGGCCCGGCGGGTCTTCGACGACAATCACATCGACAGCGAAGTGCGCAAAGGTAAGCGGGGCGGGGCCTTCTGCGCTACCATCTCCCCCAAAATCACCCCGTACGTGCTGATGAACTGGACAGGCAAAGTGCGGGATGTGGCGACTCTGGCCCACGAGTTGGGCCACGCCATCCACAGTATGATGGCCGAGCATCACTCACTTCTGACACAACACTCCTCCCTGCCCCTGGCCGAAACCGCCTCAGTCTTTGCCGAGATGGTGATGACCGACAAGCTGCTGGCCCAGGAGAAAGACCCGGCCGTGCGCCGGGACATCCTGGCCGGGGCCGTGGACGACATCTACGCGACGGTTATGCGCCAGGCCTACTTTGTGCTTTTTGAGAAAGCGGCCCACGCGGCTATTCTCAAGAACAGATCGCCCAAAGAACTCAACGCCATTTATATGGCGAATCTGGCCGAGCAGTTCGGCGACAGCGTGGAGGTGGCCGAGGAGTTCCAGCACGAGTGGGTGAGTATCCCCCACATCTACAGCACCCCCTTCTATTGCTACGCCTACAGCTTCGGCCAACTGCTTGTCCTGGCCCTCTACCGCCGTTACCAGCAGGAGGGCGACGCCTTCAAACCCGGCTATCTCAAAATTCTGGCCTACGGCGGCTCGGCCCGGCCCGAGACAATCCTGCGCGAAGCGGGCATCGATATGACCGACCCGGCCTTCTGGCAGGGCGGCTTCGATGTGATCCGGGAGATGATCGACGAATTGGAGAGCATTCCGTTGGGCTGATCCCTCCGCCGCGTCACCGGTCAACCAATCGACTGCCCTGAAAAATAGCCATTCGTACGTCGGACTGTTAGTCCGACGGGCCTGCAACGTCGCTGG
>JAHDWH010000257.1 GCA_023384455.1 Caldilineaceae bacterium | reverse complement strand
TCGCGGATAAAATCGAGAAAAATCCGGCTTTTTTGTACTGATCAAGAAGATCGTGAAATCTGTAGGGTGCGGTTTGTAACCGCACTTTCGCCCGGAGAAGTGCGGTTACAAACCGCACCTACGTTTTATCATCTCATTGATCAGTACAAAAATCCGGTTTTTTCCACACTTTCTGCCACATCCGCGTTCTATTCTGTGCTACTCCGACAGGCTGCTAGGGAGGGAACTGGATCGACTCCTCCCCCAAGCTGGGGGAGGTTGGGAGGGGGTGGTCAGCCATCACCCATCCCGCCAGGAAGCCCTGGGGGCATTGCTCCCAGGGCTTTCAGATCCAGCGGGATGCCGGCCACCAGAAAATGGGCGTGATCGGCGGCCCGGGCCAGCCGACGGTTGGCCCGCCCCAACAGATCCCGGTAGACCCGGCTGATACGTCCGGCCGGCACAATTCCCAACCCCACTTCGTTGCTCACCACCAGCAGAGAGATACCCGCCTCTTTCTGAACAGCCAACAGGCTATCCAACTCTGCGTCTATGCGTTTCTGCAGCAGGCTCTCGCTCGCGTTCTCCGGCTCTTGGCCCTCGGCAAAGAGCAGATTGGCGATGAGCAGCGTAAGGCAATCCAACACAGCCACGCCGGGCCTGGGCGACTGGTTCTGCAAATAATCTTGCAGATGTGTGCCAACCCCCAGCGGTGCTTCCAGGGTCTGCCAGTGCCCAGGACGCTCGGACTGATGGCGGTGGATGCGTTCGGCCATCTCCGCGTCGCCGGGCTGGGCCGTAGCAATAAAGAGGAGAGGGCCATCCCCGGCCAGGGCGCGGGCCATTTCCAACGCGTAGTCACTTTTGCCGCTGCGTGCGCCGCCCAGAATAAAGAAGAGTGTAGACATCAGATTAGTGTGTAGATGAACGGCCCGACCACCGAAGCCTGGGCCAAAATCAGCAGCCCGGCAAAGGCCAGGAGGATGACCAGCAGGGGCAACAGAACGAATTGTCGTCGCCGGGCCACATAGCCGAACAGTTCGGCAGTGGTGGAAAGACCGGCCCCCACCTGACGCGTCCAGCGGACGGGACCGATCTTTACCAGATTCCAGAGAAGCGAACCGGCCAGGAGCAACACCAGCACCAACACAATCCATTCCCAAAGGGAGCGGGGCGGAATTTTGACGGCTGGGGTAAGCGTATGCCCAGCCAGGGCGGGGATCAGCCCGCTGGTATCCAGGAAATGGACGGTCGCCTGCGCGGCCAGGCTGTGCCCCGCGGCTGTCCAGTGGCCGTCCTCTTCCAGATAGAGCAACGGCCCGGCGGATGCACTCTGCTGAAAAACATCAGCCAACAGGAGAGTGGGAATCCCTGCCTGATCCAGCGCGGATGCGGCCAGCGCTTCCGGCTGGTGGAGATCCCACACGCCAGACTGCATAGTCGGATAGTGGGTCAAAATACGCTGCCAGCGCTCCGGGTAGATGGTTTCCGGCGACGGGATCGACACCGCGCCGATTGTCGCGCCCATACCGGCAGTAGTGCGGGCTATCTCGGCCAAAAGCTCTGTGGTCAGAGCCACAGCCGCCTGCCATTCCGGGGTCAGGGGTTGCGCGTAGACCTGATAGGTCAGGGGCACATAGCCCTCGCCCTGGGCCACCAGATGGCTTTCCTGGCCCGGCGTAATCAGACCCGCACGGGCCAGCCAAGTTGCCAGCCGGGGGGAAGCCAGGCGGATGCGGGGATCAAAAAAGCGATAGAAGGCAGAGCGGGGGCGCAGCCATTCAGCCAGACCACTCAGCGGGCCGGGAGGAACGTCCGGTACAGCCACCTCGGCAAAGGGGCTGGTGACAGGGGGCACAGTGTCCGGATCAAAGGGAAAATAGCGAAGCTGCAACTGGCCGTCCACCAGTGCAAAGAAGGGCTTGGAGATCGCGCCCCGGTTGGCGGATTCCAGAATCTCGGCGTTGTTCATAAAGTCGTTGTGGGGGTAGACCGCCAACAACACCAGGTCCGGCGCGTATTTGATCCCCTCCTCTTGCAGCCAGAGCAATTGTTGATCCGTGCCAAAGCCGCTGACACCGGCATTGATCACCTCCACCGGCTGGCCCAGCCCCTTTTCCAATAGGGCGCGCAACTGTTCGCCCAGAGTCTCCCCGTCGTTGACCTGTAGCGCCTCGACAAAAGAATCACCCAGCAGGAGCACCCGATAGACCCCCGCCGCTTTGGCATAGCCCAGAGATTCAGCCCCGCGGATACCCCGGCTGTTGATTGTCACCCAGGCGTCGTATTCGTAGTGGGGATCAAAGGAGCGACCACTGCTGTTGGGCGCGTGACTCCAGCCCGTGAGTGGATCCGGCGCACGCCAGAACCAACCGCTGGCCTGGGCGGGTGGCGCAGCGTTTGCCATGCGCACAATCGCTTCGGCACTTAGCCCGGCCAGAAACAGGTAGAAGACGAGCAGCAGAAAGAGGCTGATGAAGCGGCGCATGGCTATTCGCCCATTGCCCCCTTGAATGCCGGCTCCCAACGCCCGCCCATATCGCGCTTGCGCAGGATGCAATTCCCCAGCACCAGCACATCGATATCGCTGCCCACGAAGGTATTGAAGGCATTCTCCGGTGTGGTCACAATCGGCTCTCCCCGCAGGTTGAAGGAGGTGTTGAGCAGGACGGGTGTACCCGTGGCCTGACCAAAACGGGCGATCAGATCGTAGTAGCGCGGATTCCAGGAACGGCGCACGGTCTGCAAACGGCCCGACCCCATATGGGTGACCGCGGGCACTTCGTCCCAGCGCTGTGGGTGGACCGGGCTGACCAGCAGCATATAGCGGGCCATCAGATTTTCGTCGAGCCGGGGGGTGGTGTAGTAGTCCGCGGCCCGCTCTTCCAGCACGGCTGGGGCAAAGGGGCGGAACGGTTCGCGGAATTTGATCTTTTCGTTGACGATCTCTTTCATCGCCTCGCTGCGGGGGTCGGCCAGAATGGAACGGTTGCCCAGCGCCCGGGGTCCCCACTCGAAACGCCCCTGAAACCAGCCGATCACCCGCCCGTCGGTCAGATCATCCACCAATTCGTCCAGCAGCCGGTCATCCGCCACCTCCCGGAAAGGCAGCCCCTTTGCCCCCAAGAAATCGCCGATCTGAGCCGGGCTGTACTCTGCACCCCAATAGGCGTGCTCCATCACAAAGGAGCGGGGTTTGCCCAGCAGCACATGCCAGGCATAGAGCGCGGCCCCCAACGCGCCGCCGCTATCCCCCGCCGAAGGCTGAATATAGACATTTTTGAAGGGGCCTTCCCGCACAAGCCGCCCATTCGCCATACTGTTCAACGCCACCCCGCCGGCAATGCAGAGATTCTCGCTGCCGGTGCTTTTGCGCAAATGGTGGGCCATTCGCAGAATGGCCTCTTCGGTGGTGCGCTGGATAGACATTGCCACATCCGCATAGTGCTGATTGCGGGCGCGCACTGCCCGGTCCGGGTTGCCCGCGCCGTTGGGGTGGGTCAGGTCTGTGATAAAGTCGGCTTTGGGGTCCCGGGGTTCGCCAAAGAGTTCGACAAAGCGCCGGTTGTAGGTGTTGCTGGTGGAGGTGTGAAAGCTGAAGTAGTCCATATTCAGGGCAAAGGAGCCGTCGTCGGCCAGGCGCAGCACCTTCTCCACCCGGTCCAGATAGCGGGGTTCCCCATAGGGAGACATCCCCATCACTTTGTATTCGCCGTTGTTCACCTGAAAGCCCAACCAGGCGGTAAAGGCAGAATAGAGCAGGCCCAGGGAGTGGGGAAAGCGGATCTCCTGCTCCAGTTGAATGCTGTTTCTGCCGCCGTCGCCCCAATCCGCGGTGGCCCGGCCCAGGGCGGTAGTGGTCCATTCGCCCACGCCGTCGATGGTCAGTATGGCCGCCTCTTTGAAGGGGGAGCAGAAGAAAGCGCTGGCCGCGTGGGTCAGGTGGTGCTCCACAAAGAGCAGCTTTTTGGCTGAGATATTCAGTTTGCCCAAGAGATGGGATTTGATCCAGAGCTTCTCGCTAAACCAGGTAGCCATCGCCTCGCGGAAGAGTTTGGCTGTGCGCGGCGCGCCGGAAAGGGTGGAGAGCAGAATCCGCTCGAATTTTTGCAGGGGCTTTTCATAGAAGACTACGTAGTCCAGAGCGTCTGGGGTGATCCCGGCCTGGGCCAGACAGAAGTCGATGGCGAGCCGGGGAAAGTCCGCGTCGTGCTTAATGCGGGAGAAGCGCTCCTCATCCGCGGCTGCCACAAGCTGCCCGTTGTGGAGCAGAGCCGCGGCCGCGTCGTGATAATAGCAGGAGATGCCCAGAACATACATTGCCTATCCCTGCCCCCTGGCCCTGGGCAGAGAAGAATCCGTGTGGGGGCGATTCTGCCAATAGGTAGAGGCATTGTCCGCGCGCAGATTCAACAGCCCACCCCCAATGCGAGCGATCAGCCCTGTGGGCAGGACAAGGATTGCGTAGAGGAGTGTGAGGATCAGCCGGGCCTGAAAGTCCCCGACAACCTGGGACCACCGCTGGAGCTTCTGCCAAAAAGTGTACAAAGCCGCCTCGACCTCTGGGAAAATGTAACTACTTCGTGATCGTCCGGGAATCTTAGAAGTTCGACTTCTTCCGAGAAGTCGAACTTCTATAGCTGAAAGGCGAAGGCGATCAGACCGTTTCTGCCGGTTCGTTGTGCTCACTTTGCGCTGCGGAACAGTGGCGAAGTGTATCATATCCTATCGATACCGCCCAAAAATGCCAGACAAAGCAGCCCAAAGCCTTCCGTCAACTCGCACAAAAAGCCGTAAATGTCACCGGTCAAGCCGCCGCCCAACTTGCCCGCGGCCCAGCGCGCCAGCAGCAGTCCGGTCAATGGCGCAAACAGCACGAAAAAGAGCCAGGGCTGCCAGCTTCCCAGCCCCACCTGTACCAGCCCGGCCCAGAGAGTGGCAATCCCAAGCTCCCGGCGGGAGAGACCCGCGGTCATCGTAGCGCCCAGACTGCTCTCGGAACGGGCATAGGGGAAGCGCTGGGCAGCCCAGACAAGCATCCAGCGCCCCCACAGAGGGGCTAACAGTAGCCCCGGCCAGATCGCGCCGGTAGCCAGCAATTCTGCCAGCAGCGCCCATTTCAGCCCCAGCACGAAAAAAAGACCGATCCCCCCGAAGGCCCCGCTGTGGACATCCTTCAGGATTGCCAGCCGCCGCGCTACGCCGACAGAGGCAAAAAGTGCGTCGCAACTGTCGATTACCCCGTCCAGATGCAGCCCGCCGGTAACCCCCACCCAAAGCAGGAGCAACAGTCCAGCCTGCACCCCCGTGCCCAGCCCACTCCAGCCGAGCAGCCAGACCCCGCCCGCCAGCAGCCCACCGATAAGCAGCCCGATGAAAGGATACCAGGCAAGGGCGCGGCCCGCAACCCGGGAGGACCACAACGCCTCTGCCAGCTTTGTCGGCAGAGGCGTAACGGTCAAAAATGTCAGGGCAGCCAGGAACTCACGCATTGGGGCTACTGTTCAACCACACCTGCCGAGCCATCCACAACCGTCTGCGCGCCGTCCACCAGTTCGTCGTAGACCGCGCCCAGACCGACCACCGCGGGTACGTGCCAGGCCCGGGCCGCCGCGATGATTGGATCCAATGGAGAGCCAGCCGCGGCTACGAAGCCCCCGGCCAGAGGCAGGGTCGCTGCCCAACTGCTATCCACCCGGCGTGCCCCAATAATCGCATCCTGGCAGAGCAGAGGGCGCAGGTGGGTCTGTCGACGCAGGGGGCCAGTGACCCGGCCCGCTACAGAGGGCAATCCGGAGCGGGCCATCCAGGCGGGTGCATCGCCAAAATAGGCTGCGGGGCCACGCTTGCCTTGCCAACGGGCATAGTCGGCGCGCCGGCTTTCCACCCGTGCATGGATTTCGTCGGTGCTGGTGACATTCCATTCACCGGTCATCATCTGTTTGATCTCTTCCAACTCGAAGAGGAATACATCCTGGGGATCGAGCAGGCGACCATCCGCGGCGGCTTCGTTGCCCGCGGCCAACGCCCAAACCCGGGTGCCGGCCAGCAGATAGCCAAAAGCGTGGAGGGCCTCGCTCTGCAAAAGCTGCAAACTGCGCACAGATTCCAGAAGTGCCTCGGCCTCTTTGCGGGATTTGCCGTTTACTGCGTTCAATAGTTGTTGCCGTGCCCCGGCAGAGGGTGCCCGATTGGGGCTGGTCACCTGCGCCAAAGCACAGGTCTGAATAGCAGCCAGGAGCAATTCGGCCTCCTCGGCCCAGGTGGGGTGAGACATCTCTCCCAGGCCAACCACCCAATGGCCGAACTCCGCCAAAAGCTGGGAGAGGCCATCGGCAAAAGGACCGGCAGGGATGCTCTCGCTCAAGTTGCCTTCAGACCCCTGTGCCAGCCATTGCATCACCCGCTGGTCTTTGGCGGCCTGCCGGGCCAGCGTCAAAAGTTGGCCGGTCAGGGAGAGTTCACGCAGCCCTTCCACATCGGAAAGGGTGCTGTTAATCAGGTGCAGCCGGTGGGCAGAGTCACCGGAAAGCAGAGAGAGCAGGCCGTTGTGCGCCCGCTCCAGATTGTGCCGGGCCGCAAAATAGGCCATTAAACTCTCCGCGCCAAACCGTTCGATCTCCTCCATTATTTGCAGGATTTCGGCCTGGCTCCAGCGCATAGCCCGAACTTTGCTATGCCAGCCGCGGATACGTTCTGTAATTGCCTGCATTTCACCCGGCAGCTTTTGCAGCAGATCCGCCACCTTTTTCTGGTTGCGGCCCAGTTTGAAAGCGGTCAGCAGACCCGGCTTTTCCCACGGGCAGATCGTCACAGGCTTTCCATTTAGCCTCAGGGCAAGCGGCTCGATACCGGCAAAGGCCGCGTCCTGTTCGCAAATCCATTGCAGGTCGAGGTAGGGACGTCCTTCCTCGTTGCGGATCAGTGTCCTGGGAACAAAGGCAATATCGGCCCCTAGCCGGCTGTAGTAGTGAAACCAGGCCCGGCGGCTGATCTCCGCCAGAACGCTGTAGCTGAAAGGAGAAAAGACTGAGACAAAGGGATAAAAGTAGTTGCGTGTCCAAAGCCCCCGGTTGCCTGCGGGCTTTGCCTGTTCACTTATGTAATCGTACAACAGAGACCTCACTTCGTGTGCCAGGAAATAGGGCGTAGGCTGCGTCAATGCCAACAGGTATTGTCGGCGATTCACCCTATTGTGTCAACATTTGTAACTGCTCAGGCCCAGGGTGCGACGCACCCTGGGCAGACCCTAGGCGGAAAATAGAACACGGATGGACACGGCGGTGTCCTGAGCCTGTCGAAGGGAAAGAACGGATTCACACGGCGCTGTCCTGAGCCTGTCGAAGGGATTCAATCTGCCCAATCTGCGTTCCTATTTTCGTCGTTATCGGTGTCAGCCGGTCGTGTGGTCTGATTTGACAATACTGCATCACTTTTATCCTACGAAAATGAACCGGCGCTGGTTGAGTAGGGGTCGCCTAAGAAGGCGGGGGCTGTTTCCCGCCGTATCGAAACCCAGCGGGTGAGAAGAACCGTCTCGTCGGCCTGTTCGCCTGGTTTCGATACGCCTCGACAGGCTCAGGCGGCGTCCTGAGTTTATCGAAGGGAGACCGCTCAACCAGCGCTCACTGGTCCCGGTTTTTGTCCACATATCTCTGGGCTTTCGTCATGTGACATTGTCGAACTAATTTGCGGGGATAAAGCCCCCCTCAGGGAGCGCGGCTTTGCAGCCGGGGGACTTTATCCCCCAACCGCCCCTCCTCCCCTGCCCGCAGATAGACCACCCGCCCGCCGACAACTGTTGCCACCACCTCCAGACCGGCGTCCAACACCACCAGATCGGCCCGGTAGCCGGGGGCAATCGTTCCATACGTATCGGCAATGCCCAGAGCCAGGGCAGGCGTGCGGCTGGTGACAGGCCACGCCTTTTCCAGCGGCCAGCCCGTGGCCGCCAGAAAATGGCGCAGGGCCACGTCCATTGTCAGGATCGATCCGGCCAGGGTGCCATCGGCCAGCCGACACTGGCCGTCGCGCACAAAGACGGGCTGGCCGCCCAGCTCGGATTCACCGTCGGGCAGGCCGGTGGCCCGGATGGCATCGGTGATGAGGAGCAGCCGCTCCGCTCCTTTGCAGCGGGCCAGCACATTCATCGCCGCGGGGTGGACGTGAACGGTGTCGGCGATGAGCTGGGCAAAGATGCGGTCATCGGTGAGCAGAGCGCCCACCACGCCCGGTGTGCGGTGGTGCAGGCCGGTCATCGCGTTGAAACTGTGAGTGGCCTGGCTGATGCCCCGGTCAAAAGCGGCGCTGGCCTGCTCGTAGCTGGCCGCGCTGTGACCGATAATAACCCGCACACCCGCGGTCAGCGCGGCGTCAATCAGCGGCTCTGCGCCTGGCTCTTCCGGGGCCAGGGTGATGAGTTTGATGGGGCCAGC
>JAHDWH010000256.1 GCA_023384455.1 Caldilineaceae bacterium | reverse complement strand
CGTGAAGACGTGAAACGTGAGATCGGGTGACGACACCTCACGTTTCACGTTTCAGATGGTTGGCCGACCGACTAACGCCTGTGCGTTCGTTCCTCGCACCTACAGATTTCGTGATGTTCTTGACCACTGCAAAATTTGTGCCATTCACGGTATCCACTCAGGCCCAGGGTGCGACGCACTCGCCACACCCATTTTGCAGTAGAATCTACTCTTGGCGAGTGCGTCGCACCCTGAGTAGTTACCATTCACGTCAAAAAAGCATTGCGCGTTTACGCGTCCACATCCCCATCTGCCAGGCCGGGGGGGAAGGGCCCGGGCCGTTGGCAACTGCTGCCCAGGGCCACGTGGCGGCCCTCGTCCGACGCGGTGTGGATGGTCTCCATTATTTCCAGTACGTGCAGGGCCAATTCGCCGCTGGCCCGGTGGGGTCGTCCACTGGCCACAGCCTGGGCCAGGTCTGCCACCCCCAGCCCCCGGCTCTGCTCCGCGTTGCCGTGGGTCAGGGGCATCTCCTGCCAGTCGTCATCGGCGGCCCGGCGCAGGCGCACAGGCCCGCCAAAGGTATTGGGGTCCGGCACACTCAGCGTGCCTTCGGTGCCGTAGATTTCGATACGGGGGAGCACAGACGCCTGTACATCGAAGCTGGTGATAATTGTGCCTACCGCGCCGATGGCGAAATCGAGAACGCCCACCACGTGGGTTGGCACATCCACATCGATGACTGTGCCGTGCAGGGGCTGGCTGCTAATCGTGCGCTGGCTGCGGCTGATCTGGGTGGAGCCTGTGACCCGGGCCACAGGGCCGAGCAGGGCGATCAGTGCGGTCAGGTAGTAGGGTCCCATATCAAACATCGGGCCGCCCCCGGCCTTGTAATAGAATTCCGGGCTGGGATGCCAATGTTCGTGACCCCGGCTCATCATAAAGGCGGTGGCTGCCACGGGCCGCCCGATGGCCCCGTCGTCGATAAGTTTGCGGCTGGTCTGAATGCCCGCACCCAGAAAGGTGTCCGGCGCATTGCCCACACGCAAGCCTGTGCGGGTCCCGGCGTCCACCAGCGACGCCCCTTCCATAGCCGTCAGGGAGAGGGGTTTTTCGCTGTAGACGTGCTTGCCGGCTTCCAGCGCGGCCAGGGCAATTTCATAATGCGCGCCGGGAATCGTCAGGTTCAGAATAATATCAATCTCGGGGTCGGCCAGCATCTCTTCCACCGAGAGAACCCGGGGGATGTTGTGCTGGGCAGCCAGGTTCTCGGCTGCCTCGCGGCGGATGTCCGCGCAGGCTGCATAGCGGATGGCGCCCAGCCGGGGCGCGGCGCTCTGGTAGGCCCGGTTCACATTGCCACAGCCGATAATGCCGACGCGTGCTGGTAGATTCACAGGGGGGCTCCTTTGAAAATAGGGATTGGGGATTGGGGATTGGGGAGTAGGGATTGGGGGCAGGGGATACGAGTTCTTCCCAGTCCCCTGTCCCCAATCCCCTGTCCCGGCTTACCGCGTGGCCCACAGAATGCCCCGGCGGACGATCTCTTTGGCCTCGGGCACGTCGAAATCTTTGGCCACATGGCCCAGGGAGGTGTAGAAAATTTTGCCCTGGCCCCAGCGCCGCTTCCAGACAACGGGCATAACCGTCCCGCCAATCCAGTCGCAATAGGTGGTGTCGAAGGTCGTCGTCGCCAGCACTTCGTTGCCCGGGTCGGTGTGCATATAATACTGCTCGCTGCGCATGGCAAAATCGTTCAGCCCCGCAGTGATGGGGTCGTCGTGATTGGTGATCTGCACTGTGTAGTCGATGATATTGCCCGGGTGGGCTACCCACTGACCGCCCACCATAAACTGGTATTCGGTATTGTTGCGGAAGGCGTCGGCCATACCCCCGTGCCAGCCGGCAAAACCAGCCCCGGCGCGGATGGCCGCCAGCAGCCCCTTTTCCTGCTCTTTGCTAAGCGTACTCATTGTGTAGATTTGGGTAATTACGTCGTAGCCGGACATGCGTTCTGAATCGGTATAGACGTCCAGAGACGTTTCTACATCGACTGTGTAACCGGCCTGGCGCAGCAACGGCGCAAAGATGTTGGCGCACTGCTCGGGTTCGTGGCCTGACCAGCCACCCCAGACTATCAAAGATCGCTTTGACATAGGAATTTGCTCCTTGGGGGAAGAATTGAGGGTATGGATGACGGGGTGATGGGGAAAATTTCCCCATCACCCCGTCATCCTGTCTCTTTACTTCTGTAATTTACTTATCAGATCGATATATTGCTGCATAGCCGTCGCTTTGTCCAGCCCTTTGTGCCCGGCCCAGGCGTCAAATTTGGCCCGGCCTACCACATCGAAAAGGCCAGGGCGCTTGCCGCTGGCATCACCGCTGGTGGCCTGCTTGTACAGGGCATAGAGTTGAAGAAGGGTGTCGTTGTCGGGGCGGCTTGCCAGCTTCTGGGCAGCCGCGGCGGCTTGCTCAAAGCGGGTCTGAAGTTCCGTTGCCATAGATTCTCTCCTGGTGGGTGGTGGACAGCAGACAGCCTGTCTACAGTATACCATCGGAGAGAAAGAGCAGCAATGGGGAGGGGGAGTGATTTAGTGTGTAACTATCTCGCTGAATAAACGTCGACAAAACTTTTGTAATGCGGATGCGAAAGTATAGCGAAAAACAGACCTGACCGAATTTGACATCCGCAAGACAAGCGGTTACACTATCTTTTGCAAGATGTTGTAAGTTCTGAATCTCGTTCGTAAGACCGCCGCTCAGACAACAATCCGGGCAGCGGTTTTTTTTGTACCTGTTGGGAACCTCAACGTTTTGTGCCAACTATCATCTTTGTAGTACGTGGAAAACGAAAGGGTTTTTAACCATGGCTGAAACAGTTACCGGAACCGTCAAGTGGTTCAACGATCAGAAGGGCTTCGGCTTCATCGAGCATGCCGGCGGCAAGGACGTCTTCGTCCATCACTCCGCCATTATGTCCGAGGGCTTCCGCAGCCTGGCCGAAGGCGACAAAGTGGAATTCACCATTGAGCAGGGCCCCAAAGGCCCCAACGCTGCTGGTGTCCGCCGGGTCTAGTCCCAGCGACTGACCTTCCAATTCGGTACAAAAATGACCCAGACTCACAAGTCTGGGTCATTTTTGTGTTGGGCGGGTCTCTTCATTAAAGGGCTGCCAGGGCCTGCTCCAAATCAGCGATCAGATCTTCTGGGTGTTCCACGCCGATGGAGAGGCGCACCATTTTGTCGGTGATGCCCATCTCCTGGCGCTCCTCCGGGTCCACGTCCGAGTGGGTCATAGCCGCGGGGTGCTCGGCCAGGGACTCTGTACCCCCCAGGCTGACGGCCAATCGGAAGAGTTGCAGGTTGTTGAGAAAGCGGAAGGCCTCGGCTTCGCCCCCCACAATGTCAAAGGCGATCATCCCGCCGGGCGCGCTGCACTGGCGGCGATAGATGGCATAGTGGGGGTGCTCCGGGCGCAGATGGCCCAGATAGTAGACCCGCTCCACTTTGGGGTGATCGGCCAGAAAATCGGCCACATAGCGGGCTGTTTTCATCTGCGCGGTCATGCGCATCTTCATTGTTTCCAGGCTGCGCAGGAGCAGCCAGCCCGTCCAGGGGCTAGCCATTGTGCCCAAAATTGTGCGCATCCCCTTCACCTGGCCGACGAGTTCCGCCGACCCCAGGCAGACCCCCGCAATCAGATCGCTGTGACCGCCGATGTATTTGGTGGCCGAATAGAGGACCAAATCCGCGCCCAATGTGAGCGGTTGTTGCCAAAGGGGGCCGAGGAAAGTATTGTCCACCGCCACCAGAACCCGCCGTCCGCCGCTGCTCATCTTCTGCGCGGCGTGGACACAGGCGGCAATGTCCACCAGATCATTGGTCGGGTTGGCCGGCGTCTCCACAAAGATCATCGCGGTTTTGCCGCGAATCTCCCGATCCTCCAGCAGCTTCTCCAGACTTTGCTGGCTGGTGCGGGCGCTGAACCCCACGGCCCGAATGCCAAATTGGGGCAGAATGCGCTTGAGCAGATAGTCCGTGCCGCCATAGACCGGTTCGCTGTGCAGCACAATATCGCCGGGACGCAGAAAAGTCCAGAAAGTTGTGCTGATGGCGGACATCCCGCTCTCGAAGACAGCGGACTTCTCCGCGCCGTCCCAGAGGGTCAGCCGGTCTTCCAGGATTTCCAGATCGGGGTTGTTGAGCCTGCTGTAGATCAGGCCCAGTTCTTCGTGGGGGTCCTGTTTACGCAGGCCATAGGCAATCTCAAAAAAGGCTTTGCCCGCTTCTGCGCTTTTGAAAACAAAGGTGGAGGTCTGAAAAATGGGGCACTTGACCGCACCCTGGGAGAGTTCGGGACGATAGCCGTAGCTCATCATCAGACTTTCCGGGCGCAAGGTCTTTTCGCCGATGGTAGTGGCGTGGGAGTCGCGTTTGTGGTCTGTCATGCCTACCTCCTTGTAGGACGACGATTGTATTTAGTTGTCAGCGGCAGGGGTCTGCGCAACTGGGCGCAGACCCCCATCCTTTCGCATAGCGACGTGGGGTGCGAGACTAATCCTGAATCTCTTCGTGTTCCTGCCGGTTCTGCTCCACGATCCCGTCGGTCAGGTGGCTGGGCACTGGATCGTAATGATCAAACTCGATGGCATAGATGCCCCGACCCTGAGTCATCGAGCGCAGGTCTGTGCCGTAGCGCAGAATTTCGGCCAGGGGCACCTGGGCACGCACAATCGTACGATTGCCCCGCTGTTCCATCCCCTGCACCCGCCCGCGCCGGGTGTTCAGATCACCCATCACATCACCCATATATTCGTCGGGTACGGTCACCTGAATGTTGTAAATCGGCTCCAGCAGGGCTGGTCCTGCCTCGCGCATGGCCTGTTTGAAGCCCTCCCGGCCCGCTGTCTGGAAGGCAATATCTTTGGAATCCACCGGGTGATACTTGCCATCAAAGACGATGGCTTTCACGTCCACAATGGGAAAGCCGGCGATGACGCCCTGGTCCAGCACCTGGCGGATACCCTTTTCGATGGAGGGGATAAAAGTCGTAGGAATCGCACCGCCGAAGACTTCGCTGGCGTATTCAAAGCCGCTGCCTCTGTCCATTGGCTCGACGCGCAATTGCACATCGGCAAACTGACCGGCACCTCCCGTCTGCTTTTTGTGGCGATAGTGGGCGCTGCCGTGCCGGGTGACCGTCTCCTGATAGGAGACTTTGGGCAAGGAAGTCTCCACTTTTACGCCGAATTTTGTCTCCAGGCTACGGACTGCGGCGTCGATGTGGGATTCACCCATGCCCTGCAAGATATTCTGTTTGGTGGCAGCCACGTAGCCTGTGGAGAGGGTGGGGTCTTCTTCGGTCAGGGCCTGGAGGCCCTGGCCCATTTTGGCACTGTCGGCTTTGGTGGCTGGCACAACCGCCACTGTGTACAGGGGCGTGGGGTAGACCGGAGGCGCAATAGCGATGGAAACGTTCAGGTCCGAGAGGGTGTCAGTGGTGAGAAGCTCCTCCATCTTTGTCACAACCCCAATATCCCCGGCGATCAATTCCAGGGTGCTTTCCAGCTCCTTGCCCATCACCGAAAAAACATTCTGCACTCGCTCATCTTTGCCTGTGCGCACAAGGCGCAAATGATCATCTTTCTTGAGCGAGCCGGAACAGATGCGAATATAGTTCATCCGCCCTACATAGCGGTCGACGATTGTCTTGAAGACCAGCGCTGCTGTGGGTTCAGTCGAAGCGCTGTTGAGCATCTTGGCTTCGTCGCCGATGGTGGCAGCCATCTGGGCTTCGTTGGGCGCAGGCACATAGCTGGTCATGGCGCGGATCAGGCTGTAGAGAGCGATGTTGCCTGTGGCTGTGCCGCAAAAGACAGGGACGATCTGTCCCCGGCGCACACCGTCGTGCAAGCCGTGACGAACCTCATCTTCGGTCAGGTCTTCGCCATCCAAATACTTCATAATTAATTCGTCATCGGTCTCGGCGGCCGCGTCCACCAGAACCTGGCGGGCCGCGTTCACCTGCTCCATCATCTCAGCGGGAATGTCGGCGGGTTGGCCCTCCCGGCCCATATAGGCCTTCATATCCACCAGATTGACCACGCCCTGAAACGTTTCTGCCGAACCGATGGGCAGTTGGAAGGGGACGATTGTATTTTCTGCAAATGTCTCTTGCAGGTCTGTCAAGACCCGCTGGTAATTGGCATTTTCCCGGTCCATTTTATTGACAAAGACCAAACGCGGTTTGTTGGCGCTGTTCAGCCGTTCCCAGGCCAGTTCCGTGCCGACCTCGACGCCGGCTACCGAATCGACCAGAACCAGACCGGCTTCGCAAACAGCCAAAGCGCTGATCACTTCGCCCATAAAGTCGAGATACCCCGGGGTATCCACGAGATTCAGTTTGATATCTTTGAAGACGACGGGCACGACAGAAAGGTTGATGGAGATCTTCCGCCGTTGCTCTTCTGCATCCCAGTCCGAGACGGTTGTTCCGTCTTCTACTCGGCCCATACGGGAAAGCACCCCGGAGTTGAAGAGCAATGCTTCGGTCAGAGAGGTCTTGCCGGAACTGCCGTGCCCTACTATCGCCACATTGCGGAGTTGCGCCGTGGTGAACTTAGTCATAAATCCTCCTCATTTGCGCGGGAAACGGTATTTGTGTGGGGATTCACTGTTTCAGAGATGGCGGCCGTTTCTCTGGCAACCAGGCAGAAGTCTGTGGGACGACTTCAACGCCTGGCGGGGATTTTCAACTACTGCGAAGCCGGGGATGCCATTCGGAGCAGTGAATCGATGGGATGGAGAAATGGTAGAGGCCATTCCACATGTAGACAACGAGTGGATTGTACTGAAAATCGCGCTGAATGTCAACGATGGGGATAGATAAACTTTGTCTTCATTTGACAATCTCTGCAAAGCGGAGATAATGGAACTCATTGTAGCCGTTCAGCCATCCCACCCTACCCCTCCCCATTCCAGGGAGAGAAGTGGATCGACTCCTCCCCCACACTGGGGCAGGTTGGGTGGGGGTGAGCCGTTACAACTCATTGTAGCCGTTCCCCGGTCGTTCGTGCAGTTGATTTTCTCCCCATCTCTGTATCTATTGCCATTGCCATCGGTAACCGTTTTCTCAGTTTCGTCGTAACTACTCAGGCGGTGTTGGCTTAGGGGAGAAATAGAACCACAGAAAACACGAAATAGACGGAAATTTTGAGTCGTTGTTTTCCTATTCCGTGTATTCTGTGTTTTCTGTGGTCAGAAAGCACACTCTGCCTAAGTAGTTACGTTTCGTCAGTCTATTTTCACAGGAGAGACGTATGCGAAAGAACACAACGTTGTGGTTCATTGTTTTGGCGTTGAGCGCGCTGATTTTGGCCGCTTGTCCCGCACCCCCTCCGCCCGGATCTGCCGCGCCTGCGGCCAGCAGCGGCGGTGAAGAGCAGGCAGCCGCAGCCCCCGCCGAGTTGAGCGGCGAACTGAACCTGCTCTGCACGCCCCAGGTGCAATGGTGCGAAGGAATGAAGGCCGAGTTTGAGCGGGCCAACCCCGGCGTTACCGTCAACTTTGTGCGCATGTCCAGCGGCGAAAGCCTGACCCGGCTGCGCAACGAGAAAGACAATCCCCAGTTCGACATCTGGTGGGGCGGCCCTATCGACAGCTTCATTGCCGCCAAGCAGGAAGGTCTGCTGGATCCCTATGCGTCGGACAACGCCGCGCTGATTAAGAACAAAGCGCTGATGCTGGACGCGGACAACGCCTGGGCCGGTATTTATGTGGGCAGCCTGGGCTTTGTCACCAACAAGAACTGGCTGGCCGAACACCCCGGCACAGTGGCGCCCACCAGTTGGGACGATCTGCTCAAGCCCGAATTCACCGGCCAGGTACTCGTGGCCCATCCCTCCAGCTCCGGCACATCCTATACGGCTATGTGTACGGTTCTGCAGATGAAGGGTGAAGAAGCCGGTTGGGAGTATCTGAAAGCCTATGCGGGCCAGATGCTTCAGTTCACCAAATCCGGTTCGGCCCCGGCCAAATTTATCGGCCAGGGCGAGGCAGCCGTGGGTATTGTCTTCTCCCACGACATTGTGGCGGAGATGGAAAAGGGTTCGCCCGTGGAACTGACCTTCCCCGCGGAGGGCACAGGCTACGAGATCGGCGGCATGGGCATTATTAAGGGTGCCAAGAATCTGGCAATCGCCCAGGCCTGGTTCGATTGGGCGCTGGAACCAACCACCCAGGAACTCGGCCCCAAGTATGACGCCTTCCAGGCCCCGACTGTCGAGGGCGCCTCTGCCTCCCGCCCCGAACTGCTGGAAGTCAATCTGATCGACTATGACTTCGACTACTGTGGCACGAATAAGAAGGCGTTTATCGACCGCTTTACGAATGAGATTGCCAACGCCGACGCGTTGAAAGAGTAGCCGTGTGTAGTGCGTAATTGTCGTGCCTCAATAGATCGTAGCGGGTGTATAAGAGCAAGACTAAGTGGAAAGC
>JAHDWH010000255.1 GCA_023384455.1 Caldilineaceae bacterium | reverse complement strand
ATCGGATCAGTGAGCGCCGGTTGAGTAGCCGAGTCTTCGAGGCGTATCGAAACCAGGCAAAGGTCTGCTGGATACTTTCGCTGCGGTGATCGGATCAGTGAGCGCCGGTTGAGTAGCCGAGTCTTCGAGGCGTATCGAAACCAGCGCGAACGGGTGATGAGGCGGTTTTTCGTCCACCCGCTTTGGTTTCGACAGGCTCAACCTAAAGGTTTCGACAGGCTTAACCTAAAGGTTTCGACAGGCTCAACCTAAAGGTTTCGATACGGCGGGAAAAAGCCCCCGCCTACCCTTCGACAGGCTCAGGACATCGCTCAACCGGCGCTGGTCTTGCGTCGCTGGTCAAACTCCACTGGCTGGATTACTCCCAACACCCCAACGATTCAACACCAATAGAACCTCAATCATCACTACCTACGGAATACGCAACACGCAATACGTTTTATCTCGCCCCGCACGCCTGCAAGCACGCCTGCATATGCCCCCGGCTCTCGGCGGCGATGGTGCAGCATTGGGCAATAGAATATTCCCGGGCGCCGATGACTTCCAGATTGAGCGGGCCGGTGTAGCCGCCTTCGTGTAGTGTGCGGATATAGCCTACCAGATCGATGTCGCCCCGGCCATTGGCCTGCATCTCCGGCTTGCCCGGCCCCTGCTGGCGGCCTTTGCAATCCCGGATGTGGACGTGCTTCACCCGGCTGATGACCGCGGCGATGGCCTTCACCGGGTTTTCGTCGGCCCGGTAGATGTGGGAGGGGTCCATATCGATGCCGAAGTTGGGGGAGGAGATGGCCTCCATCACCCGCAGGGTGGTGGGTGTGTTGTAGATCGCGTGGCCCACGTGGGCCTTGACGCAGAGGACGACGCCGTAGCGCTCGGCCATCTGGGAGAGCTTGCCCAGATCGTCGATGGACTGTTGCAGACTGGCTTCGTCGCCGGTCTTGCCCCCCGGCCCGCAGTTGATGATGGGAATGCCGATCTCCACCGCGGCCTGCATAGCCGCTTCCATCTTCACCGGGTCCCGGCTGGGCTGCTCCATTGCCAGCAGTTCCAGGCCGTATTCTTTGCCCAGCCGTTTGACCTCCGGGGCGATCTCCTGCCAGCGGTCGATGACCAGATGCTCGCTCATGCCGTCGATGGCCGAGACTTCCACGCCGTCGTAGCCAGCCATTGCCAGGTGTTTGAAGGCGGTTTCCATATCGTAGCCGCCGAAAAGGACTGTGTTTGCGCCGAGTTTCATTGGGGGGTTCTCCGAGTATTGGGTATTGGATATTTGGTAGTGGTGTTGGTTGGACAGCCGGTGAACAGTGACCTGTGAACAGTTATCAGTGAGCAGTAGGTGGAGTGGCGATAACGACACAACTCAACATTGATCGATTCGGCAAGCCAGTCTAGCCGTCGCTGGTTGAGTAGCCGCCGCAGACTTCTCGCGAACTTGTGCTCTCTTTGTGGCGGCGTATCGAAACCAAGACGGCGGGTCTACAGGTGAGTTTGTTGCTTTTCGGTATGACCCGCTTGGTTTCGATACGGCTGGAAAAAGCCCCAGCCTACTCAACCGGCGCTAACCTCGCACTGCTTACTCTTTCTTCTTCCTGCGTGCCCGCGCCTTCGCCTTCGGCTTTTCTGCCTGGGCTGCTTCCGCCGCGGCCTCCTCCTCCGCCTTCAACTTCTCCTGCAAGCGTTTGGCCTGGGATGCGTTGCCGATGTACAGGGTATCATAGGCCTGCTGGCTGCTGGTGAAGGGGCCGACCCCCTCCTGGCCGTGCCAGTCGCCCTGGTGGTGGATGGGGTTGGGCAGACCGGTCTCGGCCTCCCGCTTGGCGATCCACGCCTGCATCCGGCTGGTCAGGGCCATCACCACATCCGGGTTCTCCTCGGCCACATTGCAGTTCTCCGCCGGGTCCTCCACCAGATTGTAGAGTTCCACCGCTGGCTTGAAGTGGAAGTCCGGCTCCAGGGCCAAAATGAGCTTCCACTGGGGGGTGCGCCAGCCGTGCTTGCGCATCCACGTACATTCGGTGATGTAGAACTCGCTGGCGTGGCTGGCAACTTCGCCCCGAACCATCGGAAGGAGGGAGCGCCCGTCGAAGTCAATCCCCGCGTCAATTTCGGCCAGGTCCAGCAGCGTCGGGACCAAATCCTTGTGCTGGTTGAAACCCGCCACCCGTCGGCCCGCGGGCAGCTTGGCCGGGTAGCGCAGGATCAGTGGCACATGCAGCACATTGTCATAGATGCCGTGATGGTCGAAGAAGCAGTCGTGCTCGTAGAGCGTCTCGCCGTGATCCCCGTTGACCGCCACAATCGTTTCGTCCAGAATGCCCCGGCTCTCCAGGGCGGTGAAGATCGTCTGGATGGCCGCGTCCATATAGGCGATGGAGCCGTCGTACTGCGCGGTCACATATGCCTGGTCGGTGATGCCCGGCGGCAGCCAACTGGCGAGAAAATCCCGGAAGGGTTTGAAGGCCAGCACCGGTTGCATCGAATCATTCGACGGGTCGCACTCGTCGCCGCCGTAGAAGATGCGCTCGTAGGGTTCGGGGGGCAGGTAGGGCGCGTGGGGGTCCATATGGCGCAGGAAGAGGAAGAAGGGCTTCCCGTCGGCCAGCAGCCGCTCCAGGGCGGGGATGGCCTGCTCGTTGAGATTCTGGGCTTTGGGCAGACGGCCCTCGTCCCAACTGCCCCAGGCTGTGTAGTCCAGATATTCGTCAAAGCCCCGGCTGCTGGGGTTGCCGGTAAAGCCGACGCAGACGGTCGTATAGCCCTGCTCTTTCAAAATCTCGGCCAGGGTTTTTACCTCTTCGCGCAGGGGGCCTTTGTGACGCAGGGCCACCACTTGGGTACTGAAGACATCCATCCCCGTCAGCATAGAGCCGTAGGCGCTGGTGGTGGGGATGTGGGCGCTGAAGGTGTTCTCGAAGAGCACCCCCTGCTGGGCGAAGCGGTCCAGATGGGGCGACGTCAGCCGCTCATAGCCGTAGCCGCTCAGGTGGTCGGCACGCAGAGAGTCGATGCCGAGGAGGACGATATTGGGTTTGCGGGTAGATTGGGTCATAGGGTGGTTGCCTGGGGTATTGGGTGATTGGGTGATTGGGTGATTGTGCGGTGGGTGTTGCGGTCGTTTCTGTTCCGTTTAGGGTGTGGTTGGGTAAGCCAATGCTTAATCTCTGCGCGCTTATCGTTCTGCGGCGATTTTCTGTTGGGCCGGGATGAGCCGAATCAGCGAACGCAAAGTCGCATTGACTGATTCTGAGTCTGGAAAATAGGCCCGTACATCTGGCTCCAGCACGACCGCGCCGACTGGGGCATTCATCTCTTTGATGACGGTTGTGCCATCTGCCTGGTGAATGGTCATTGTGTACCCAGACTGCATGGCGCGGTGGTGTTTGCCACGTATCCCACCCGTGAAATCGTATTCGGTGCGCATATCGTCACGATCTTCGCTCTGTGTATCTTTAGTAATTACCTGATTCATAGCGTCTCCGTTCCGTTGGCGTTGGTTTACGACAACTGATAATCCGTATGTTTGTCCCACGTTCCGTATAGGACACTACCAATAACCGACCCTTTTCAGAGGCGCCAATGTCAATATAGCGATCTTCATCTGTCGAGTGGTCGGGGTCAGGTATAGTGATTGAATACAGGTCACTGAAAACAGTTGCACTCTCATCAAAACTGACTTCATGGTTTTTGAGATTCTCTTTGGCTTTCTCGTCGTCCCACTCAAAATTCAATTTCATAACGACTGCCTCTACATACCGTTGTTGGAAGCGCGTGTGATCGATGAAATGTTTCGATCTGCATCTGCTGTTTTTCCGTTTCCATCCACGCCGGCTTCAACCCGTAGTACAGAACATCCGGGTCGATGTCCGCGCCGTTGTCCCAAGCAATTGTTCCCATACGGTCGTTTACTTGTACCGCACGAAAGAGCGCCGGGCTATTGCGCATCGGCTCGAAGATGGGTCCGCGCAAATAGATTTCCAGATCAACTTCTCTCTGTGTGCCGTCGGTGAATTCGAGACGCACATTGAAATCGTCCAACACCTGCACGGCCCGAATGCGAACAAGTTTTTCCCGATTCATTCTATCTAATTTCTCCGATAGATTTCGCTCCGGTGTCCGATCTGATGAATCACATCTTCAAACGGCTCGCCCCGTTCCCCTTCGGCCACTGCCATCTTTTGGCGTAGCAGCCGTTGGCGGACAGACTCTCTGATTTCCAACCCTTCGTCGGGATCGCCGAGCAGTTCGAGCAATTTTTGTTCGACGGTCATTGCGATGATATCCTTCAGTTCGTCCTTGCTCATTTGGGAAACCATAACACTCATTTCATTCTCCCTAGAATTTTCCTGTGGCTATCGCTACGACAAATCGAGCAGTGGCAACTTAGCAGTTGCCACTTATCGGTCACGCATAGGCGACTTCCGGCATCTGCACGTAGTGGTCTGGCTTCTGCACTTACTTCACCCGAAGAACTGCTCGTACACGTCATGCCTGCCAATCCAAAACCACGTGACTGTATCACCTTCAAAAATGCCAATGGCACGATAGCCGCGTGTGACTCTGGCTGACCAGATGTTTTCTCCGCGATTGATACATTCAAAGTGCAGAGAAGGGTGATAGGGATTTTCTGCCCAAAGGCGATATGCCTTTCTGGCGCTGCGTCGAATAGTTGTACCCAACCGTGCGTAGGCCGACCAGAATGAGGGCAGGGTTTCGGACTTCATAATCGGTCATAATCCATTGGCCTTGCCAAGCCCTGTGCCATTTCCTCTTTGGCACGGCGCGCAGCAGCAATCAGTTGCGGCTGTGTCTTCTTAAAAAGAATGTCCCACTGTAGCTCGTCCTGTAGATCTTCAAGATAGTCACGCAGATGCTCGACCACTTGCTCTTGGGCCGGTTCAGGCAGGGACTCCATCATTTTTGTGATTGTCGCAATGGCCGTAGAAGACATACCTGTCCCCTCTTCTTTTTGCGGGTATGCGACCGCGACCGGATTGGGCATAGGGGTTGTCGTATAGCCAACGCGAGAATCGGCGATGCTATCAGCCGCCATTCTGTCGAGCTTGCCAGCCCTGACATTGGACTCAAATTGCCTGTCCCACAATTGCGCGTCAAACTCCTCGAACCATTCCCGAAAACGGGCAAGCTCCTGGGCTGATAGTTGTGTAACCGCCTCTTCAATTTCCAGTACTGTACCCATCATTTCCTCGCTTTCTTGAACCACACCCCTACTTCCAGTAAGTGTAGCCCCTTTTCCTTTTGGACGCAAGGCATTTTTCGCGTAGGTTGGGTGAATCCCCCCGCCTCCCCCACCCCGCGCCCCGCCAACAGCCCAGGGGGGATTCACCCAACGCAGCCGCGCCCCCGTTGGGTTCTTGCCGCATCACCTGCCAGGACGCTCCCTCATCCCCGGCGGCAAGAACCCAACCTACCCCGCCCTAGCCCGGATTGACAGCCCCCGCCCCACCCGCTACAATTCGAGATGACCGTCGGCACCCGGCACAACCCGCGGTCCGCCATTCACTATTCATCATTCACCATTCACCATTCACTATTCCCAATGCCCATCTCCCCCCAGCAATTCGTCCACAAATGGCGCGGCGTTACCCTCAAAGAGCGCAGCGCGGCCCAGGAACATTTCCTCGATCTCTGCCATCTGATCGGCCACCCCACCCCCGCCGAGGACGACCCCACCGGCCAGCGCTTTACCTTTGAGGCCGGCGCCGACAAACAGCGGGGCGGCCAGGGCTGGGCGGATGTCTGGAAGCGGGGCTGCTTTGCCTGGGAATATAAGGGCAAGCACGCGGATTTGGGCAAAGCCTACCAGCAGCTTCTCCAATACCGGGAATCCCTGCTCAACCCGCCCCTCCTCGTCGTCTGCGACATCGAACGGATTGTCGTCCACACCAACTTTACCAATACGGTCAAGCAGACCGTCGAAATCGGCCTGGACGACCTGCTCACCCCCGGGGGGATGGCCCAATTGCGCGCCCTCTTCACCGAGCCGGAGCGCTTCAAATCCAGCCAGACAGTGGAGCAGGTGACGGAGCAGGCCGCCCAGGAGTTCGCCCGCCTGGCTAACCTCCTGCGCGAGCAGGCCGACGATCCCCACCGCATCGCCCACTTTCTCATCCGTCTGCTCTTTTGCCTCTTTGCCGAGGACATCGACCTGCTGCCCCCCAATCTCTTCGGCAATCTGGTGGCCCGCACCCGCAGCCAGCCCCACGTCTTCACGGCCCAGCTGCGCCAGCTTTTTGGGGCAATGGCCAGCGGCGGCTGGTTTGGCGAGCACGAAATCCGCCACTTCAACGGCGGCCTCTACGACAGCGACGACGTCCTGCCCCTGGACCGCACAGGGCTGGATGTTTTAGCCCAGATCGCCCGGCTGGACTGGTCGAGCATCGAGCCTTCCATTCTGGGCACCCTCTTCGAGCGCAGCCTGGACCCGGCCAAGCGGGCCCAGTTGGGCGCACACTACACCAGCCGGGAGGACATTCTGCTGATTGTGGAGCCGGTGCTGATGGCCCCCCTGCGCCGTCGCTGGGTGACGATCCGCCAGGAGGCCGAGGCCGAGGCCGCCCGCCGGGACGGGGCCATCGAAGAGATGCAGGCCCGCAGCGACCGCACGGCCACGGCCAAAGCCAGCCAAATCGAGCGCATCCGCAGCCAGCACGACGGGCGCATCCAGACCGGGCTGCAAAGCTTTCTGGACGAACTGACCGCCATACGGGTGTTGGACCCGGCCTGTGGCAGCGGCAATTTTCTCTATGTGGCCCTGCGTCTGCTTCTGGATTTGCAGAAAGAGGTGATTGTGCTGGCCGCGGCCCTGGGCGGCGGCTTTTTCTTCCCCACGGTTTCGCCCCAGCAGCTATACGGCATCGAAGTCAACCCCTACGCCTATGAACTGGCCCAGTCCACGATTTGGATCGGCTACATCCAATGGCTGCACGAAAACGGCTACGGCATCCCCGCCGAGCCGATACTGAAGCGGCTGGACACCATCCGCAACCAGGACGCCATCCTGGCCTACGACGCCGCGGGCAAGCCGGTGGAGCCGGAGTGGCCGGACGCGGAGGTGGTGATCGGCAATCCGCCGTTTTTGGGTGGAAAGCGGATGCGCGCTGAATTGGGCGACGAATACGTGGATGCTGTTTTTGCTGTATATTCCGGCAAAGTACCTCGCGAAACGGATTTGGTGATGTACTGGTTTGAACGGGCGCGGGCTTTAATTGCGGTAGGAGAGGTAAGTCGTGCCGGATTGCTGGCGACAAATTCAATCCGTGGCGGTGCGAATCGCGAAGTTTTGGCTCGAATCAAAGAGACTGGTGATATTTTTATGGCGTGGAGTGATCGGCCCTGGATTCTTGACGGCGCTGCCGTTCGAGTGTCGATGATAGGATTTGATGACGGGATAGAATCCGAGAAAATACTTAACGGGACAAATACGGAGCAAATTAATTCTGATCTTACGGGCGCAGTTGATGTAACGCAGGCGGTCCAATTGTTGGAAAACTCAGGGCTGTCGTTTATGGGCGTGACGCCTGCCGGACCCTTTTATGTTGACGACGAAGTTGCACGTGGCTGGCTTTCGCTACCTCCAAACCCAAATGGACGGCCTAATTCAGATGTTGTGCGGCCTTACTACAATGGCATAGATATTGCGAGGCGACCGCGCGGAGTTTGGATCGTCGATTTTGGGGTTGACATGGCGATAGAGGATGCGGCGCTGTACGAAGCTCCATTTGAGTATGTTCGAGAAAATGTATGGCCGGTTCGGAGTCAAAACAAACGGAAGTCATATCAGGAAAATTGGTGGCTACTTGCTGAAACACGACCTGCAATGCGAACAGCGTTACGTCATAAGCGAAGATATATCGGAACCTCAATGGTCGCAAAGCATCGCTTCTTCGACTGGATAGATTCGGCAATCGTTCCGGCAAATCTTCTAATTATTGTCGCCCGCGATGACGACTATTTTTTCGGCGTCCTCCACTCCCACTTTCACGAAATCTGGTCACTGCGCCAGGGCACATCTCTCGAAGATCGCCCGCGCTACACGCCCACTACCACCTTCGAGACCTTCCCCTTCCCCTGGCCACCGGGCAGCGAACCCGCCGACGATCCCCACGTCCAGGCCATCGCCGCGGCCGCCGCCGATCTCGTAGCCAAGCGGGACGCCTGGCTCAACCCGCCCGGTCTCGACGCAAAGGCCCTCGCCAAACGCACCCTCACCGCTCTCTACAACCAGCGCCCCACCTGGCTCGCCCTGCTCCACAGCCGGCTGGACGCGGCCGTCTGCGCGGCCTATGGCTGGCCCGCGGCGTTGACGGATGAGGAGATTCTGGAACGTCTGCTGGCGCTCAATTTGGAGCGTGCGGGGGGTGCGTAGGGTGGGATAGTTTTCGTGTCCCGCAGGACACCGCTCAACCGGCGGCTCACTGGACCTGATTTTTATTAACCCGTGTTCTCTTTTATCCGTGTATACAAGCCTTTTTTCAGGGCAGTTCTCCATGC
>JAHDWH010000254.1 GCA_023384455.1 Caldilineaceae bacterium | reverse complement strand
CACTTTCACCCGAAGAAGTGCGGTTGCAAACCGCACCTACAGATTTCACGATGTTCTTGACCGCTACAAAATCTGCGCCGATCGGTTGTTTCTGCGAAATCTGCGTCCGTTTTTCGTCGTTATCAATGCCCAGACATAGCGCCTGTTCTTACAATAAAAATGCCGTCGTACCAGAAACAGATCGACGGCACTGCCACCGGAGCGGCACAATATCGCAAAAACGACTTGTTTTTATAGGTCGGGGCGAGAGGATTTGAACCTCCGACCTCTTGAACCCCATTCAAGCGCGCTACCAAGCTGCGCTACGCCCCGACAATAGAGAGAAGTATAGCACGCCAGGGGCTGTCTGGCAAATCAGACAGAAAATGTGAAACGGGAAACGGGAGACCGCCGCGCTTACTCTTTCATTTCACCTTTCACGCCTCCTTGACTTTGCGCGTCTACCCTTCCCAATGCCCTGTCGTGCGCAGCAGCGTCTCTTGCACCAGCAGTTCGTGGCTGGCCGGGCGATCCGGCGGCTGCTTGCCCTGCAGAACGGCCACAAAGGCTTGTAGTTCCAGGTCGTAGAGTTCCTGGCGGCTCTGGGCCGAGTAGGGAATGCGCTGCTCTCCCTGACGATAGCCGCCGTCGGCTTCTTCCAGACAGAGGCGGATGGTGTGGCCCGGCTCGAAGGGTTCCAGCAGAATGGCACTGCCCCGGCTGCCATAGACTTCAAAGCGGCGGGCCATGGGTCGGGGTTCCATCGCGGCGATGTCCACAACGGCCAATGCCTTCTCGTATTCCAGCACGCCCAGGGTATTGTCGGCAAAGTCGGGCACAACGCCGCTGTGATTGTAAAAATAGCCAGTGGTACGGGTGGGGCGGCCCAACAGCCAGACGATCTGATCCAGCATATGGCCGGCCAGATCGTAAAAGATGCCTGCCCGGTGTTCGCTGATCACTTCCCGCTGGGCTGGGCTGATCCAGGTGGACATATGGGCGCGCACGCTATAGATGTCGCCCAGCAGCCCGGATTTGGCCCAATTGGTCAGACGCCGAAAGCCGTTGTGATAACGGAGCATATAGCCCATCTGCACATAGAGATTGTGGGCCTGGGCCTGGGCCATCACCTGCTGCCAGCGGGGCCAATCCTCTCCCGCGGGTTTGTCATACCAGACGTGCTTGCCCGCGGCCACAATTTGGGCAGTCTGTTCCAGGCTCTCCCTATTTGATCCCTCGGACGCAATCGCAACAATCGACGGATCATCCAGAATCTGGGCCTTGTCATCCAGCCAGCGCACATTGCGCAACATCCCGCCCTCGGCTCTGCGTCGCTGGCGCACTTCCGGGTCCGGCTCAAAGACACCCACCACCTCTACATCCGGGTTCATCTCCATCGCTAACAGCTTGCCCAGCGCGTGTCCGTGTCTGCTTCCATACTGCGCCATACGAATGGGGGTCATCATCTGCTCCAATTTGTGTCTGAATATCATTGCATATAGTATGAACTCAACCCTCCAATAATTCAAGTTACGCCAAAGGAGCCATCAATGACCGAGCATTCCTACCGGGACCTCAACAAAAATGGACGAATGGACCCTTACGAAGACAGCCGCCTGCCTGTGGAAGCGCGGGTGACCGATCTGCTGGGCCAGATGACGCTGGAAGAAAAGGCCGGGCTGTTCTTCCACCCAATGATTGGGATGAACCCGGACGGCAGCCTGCAGGATGGGATGGGGGGCTTTGGGCCGATCTTTACGACCCGGATGGTGGCAGAGCAGAAGATCAATCACTTCAATGTGCTGGCAGTGGCCCCGCCAGCGCCGATGGCCGCCTGGCACAACCGCTTGCAACGGCTGGCCGAATCCACCCGGCTGGGCATTCCTGCCACCATCTCCTCGGACCCTCGCCACGCCTTCTCTCACAACCCCGGCGCGGCCCTGATGGCGGGCCATTTCTCCCAATGGCCCGAACCCATCGGTCTGGCCGCCATCGGCGACGAAGCGCTGACCGCAGCCTTTGGCGATATGGCCCGTCAGGAATATCTGGCCGTGGGCATTCGGGTGGCCCTGCACCCTATGGCAGACCTGGCCACAGAACCCCGCTGGGCGCGTATCAACGGAACCTTTGGCGAGGACGCCGCACTCTCGGCCCGGCTGACCGCGGCCTATATTCGGGGTTTTCAGGGCCAGGGGATTGGCCCCCACAGCGTGGCTTGTATGACTAAACACTTCCCCGGCGGCGGTCCCCAAATGGACGGCGAAGATGCCCACTTCTCTATCGGCAAAGAGCAGGTCTATCCGGGGAACAATTTCGATTACCACCTGCTGCCCTTCGAAGCCGCCTTTGCCGCGGGCACATCCCAGATTATGCCCTATTACGGGATGCCCATCGGCACGCAGCACGAAGCCGTCGGCTTTGGCTTCAACCGGGGTATCATCACCGGGCTGCTGCGCGAGAAGTACGGCTTTGACGGCATTGTCTGCACCGACTGGCGGCTGCTCACCGATGCCCGGCTGCCCGATGGCTCTGTGATGGTCGAGGCCAAATGCTGGGGTGTGGAGCATCTGAGCCTGGCCGAACGGGTCAAGAAGGTGCTGGAAGCAGGGGTGGATCAGTTCGGCGGCGAGGCCTGCCCGGAGGTGATTGTGGAATTGGTTACCAGTGGACAGATCGGCGAAGATCGCATTGACCAATCTGTGCGCCGTCTGTTGCGCGAAAAGTTCCGTCTGGGGCTGTTCGACAATCCCTTTGTGGACGAAGGCCGGGCTGTGGAGATAGTGGGCAACGCCGAATTCCAGGCCGCGGGTGAACTGGCCCAGCGCAAGTCGATTGTGTTGCTGAAAAATGGCAGCGGTGACGCGCCGGTCTTGCCACTTTCCGGTCGCCCCAAACTCTATGTGGAGGGTGTGTCCCCCGAAATAGCAGCCCGTTTCGGCGAAGTGGTGGAGAGTCCCGGCGCGGCGGACTTCGCCATCCTGCGCCTTCCCGCGCCCTTCGAGCCGCGAGAGGGCTTTTTGGAGCGCTTCTTTCACTCCGGCGATCTGGACTTCAAAGAGCCGGAATTGTCCCGCGTTCTGGAGATTCTGGGAAAGGCTCCGACGATTGTGGATATCTATCTGGAACGCCCGGCGGTCATCCCCGAAATCGCAGCGCAATCTGTCGCTCTGCTGGGCAACTTTGGGGCCAGCGACGCCGCCCTCCTGGACATCCTTTTTGGTCATTCAGCGCCGACCGGCAGACTGCCCTTCGAACTGCCTTCGTCTATGGAGGCTGTGCGGGGGCAGAAAGAGGATACCCCCTTCGATTCGGAGAATCCCCTCTATCCATTCGGTTTTGGACTGGGGTATGAGAACACGTAAGTCGGACTGTTAGTCCGACCTCTGACAGAGCAGGATGGTCGGACTGACAGTCCGACCTACGGTGGCTATCCTCTAAATTGTGGTGGACGCCGGTCCGTTTCTTGCGTATAATAAGCCATCCCCTGATGTGTATTGGCTCCTCGACAAGAGGATGAGCAGCGGAGACTGCAATGGCAAGACAGGAAGAGACCCTGCGTTGGCAGTTTCTGCTGGATGAGGATCGTTGGGAAAGCCAGAGCGGAACAGCCGAGTTATTGGCTGGGGAAAGCGCGTTGGCAGGTGGCAGCAACCCGATATATTGGCTTAGTCGGGTCTGGGCGCTGACCTTCTCTGGGATCCTTCTGGCCGGGGCTGCCTCCCTCTTCTGGCTCTGGCAGGAGGCCCAGGCCGGGCTGGATGCTGTGCGGGATGAACTCACCGCCGCCATCGAACGGGAGGTCTGGGCAGAGGAGCGGGAGGACCGGATGATGGCTGTCGATCTGTTGGATGACCTGGCCAACCCGACCTGGCGCAATCAGATAATGGCCCGCTTCTACCCCCCGGCAGACGAGAGAGCACGGCGAATCAGCGTTACGATCAGCGATTTTGACCTGAAAGAGAGCCGGGCGCTGGTACAGGTACTTGTCACTGACAGCCGCCTCGCCGTGCCCTATCAGGAGACACGGGTCTATCGGGAGACGAACACGGGCTGGATTCGCACGGCGCCCGATGCAGCTTTCTGGGGCACGTGGGAAAGCCAGGAGAGTGAATACTTCGCCTTTCGCTATCGGGCCCTGGATCGGGCCCCGGTGATTGTGGCCGCGCCTCTCTTGGACCAGCTCTACGAAAAGACCTACCGCTCCATCGGTTTGCCAGTGGAGCCGGAGGGTGAAAAGATTCAGGTCGAAGTGCGTATCGACGGCACAATCTCCCGGGGCAGCACCCGCAACCCCAATGGGCGAATTCTGGCCGTCGCTTCCCCCCATCTCTTGCCCCGCCCCCTGGGGCTTTCGGTCGAGACGGCGCTGGTCGAATCGGTCATTCTACAGGTGATCAATCTGGTGATCTGGGAACGGATGGACCGCATCCCAGGGGACTGGCAAGCGATCCGCAGCGGTCTGCGTCTCTGGTTGATCTGGCAAGTGGACGGCATTTTGGCCCAGACCAGACCGGAAATTGTGCGTTGGCTCTACAACGAGAGTATTCCCGGAGACAAGGACGGCGAGAGCCGCCGTCCGCAAAACTACGCCCAACTCTGCCAGAGTTTCTGGCTCTGGCAATTACGCCCCTACGAAATCGGTATTCCCCTGACCTGTGACCAGACCGAAGGCCAGGTCTTTATCCCTGTGCGAATGCCGGTGGAGCTACGCCAGCTACCCATGCCAGAGATGGATCCGGAATTTCGGGGAAGCTGGACCCGGCTGAACACCGGGCGGGCTGTCGCCGTGGCAACTCTCTTTGAATTTATAGAAAACCGTTACGGTCCGGCTTCGATTCCCGCGGTGTTGAAGCAGACAGGCAGCCATCTGCGCTGGCAGAAGCTGATCCCCGCCGCTCTGGGCGTTCCTGCCAACGAATTTGAAGAGGGTTGGCAGGCGTATATGCGTCAGGTGGCCGCGTCACGCTAGTACAGCGCAGCAAAAATAGTCGTGGGGTTCCTGCTCTGCGCCGGTCCGTGACCGGCGCAGAGCAGGAATTGTGGGTCGATTTCCGCTGCGCTGCTGCGCTGCACGCGACTGGATTTCTAGCCAAGCGCAATCGGGTAGCTTCCGTACTGCCGGGTGGCCTGGCGGGCCGCCAGATAGTTCGCCAGTTGAACGCCAGGCTGCAAGACGTTGCCCGTGGCGATTACCAGCCCACCGCCAGCACCAGCCTGCTGGATGGCATAGCGAACCTCCGCCTGGGCCTGTTCCGGCGTACCGACCACCAGCGTTTCGCAGTTGATGCCCCCAAAGAAACAGATCTGCTCCCCGTAGCGCTCTTTCAGCTTGCCCAAATCCATACCGATGTTGGGCTGGATGCCGTGCCAGCCGTCGATGCCTGTGGCGATCAGATCGTCCAGAATGGCCCAGACGTTGCCGTCGGTATGTTTGATGAAGTAGCCGCCGCTTGCGTGGGCTGTCTCGACCTGACGGCGGATGGCGGGCTGTATAAACTCGCGGAAGCGCTGGGGTCCCATAAATGGCCCCTGATTCCCCGAATAGTCGTCGGTGGTCATCACCGCGTCACAGCCTGCCGCGAGCAGGGCACGGATGTAGGCCAGGGAACGATTGGTGTAGGCCAGGATAGCCCGGCGCACAAATTCCGGTTCGGTGATCATCCGTACCAGAAACTCCTCCATCCCTACCGTTTCCTGATAGGGCAGGGTGCCATCCACGGGCGAACGGCCAATGACGAAGTGGCTTTCGCCCAATTCGGCCACCACATACCGGACAGCCTCCAATTCGGAGGGATCGACAATGACCGGTTCGTCCGGGTCCGGCAGGTCGTCGATGGTCATAGCCCGGTTGTCCACATAAGTGGCGATGTTACCTACCTCTGGGCTGTAATGCAGCTCCCGCCCTTTGGCGTCCAGCCAGGCATAGGGGCCGGTCATCACCGGGTGGTGATACTCTCCGGCTTTGGGTAGGGTAGGGACACGCACGTAATCCCACTCCAACTGGCGCGCCACATCTACCAGCGTCCGCCCGTAATCGGCGGCAATCTCATCCCGCCGGTTGTTCCACAGGGCCTGGCGCTCTTTCCAGCGGGCATTGTAGAGCGTCTCCCTGCCCAGCAACTTCTCTACCAACACGTAGTCGATGTCGTTCTCGCCCGTGGGCACCCGGTCGCCTTCCCGGTGAGCCAGGGCAGCCAATACCCGTTGCTTTCCGTTCATCTGAATGCTCCTTGTGAATTGTGAAAGAAGAGGATGCGGTCTTCTGTCCGAATCAGTGCCAATCAATGCAAATTGGTAACTACCCAGCCAATCAGAAACGGACGCAGATTTACCTGATTTGTACTGATCAAGAAGATCGTGAAATCTGTAGGTGCGGTTTGCAACCGCACTTTCACCCGGAGAAGTGCGGTTGCAAACCGCACCCTACGTTTTATCATCTCGTTGATCGGTACACAGATTTGCCTGATTTCAACGCAGATGGACGCTGATAAAGGCTAAAAATCAGCGCAGATCAATTCAAATCATGAAAATCTGCGTCCCTCTGATCGCTTGGCTTATCTGATCGCTTGGCTTAGTAGTTACGCAAATTGTGAAAATCTGCCGTCATCTTCGCCGGAGGAACGTTTCGTTGCCAGAAGTAGGGCGAAAGCAGGGACGCCAACAACAGCCGTTCCAATTTAGGGTCCGCCACGTTGAGCCGCCGGCGATTCGTCAGGGCGGCGGCGAGACCAGCGGCCAAGTAGCTGTGGGGGTCTTGGCGGCTGGCTTCGTCCTCTCCATAGCCCAGGGGAAAGAGCCGGGCAATCTGTTCGCCCACCCGCTGCCAGCGGGGCGTGATTCCACCCCCATCTGACAGCCAAAGACCGTCCGCCGCGCCCGCGCATCCCAACAGATGGTCCAGGGGTCGCAAGGCCCCGGCCAGGGCCTGCTCTTTCCCATCCACCAGCCAGCCGATGGGTATACAGGCTACTGCGCCCACTTCCCTCTCATCGACTGCCAGTAGGAGTGCATAGGAATCATCCCCAGCCGTCACAAGCAGATGGCCGTTGGGCTGCGCGGCCCACCAGTGCAGGGCGATTTCGGGCAGGTCGCCCAGCAGGTGCGCCAGCGCGATAGCTCCGCCCCAGCCGTTGGAAAAACGCGCCTGTGCCCGGCGTCCACCGTCCGTATAGGCATTCCCGGCTACGTGAATCTTCTTTTGCAGCAGAAGACGCTGGGCCGTTGAGAGTTCTTTCGTCATCGAAGCTGAAACTTCTTTCCCACAGGTGCGTACTGTCCAGTGAACCAGATAATGGACTGGTAGCTGATGATTGTAGCGAGGAGAAAAACCAATGAGCGCAGAACGCTCCATCGAAATCCAGAATGATTTTACTACGAAAGATGTACCGACGGTGAATAACGGGGAAGGGTTGTCTCCTCTGGAGAGCCAGCCGGAAGCTGGCAATAGGGCGGCAGCCACGGAGCCAAAGAGCAGGGGGGACTCGGCAATGCTCTACCGCCATCCGGTCCACCGGCTGGTCGGTGGCGTCTGCGGCGGCATCGGTGAATATACCCGGCTGGACCCGGCTCTGGTGCGGGTTCTCTGGGTCGTGTTGACCGTTGGCAGTGCGGGCGCGGGCTTTCTGGCCTATCTGGCCCTCTGGCTGCTGCTGCCTGTGGGCACGACACGGGAAGGTCTCCGCTCCCCCGCTGCGCTGGAACTGAACGAGCGCACCCTATGGCGGGCCGGGATGTTGCTGGTGAGTCTGGGCGTGCTCTGGCTGTTGGCCAATGTGGGCGTGCTGCCCTGGCTGTGGACAGCCTTCTGGCGGACGGTGGGTCTTCTCTTCTGGCCTGGGCTGCTGATTGGCGCTGGGCTGCTTTTGCTGAACAACCAGCGGGACCTGCGCAGCCACTTTGCCCGGAGCCGGGAGCGGGTGCAGGTGCGCTTTGGCGAAGGCTCGGAGAAGGTGCGCGATTCCGTGCAGGTGGACAGGGAAAGTATTAGAAGTGGACTGCGCAAAACAAAGGCCGCCATTCCCTTCAAACGCAGCCGCACAGACCGCATCTTTTACGGTGTCTGTGGCGCTATCGGCCAGGCTCTCAATCTCGACGCCAATCTGGTACGGCTGATTTGGGTGGCCTTCTCGGTAGGCAGCGTGGGTATGGGTGTGCTGATCTACATTTTGGCTGGCCTGCTCCTGCCCGAGGAGGAAGCGGCTGCCGAAGTGACAGCCTTCAGCCGGGACCCCCAGGATGTGCGGATCATCGACGGGACAGTTGTCTCGTAACGGGCAACTACCCAACTATAGCGAAACCAGATAGAAATAAGAAGTTTCACCGTAGGGGTTTGGGTGAGCAGGATGTGCTCACCCAAACCCCTACAAAGTTTCGTTTTCTATCGACTTTTGCTATCCGGAGCGGGTGCCACCACCCGCTCATTTTTCCCAGAAGTTCCTTATGCGACGGGTAGCACGCCACGGGGGATGAAAATGTACGTCGGACTGACAGTCCGACTGGCCTGCACCGTCGCTGGTCGGACTAACAGTCCGACGTACGAATGGCTATTTTCAGGGCAGTTCTCCATGCGAC
>JAHDWH010000253.1 GCA_023384455.1 Caldilineaceae bacterium | reverse complement strand
TCCACGAAATGACTCTAGTCCGCAACCTCATCTGGACAGTGCGACGCACCAAAACAGGAAGTTATTCTTTGACAAGCCCTTACGAGACGCAGTCATTCTAATAAGCGAAGAGTGAACGCAAACATACTCCTGTTTTCGTTAAGTGAAACAGGATTAATGTGTGAAATGTAGGCTAATACTATAACGCGATCTTGCCAGAAACTTCAGCCCACAATATATGCAATACCGCAAAAGTTGCTATGAACCAAAGCGCCCACCGGAGGTGGAGCAATGCACGCTTGGCCGGGGTTCTCAGGAGTACGATAGCAAGTTTTGCGGTACTGCCAATATGTTGTAATGGAATTAGTCGACTCTTCAGCCAGATACTACTTAAGAGATGACTACCTACTGTGGGATACTATATGTAGTGGTTCTTTAGAATCGATGCCTGTATGTTGTGCTTGATTATCACTCTCTCGTTGTAGTACTAACCGCGTTTCTCTGCCAAAAAGAGCGGAGCCGCGGAGCCGCCCCCCGCGCTCACATTCAAAAGCGCGCTTGTGCCCAGCCGCACCCCCGCGTGCTCCACAGAGGTGCCCCGCCAGACATACGGGTCCAGGTCTACCATCCGGGGGGCAAAATGCAGCCCGTCCTCCTGCCAGACGGGAAAAATTTCCTGGGGCGTGGGGACCCGGCGCTGGACGACGTGGGGTTCGGCCAGCGCCCGCTGCAAGGCCACTTCCCAGGCGCTGGCGTCGGTCTCCCAGCCCAGGACAACCCCCGTGCCGCCATATTCCCGCACGGGTTTCAACACCAGTTCGTCCTTGCGCGCCCGGATCAGCTCGACCAATTCCACCCCTGCGCCGTCGTAGCGGGTGGGCTGGTCCGCCACCAGACGGCTCCAGGGGACGTGCTTTTGCACAGCCGCCTGCTCCGCCGGGCTAAAGCGGTGCTGGTTTTCTTCGTCGCTGATCAGGGCAAAGAGCGCTTTGTTGTAGAGCAACTGGCAGTTGAAATGGTTGGCAATGCAGACCGCATTCTGGGCCACGGCCTGCACCAGGGGCTGGGCCATCAGCTCCGCCGGGTCGGGATAGCGTTTGATCAGTTCGTTCACCACCACCCGTTTGTAGACAATATCCACAAGGAAATCGTCCCCCGCCCACAGCCGCCCATCCCGCAGCGCCAGTTCGCCGGGATCGCAGATGATCACCCGGCTGCCCTCGGCTTCAAAAATCTGCTGGGAGAGCAGAAATTCGTTGCGGGTGCGCACAGTGTACCAGTCCACAATCGCAATGTTCGGGCGTTCAACCGGCGTCTGCCCTGTCGCCGCGCACCAGTCCCCATAGGTCTCCAGCAGCGTGCGGTATACCCGGCGGCGCACAGGCGGGCGGGTCAGGTGATACTCCTGGGCAAAGCGGCGCATCGGCTCAAATTCGACGAAGAGATCGCCCAGCACATCGCCGTAGCCCAGACCGCCGGGGCTGTCTGCATTGTACTCCAAAAAGTGCAGATCGCCCTGATCCAGCGTGGGGCCGGGCAGCCAGAAGGCGTCCATCCGGGCCGAGACATCGGGCGCTCCATAGACATCGGGCAGTTGCACCAGGCTGGCCTCGGCGGGGGAGAGATGCAGCAGACGCTGGCTGTCCAGTTCGCCGGTGCGCAGGGCCGCGTAGATTTTGTGCAGCGCGCCGGTCACATTGACTGTAGCCTCGGCGATGAAGTCGTAGGTCTGGGGGTGCAGGAATTGGGGGCGCAGGACATTACAGATGGCCCGGTCGCCAAAGTAGAGCAGATTCTCCCGCATCTGCTCCTGAAAGCGCGCCCACAGCCCGGGCGCGTCCGATTCCCGCAGGAGTTGGTGATAGCGTTCGACGACCAGGGCGGTGGGGTGCATAAGGATTGGTTCAATCTGAGACTGATGCAGCAATTCTCGGACCGGAAACGTGATGCGGGAAACGTGAAATGGCCCGGACGATCTCACGCTTCCCGTTTCACGTCTCAGAAAGCCGCCGCATAGCTCTCCCGTGCCGCCCGCTGCTCCGGCACGGCCAGGGCACGCTCGATCACCAGATCGGTCATCGCATCTACGGCCCAGTTGAAGTGCCATTCGCCCAGGCTGGCAATGTCCAGATCGGGCGCGCTGTTGGTGAAGTCGATGGCGTAGGGGACGCCTTTGTGAAAGGCAAACTCGACAGTATTCATATCGTGGCCCAGGGCCCGGCAGAGCTTCAGCGCATCCGATACCACCCGTTCGGTTTCAGCCGGGGAGAGGTAATCGGGCTGCTGCAAATAGCGCTCGTTGTGGGGCTTTGTCGGGTCCCAGGCGATGGGCAGCACCTTTTCCCGCCCGATGCAGAGGCAGCGCACATAGCGGTCCCAGTGGATGAATTCCTGGAGCAGCATCGACAACTGGTCCGAAGCGTCGTAAGCGACCAGCATTTCGTCGATGGAATGGACGATACTCACCGACTTCCAGCCGCCGCCCACCGCCGGTTTCATCACCGCCGGCCAGCCGATGTAGCGGCCCAGCATCTCCCAATCCACCGGGTGGATCAAATTGGTCAGACTTTCGCCGGTGATGTCGGGAATGTAGGCTTTGTTGGGCAGGATGACCGTCTTGGGCACGGCTACGCCCGCCTGCTGGGCCAGGAAGTTGGCGGTGAATTTGTCCTCCACAATGCGGGCGAAGGGGTTGTTGATAATCACCGCGCCCTGCAAATGGGCGTGCTTGAGAAAAATCTGGTAGTAGGGGACTTCGTGGCTGATGCGGTCCACAATCAGCGCATAGGGGGTGTGGGACTCCACCGCGGTGCCGCCCAATTTCACCCACTCCGCCTCCACCCCCGCGTCCCGGGCCGCCACCCGTTCGATGAGCGCGGCGGGAAAGGTGCGCTCGCGCCCGGCTAAAATACCAACCTTCTTCATCCTTCACTCCTTTTTCGTATACGAATGAGATGGTGAGATGATGGGAGACGCCGTCTCCCATCATCCCATCATCCCATCATCAATTTTCTATGGAACCGTCACACTCGCCACAAGGGTCCCCTCTGGGTTGCGCAGCCGGGCCACGCTTCCCGACGACCAGACCGGTTCGCTCAATCCCCAGTAGAGATTGATTGAGTTGGCTTCGCCGTTGCCGCTGTGCAGCCGCACACTGCCGCCGGGGAAGATGGGCAGGTTGCCAAAGGTGTAGATAGCGCCGCCCTCGAGGCTGAGGGTCCAGCCCTGCAAATTCAGAGCGGTGTCGCTGTCGTTGATTACCTGCACCTGCTCCTGGGCCAGATTGCCCGGCTGCTCCACCCGCAGCTCCATACCGTCGGCCGCGGGTGTGGGCGCGGTCACCGGGCCAGAGCCACCCGCGGGGGCAGTTGTCCCACCCGCGCTGGGGATTGCCAGCCGTTGGCCGACGAAGACGAAATCGGGGTTGGTCAGGTTGTTGGCCTGCATCAGCGCGTCCATTGTCAGCCCGAATTTGAGCGCGATGCCCAGCAGACTGTCCCCGGCTTCGACGACGTAAATTTCGGGGCTGCCGCTGGCCGGGGCGCTGGTCGCTGTGGCCAGGGGTTGGCTGACAATTGCCGTAGCCGCTGGTGCGGGGGGCTGGGTTGCCGGCGTGGGTGTCACAATCAACACTACCGGCGGCTCTGGAGTGTAGAGCGCGGCCAACTCTTCCGGGTCCGGTCGGCGCTGCTCGGCCACCCAGACCACACCTACAGCAACCGCCAGGCTGATAAAGGCATTGAGCAGAACGATAAAAAGCAATTGACGGCGGGACATACGCGTTGGTTTCTGGTTGGTTGGCTGTTTCTGGCGGGTGACTGGCCCGCTGCAAGGATTGTAGCATAGAAAGGGAGAGATGTCAGAGAAGAGGCAGACATAACGGGAAATTGCACTTGCGTTTACGGGCAACTGTAGTACTATACGGCTACCAAAAGCGTCAGTTACGGAAGGAACCGTTCAATGCTTGCCAAAATTCAGAGTTGTGCGGTGATAGGGCTGGACGCGCAGCCAGTGCAGGTGGAGGTGGACATCAGCAACGGGCTGGAGAAGCTGACGGTTGTCGGTCTGCCCGACGCGGCGGTGCGGGAGAGCGGCGAACGGGTGCGCTCGGCCATCGGCAACAGCGGCTTCTTCTTCCCCCAGGCCCGGCTGACTGTCAACCTGGCCCCGGCGGACCTGCGCAAGGAAGGGCCGGCCTACGACCTGCCCATCGCCTTGGGGGTAATGGCGGCCTCCCGCCAGCTTCTGGCCGATCTGGAAGATGCGCTGATTGTAGGCGAATTGGGGCTGGACGGGGATGTGCGCCACGTGGACGGTGTGCTGCCCATGGCGGCCATGGCCCAGGAAAAGGGCTTCAAGCGCCTTTTCGTCCCCGTGGGTGACGCACCGGAGGCCGCGCTGGTGGAAGGGGTGACTGTCTACCCCATCGACAGTCTGGCCGGGCTGGTCTTTCACCTGAGCGGACGCAAACCCATCGCCCCCCACGTCAACGATTTTGCCTTTGATGAAGCTGAGCCGGGCCGTTTTCTCATCGACTTTCGGGATGTCAAAGGCCAGGAGCATGTAAAACGGGCCCTGGAGATTGCCTGCGCTGGCTCCCACAATGCGCTGATATTATGTGCGGAAACCAGTACAAAGGATCGGAGAAATTAGAGATATTCGATACGACTTACTTCGTTGCCAGCCACGTAGAGCCGAAAGTGTTTGCGTATCCAGGCGTTGGCTGTGGCTGTATCGCCTTCCAGTACGGCGCGGCCTGCACTGGCGATGTCGTCAAGGCGTCCACGTAGGTTCTGCTCGTATTCCGCATCGGCCAGCGCGCTGTGCAGGTCTGCCAGTTGCCCCGCGATGGCCTTTTCCTGGGCATTCAGATCGTCGCTGATCTTCGTGTAATTTTCGTCAGTCAGCCGGGCAAGGACGATATAGGCGTGGTCGGCACGGTCCCGTTGCTCTTTGATGTCTGCCAGATTGCGTTCAGCGGCGGCGATCTGTGCCTGAAATGTGGTGGTGCGGTTGGGTAAGTCCCGTAGTACCTGCTCTCGATTGGCCTGTTTGGTCAACCAGTCGATGGCGTCAAGCAATGCCTCTTTCATTCGTTCGTCTGTGATGTGCGAGCCACGGCAGCGGTTGATGCAGCGGTAGGTCACTCTGACCAGGTGGGGGCGGCGTGAATCCACATTGCCCGCCACGATGATAGACCCCTCGCACGTCTCGCAAGTGGCCGTGCGCGAAAACAGGCGTTCTGCATTGTAGGACTTGCCCGCGCGTGAAGTGCGCTCCTCTTGGATGGCTTGGGCATCCTCTTTGGTTATGATGGGCGGCCATTTCCCTTCGGCGCGCACGTACTGCGCGCCGCGCTTGCTCTCCGTATTGAACTCTGCCCAGCCCGCATAGCGCTCCACCCGGTTTAATAGATTGCGGACGGCGGCACGCGTCCAGAGCTTGCCGTGCTGGGTTCGATACCCCTCTTGGTTCAGCACATCTACAATGGTGCGGATGGGCATTCCGTTTTCCAGGTAGAGGGTAAGCAGGGCGTAGCGGATTGTGGCCGCGGCGGATGTGTCAATGTGAATGTGCCGTGTGCCGTCTTCGTCGTAGGCGGCGCGCCAACCCCAGGGGATTTTAGAGGCAAACTTACCATCTTTGGCCCGCTTTGCCCGCCCTTCGCGGCCACGGCGCAAAAATTCCCGTATCTCTGCGCTGGCAAAGTGGCTTTCCAGTAGGGAGACGATGCGCTGGCCTTCGTTTTGTCGGGTGGCGGCTACGTCCAACTGGTGAGGGAGGCTACTGCGGGGTGCGACGATAATGCCCGCCTGAAGGCAGAGGGCTTCAATAGTGGTGATTAGAGCAGTCTCGCGGCCTATGCGGTCACGGCGGCGGCAGACGAGTAAATCAAAGGCGCGCTCGCGGATCATCTCGTCAAGCCGCCGGTAGGCGTCGTGAGCCTTTATCGCTTCTTCCAGCCGGATGATCGAGCGGCTACCGATCACTTCCAGTTCCGCGACCAATACCCCTTGCGTACCGGGGTAATACTTTGCTAAATCTTCGATGAATTCCAGATTCAGCCGCTTCTGCTCTGGCAACGATTCCTTGTCGGCCCTGGCCTGTTCGTCGCTGCTGACGGCTACCCAACTCACACAGCGCACTGTCGTTTGCTTCATTTTTCTTACGCTCTACTTTGTAAAAATAGGCAGAATACAGTATCTTTACTGCGTTCTTTCGCCCATCCTTCCCGCAAAGGCAAAAAAAATGAGCAACCGCAACCGAGAAAAACGCCGTGAATATCGACAGCGTTTCCTGAAAATGACCGACGCCGAACACAAGAGGCAGACGGAGCGCCTGGCCGGGGGCTTCGTGCGCTTACTCTTGGCCCGCAGACAGTAGGTCGATCACCTTATCGGCTATTTCCTCGCCAAAGAAGTCTTCAATCTGATCCAATAGCATCTCCTGTAATTCGAGCCGGGCCGCCGGTGACATCTCCACGCCCAGGGACTCGAAGGAGCGGGCCACGATCAGCACCACCCGCTGGTGTAGACCCGACAACCCCGCGGCTGTGTCTACGATCTCGTGTAGCACAGGCGATAGGGCGCGCTCTGGCATCGGGTTGTCAGTCAGCCCCAGCAGGTAATCGGCGCTGGTGTCGTAGGCACTCGCCAGCTTGGAGAGCAGCGGCCAGCCTGTGGGGACGCTGACGCCCGCTTCCAGTTTCGACAAGTAGGACTTGCTATACCCCAGCAGTTCCCCCGCCTTCTCCTGTACAAGACCCGCCGATTCTCTGCGCTCGCGCAGTCGTTCGTGAAAATACGTGGTTTCTTCGCTCAAATATCCCCCCCCCCTCTCTCTTTGTGTTGACTGATTGTATATTGGGTGTTGACAAATGTTTCCTAATAGTGTACACTCCTGTTGTGCTTGTTTATCAACAGGAAACACGGAGATACTCAATGAAAAATATCGCAGTGAGCAAGACCCGCCGACCAGAGTTGCAGCAGTTGGTGCTGCCTGACCCGTTTCAGGCGTGGTTACGTCAGATCGCCGAAATGGAAGACCGTTCCAAGAGTGCGGTGGTGCGCGTGATGATTGCGAATCGGGCCGTTGAATTGGGCCTGGCTGGAACCGCCGACGCCTCGGAGTTGGTCAATGTCTGACGCCATCACATCCCCCACCCCCACTATTGCCCAGGAAGCCCTGCCGCTTGACCGGGTGTACAAGTTCGTCATTGTCCTGCCCAAGCGCCGGGGCAGACGCCGACCGCTGATCATCTGTGGCAATCGCTGCCCAGTGCAGGCGGGCACGGCGTTGGTGCAAAGCGCGCTGCGCATCGGACGGATGGCACTATGAGCGGCCTCACGCTGGGCATTGTCATCTTTGGCGGCTTTTTCGTGGGCGTCTTCCTGCTTCTGGAACTGATACACAAATTGCTATTGCTATTTCGCCGGTAGTGATTCGCTCAATACAGAATACCATAATCATTTCATTTTTTCCAGCAATCGGGGGCAACTCGTGTACGAATCAGGGACAATTCACCCCGAAACCGCCCTTGCTCTTGCTTTCATTGCCGGATGTGTCTATGCGCTGGTTGTCTTTGTGCTTCACCACTTCGACGCTGATCACGGGCTGACCCCGTTCCTGGTGGTGGGTGGCAATGCCATTATCATCCTGTTCGTTTATTTGACGGTTGGATTAGATGTGGCGGCGCTGCTCTTTGGACTCAATCTCTGCGCTGGCCTACCGATGATTATTGAGTATTACGTTTCGCGTATCTGGCACAAGCGGCAACGGCGGTTCTGATGGCTGACTATGTGGCGAAGGCAGGGGGCTACAACTGGAAACAGGAGTTAGTGGCGCTGATTCGTTCAGAGCAGACAGAGGTTGAAACAATCGTTGCGCTGTCGAAGGTAGCTTCCACTGTGGAGACTGTGCGAATTCTGAATGGATTGCTGGCGGGAAAGACAGAGCGGATCGTCAAGCTCTATGAGTTGCACAGCTTTCGGGATGATTGACGTTTCAGGCGATGGCAGAACGTGGATTCTGCCATCGCCTGAGCCGTCAAAAGCTCTCCCTCTTGTTGAACTGGGAATCGTGTCAAGTGCCATAGTCCGAAAGGAGAAAATGTATGCGTGGTTTTACGTGGGGTGGCTGAACGGGCAGTACGGTGTTTCCGGGGGGCCTGGAATGGGCAGCGATTTGAAGGGTCGCTGGGCAAAGGCCAGGTCAAGGATTTGCCCCCCCCTCTTTCCAAAGGAGTGAAGGTATATGCAAGAACAGTTGTTGGAGAAGTACGAATATCTGATGAACCGGCTGGAAGCGCTGCCCAATGCTATCAGCGAAGCGCAGCAAATGGAGCGGGATGTTATTGAGCGGGCCGGGGGCTGGTCTGGCCTGGGCAAGAATGAGTCAGAGCGCAAGATGGCGGCTGACCAGATGACCGGCGGCGAGGTGTCCCGGTTGACGGATGAATTTTCCGGCGTGCGCTATGCAGCCAATCTGCACGCCAGTCTGTTGCAGTATTTGGCGGCAAACGGGCCGGTGACGGCGTGGCCCACGTCCACAACGCAGTACGCCAATGGCTTCAATGGCACGGCTTCCCTGGCCGATGCCGAGGCGATTGGTTTGTAGTC
>JAHDWH010000252.1 GCA_023384455.1 Caldilineaceae bacterium | reverse complement strand
CTCGGCTTTCCCGTCATCGCCTGGCCGATTCCCGGAATCAGACCGGTAACTTATTGCTTGACGCTTACCAAGTCTCCTACACGTCCACATACAATGACCCTGCTATTTCCTATTTCGGCAGCCTGCCGTGGCGTCCTAATAGGAGATTGTACCCATCCATAGCTGACGGGTCCAATCTCAGGAGGGCTGTAGTACAAAGGGAAGGGGACACATAACGACAAATCGCTCGTATAATCGAAAGACAGATAATTGCTATTTCGCTCTGCAAGGAGCATTGCGCGCGGGTTACTATCAGGTATCAGATGCCGAATGGACTATAGGGACGAGCAATGCGAAAATCCATACCGCGCGGGAGACAATCGGATGAACGTGGCCAGAGCCTGGTAGAGATGGCAGTAATGATGCCCTTGCTGCTAATCGTGTTGGCTGGCGTGCTCGACTTTGGGAGAGTGATATACATTAATGTTGTGCTGACAAACGGAGTAAGAGAAATTGCTTTGACCGGCGCAACCCGCTCGATTGAAGAGAGTCTGCTCGAAAGCTTAGCCATCCAGGAGCTGGAACGAGCAGGTATAGAGAGTGACGCGCTTGTGGTATCAATCGAGTACACCGAAACCGGAATGCCAGCCACAGATACAATCGTCGTGGATGCAAACTACCAGGCTTCACTCATTCTGACATTCTTACCCTTCTCCAATGTCACTTTGCACTCCCATGCAGAACTGCCGATTTTCTGGACGTTGACCGAATAGAGAGAACTATGCAACCCGATTCAAATTTTCTTTTGGAAAATATAAGATGCTCATACCTGACACAGTGGGCCAGAAAGAAAGCAGGCTTCATTCCTGATGACCGGGGAGAAGAGGGCCAATCGCTTGCCATCATTGCCCTGTCGATGATGCTATTCGTGGGTCTGCTCGGTCTGGTGATCGATTATGGCCACGCAACGCTGATCAATCGCAAGATGCAGGTGGCAGCCGATTTGGCGGCTCTCGCCGGGGCGCGCGAATTGGCGGCGGATAGCGACGGAGATACTATTGTCAGCCGGATTCAGCAGGTATTAACACAAAACGGAGCAGATGCGCAAAGCTCTGTTTCGGTAGTTAGCGACGGCGACCGAGTCACGGTCACTGCCCAGCAAAATGTTGAGACGATCTTTGCCAGCATCCTGGGAATCGATTCGATTGAAGTCAAATCCAGCGCGCAGGCGCTGGTCGGCGTAGCCGCTTCTTCGCTTGGATTGATGCCGTTTGCTGTAGAAGATGGCCTATGGGATCCAGGCGAGTTGGTCAGCCTGTGGGGACAATCAAATGGGGCGGGGAATTTCGGTTGGGTGCGCTGGACCGGGCAATCCTTGGGTGTTTCCAATCTGCGTTACAACATTGACAGTCCGGAACGCAGTGACGATCTGGTAATTGGTGATTGGGTGAGCGGTAATCCTGGGGTTTCTTTCCGGGCAGTGCAACCCAATCTCAACCGGTGGATCGATGAAACTATCACAGTCTTCCTCTACGATCCAGATGAGGTGATTGGGCAAGGGGCAAATCTGCAATACCGCGTCGTTGGTTTTGCCCAGTTTCAGATCGCCAGCACATCAGCCCGGGGCAGCGGCAGCGAAATAGTCGGTTCATTCCTGGAGTATGTCAGTTTGGGCGGAGACCTGGAACCTCTTGGCTCGCCTGGAACTCGCACTGTCACACTTGTGCAATAGCTCTACCTTACGCAAGTACCATTGTTTCATCCCACTTATTCTATACATTTAACAAAGCAGGTAATGAGTAATCACCCAAGCATAAGTCAGCCAGGTAATTATAAATTTTGGGCAGCGAGGCAAGAAGTCCGTGTTTTCCAGTTGTAAATAGAGCAGTGTAGCCAAAGGACCACAGTATGAACAACCGCTACGTATTGAATTCTCGTCAGGGCGCGCTGCTGCTCGCCCTGCTCCTTCTTGTCATCTCTTCCGTGTCTGCATCTGCCAGACAAATAGCGCAGACAGATCAGCCCACTCTCTATTCTTTGGTCGGGCAGATTGTGGAAGCTGGGCAGGCAAAACTGGTTTTACAGGATATGCAGGGTGAATTGGTGACGGTCTCGCTGGCAAGAAACAGCCGTCTTATTGCTCCCGAGGAGCGCACCCGTGATCTTGCCGGGTTGCAAGCCGGCGATTGGGTGCGGCTGCGTCTGATTACCACCCCGGATGGCGAATTGGCAACCAATTATGTGCGCCTTTTGCCCGCCAATCAGGCGAACCAGCTCTTTCTGCCCAGCGTCAGTAACCCCTCGAATAGGCCGGAGGCAGTCACCAGCCAGAATACGCTCCCTAATGCCAGCGCAAGCCCATCGGGAACATTGCTCTGTGGCGAAGCCGCCAGCAGCGCCGCGGCTGGTCCCTGGCAGATGCTCGGCTATGACAGCTCCCACAGTTTTTACAATGCTCTGGAAAACAGCCTGTTACCCCCATTGACATTGCAAAACCAATATACGGGTGAATGGAACGCAAGCGCGCCAGCCCTGGTTGGTGACATAGCCTATATCGGCAGCTACACTGGGTTTAGCGCGCTCAATCTGGCAACAGATGGCGTCCTCTGGTCGAAGACCAATACGGACAATGGCGGCGCGCTGCTGGGTGACAATGAGGGTTCTCACCCGGCGGTGGACAATGGCGTCGTCTATTTCGGCACCTGGGGCGGTTATGTTTATGCTCTCAATGCCAGCAACGGCGAGACCGTATGGAGCAAGCAGATCGTTTCCGATCTCTACGGGCCTCTGGTCTACTCTCCGCTGGTGGCCGATGGCAAACTTTTCATCACTACCGACTATTTTGATACCTCCGCCAGCGTGTGGAAGCAGGAAGTGGTGGCCCTCAACTTGGCCGATGGCGCGATTCTGTGGCGTTCGGCCTATGTCAGCCAGGCCAATGGGACTGGTCTGTCATCAGACCCGGTCTACATCAGCGGGGTTCTTTATATTGCAACAACCCTCGATGGTCTTTTTGCTTATAACACATCTACCGGGACGCAGATTTGGCACGCACCCAATCCCAGCGGCACCAATCAGGCCGTCATCAATTCAGATGGTTTTCTCTATTATCAGGCAGGCAAGCTGATCGCTCTGTACGAGGTGGGGACAGGCAATGGCATGACCCATCGGCTCGTCGGTTTTAATAGTCTCGATGGTTCGATTGCCTGGCAATACAGCACAAGCGACCTCTCCCCTCAGTATGGCTCTACATTGGTCATCCAGGGCACGTCCATCTACGGCTTTCAGGTTATACCCACAGACTTGACCAAAAAGTATCTGGTCAGCGTCAATTTGGCTCTCGGCGTGGAAACCGGACGGGTTCTCCATACGGACAACGGCGACGATGGGGGCTGGTGGTGGCTCTCGGCAGCCAATGGCGTGCTCTATCGGGTATCAGCCAGCGCCGCGGTCACGGCCTTCGATCTGATCGATGGCACATCTGTTTGGAGCTATGCACCTGCCTCGTCTGTCGAAGTTCCGGCTGTGGCGGGAAATGGCCGCCTGATCTTTCTGGACGTTTTGAATAATCTGTATGTCTTTGGTTCGCAAAGTTATGTAAATGGGCTGTGCGGCACGGTCTATCACGACATAGACGAGGATGGCGTGCGGGATTGGGGCGAGCCGGGTCTGGCCAATGTGGGCCTGACTTTGGGTGGCTCGGCTTTGGCCACCACAACCACCGATGGCAACGGCTTTTACAGTTTTAGCCCTCTAAGCACTGGTCTCTATTCGGTCCTTCGCGGGCCGTTGACCGGCTATTCTGGCGTGGCAGCCAACCCCGGCTCCCTGGGCGGCATAGCGACAGCCACAAATATCCTGGGGCAAATTGCCCTGGCCGGTAATCAGAGCAGCCGAAACAACGATTTTGGGATGCGCACGGGCGGCACACCGGAGCCGACACCGACCAATACGGCTACCCAAACATCGACGGCCACACCAACCAACACAGCCACACACACACCGACGGCCACGGCAACCCACACGCCAACCCAAACGCCTACTAATTCACCGACGTCTACACCAACCAACACGGCCACCCATACGCCCACCCACACACCTACCTCGACACCAACCGTTCCCCATACGCCGACCCACACGGCGACTGTAACACCGACGGCGACGAATACGGCCACATCTGTACCCACGCCCGATCCTACACAGATTCCTGACCCGGATTCTTGTTATGCGGTCGCTGATAGTACATCCTCCAGCAATGACGGTTCTCAAAAAGATACCCTGGCCGTGCTTAACCGGCTGACCGGGGCTACGTCGATGATCGGCAGCGGTGTGGGCAATACAAACGTATACAACATCGAGGCCATCGGTTTTCAACCGGGCAGTCTGATTCTCTATGCTGCGGATGCGGGTCAATTGGGCACGATCAATCTGGTGACAGGGAGATTTACCGCCAAACCCCAGACCTTTGGCAGCGGCCTGGGCTACATCGGCAGCTCCACCACCAAACAGTCCAAGACCTTCAGCGATGTGGACGGACTCACCTTCAACCCGTTGAATGGGCAGTTATACGGCGCATCCCGACATACCGGACCCGATCTGCTCTTCCGCATTGATGCGACCACAGGACGCTTCGTAGCAAATGCTTTCCCAGACAAGCACAACCCAGGCCAGTTTGTCGACTTTATCGAAATAGGGGTGACGAATGGGCTGGATGATGTGGATGATATCGCCTTCGACTCAATCAGTGGGACGCTCTACGGCTCGATCAATGAAGGCAGCAGCACCGTAGGCAAGCTTGTCACCATCGACATTCAGACGGGCGCTATCTCCATCATCGGTGATTTTCGCACAAGCAACGGCCAGCAGGCGCAGGATATGGAGGGGCTGAGCTTCCTCAACGATGGCAATCTCTACGGCACAACGGGCAAGAGCGGGCCGACCACCAACGCACTCTATCTGGTGAACAAGCAGACCGCGGTCGTCACACTTGTGGGCCAATTTACCGAGCCATTGCGGGATTTTGAGGGGCTGTCCTGTTTTACAAGCGCTCCGCCAACGGTCACCTCCACACCCACAGCGGTTGGACCAACGCCTACCGCGACAGCCGTTCTGCCGTTCACAGCCACGCCCACGCCAACCGCAACAGCTACGCCGACCCGTACGCCGACCCGTACGCCGACCCACACGGCGACTGTAACACCGACGGCGACGAATACGGCCACATCTGTACCCACGCCCGATCCTACACAGATTCCTGACCCGGATTCTTGTTATGCGGTCGCTGATAGTACATCCTCCAGCAATGACGGTTCTCAAAAAGATACCCTGGCCGTGCTTAACCGGCTGACCGGGGCTACGTCGATGATCGGCAGCGGTGTGGGCAATACAAACGTATACAACATCGAGGCCATCGGTTTTCAACCGGGCAGTCTGATTCTCTATGCTGCGGATGCGGGTCAATTGGGCACGATCAATCTGGTGACAGGGAGATTTACCGCCAAACCCCAGACCTTTGGCAGCGGCCTGGGCTACATCGGCAGCTCCACCACCAAACAGTCCAAGACCTTCAGCGATGTGGACGGACTCACCTTCAACCCGTTGAATGGGCAGTTATACGGCGCATCCCGACATACCGGACCCGATCTGCTCTTCCGCATTGATGCGACCACAGGACGCTTCGTAGCAAATGCTTTCCCAGACAAGCACAACCCAGGCCAGTTTGTCGACTTTATCGAAATAGGGGTGACGAATGGGCTGGATGATGTGGATGATATCGCCTTCGACTCAATCAGTGGGACGCTCTACGGCTCGATCAATGAAGGCAGCAGCACCGTAGGCAAGCTTGTCACCATCGACATTCAGACGGGCGCTATCTCCATCATCGGTGATTTTCGCACAAGCAACGGCCAGCAGGCGCAGGATATGGAGGGGCTGAGCTTCCTCAACGATGGCAATCTCTACGGCACAACGGGCAAGAGCGGGCCGACCACCAACGCACTCTATCTGGTGAACAAGCAGACCGCGGTCGTCACACTTGTGGGCCAATTTACCGAGCCATTGCGGGATTTTGAGGGGCTGTCCTGTTTTACAAGCGCTCCGCCAACGGTCACCTCCACACCCACAGCGGTTGGACCAACGCCTACCGCGACAGCCGTTCTGCCGTTCACAGCCACGCCCACGCCAACCGCAACAGCTACCCCGACCTCAACACCGAGCGGTCGGGTCAACAGTGGATTGCAGGCCATCTATACTTTCAACGAAGGCAGCGGCACGCTGGTGCATGACTACTCGAATCAGGGCACACCGTTGAATCTGACCATTGCCAACCCGGCCAGTGTGGCTTGGACCCAGGGTGGTCTGAATATCCAGAGCAGTACGCTCCTGTCGTCGGGCAGTGCAGCCACAAAGATCATCGATGCCGTCAAGACGAGCAACGAAGTGACGCTGGAAGCGTGGGTGCGTGGCGCCAATACCAGCCAGGGTGGACCCGCGCGCATCCTTTCCCTTTCCAACAGCACCACCAGCCGCAATCTGACCCTGGGCCAGAGCGCCAGCGATTACGATGTTCGACTGCGCACAACAACAACCGATAACAACGGCCTGCCTTCCTTGACCGGCACCCACGGGGCGCTGAACCAATTGACCCATGTGGTCTACACCCGGGATGCAGCGGGTGTGGCGCGGCTTTATGTGAACGGATCCCAAAAGAGCAGCCGTACAGTGGGCGGTAATACGTCCAACTGGGATGGCACGTACCAACTGCTGATCGGTAACGAACTCTCGTTGAATCAGGCCTGGTTGGGTGAACTGCAACTGGTGGCAATCTACAGCAAAGCACTTTCGGTCAGCGAAGTGGGGCAGAATTTTGGTGCGGGAAGCAGCGACAGCCAGATTGGGACGGGAAACCAGGCCCAACCGACACCGACATCTACACCAATCCCCAATGGCAATCGGGTCTCTTCCAATCTGCAAGCCCTATACACCTTCAACGAAGGCGACGGGAACGTAATTCACGATATTTCTGGAAGTGGTATGCCACTGGACCTGACCATCAACACGCCCAGCGCGGCCAGTTGGATCGACAGTGGGTTGCATGTGATCGGGGATACGCTGATTGGGTCTGCGAACGCAGCCACAAAGCTGATCAATGCCAGTCAGGCAAGCAATGAATTGACGATTGAGGCGTGGATTCGCCCAGCCAACACCAGCCAGGACGGTCCAGCCTCGATTGTCAGCTTTGCCCAAAAGACGGATAGACCCAATTTCCTGATGGGGCAAGAAGAGAACAGGTATGACATTCGTGTACGTAATACGACCACTGGCAAAAATGGCAAACCGCAAGTGACCACTGACAGCAATACGGTCACTACGAATCTGACCCATCTGGTCTATACCTATAGCGCGTCGGGTGTGCGCAAGGTGTATATCAATGGTATCGAAGTCAAATCCGACACCCAAAGTGGTAGCTTCAGTAACTGGGACAATTCCTACAAATTCGGTCTGGCTGCCGCTTTGGATGACAAGGATTATTGGCAGGGGCGCTACTATCTGCTGGCAATCTACAGCCGGGCGTTGAGCGGATCGGAGGTCTATCAGAACTACTTTGCCACCGCAGACGACGAGAATCTGGACATCCCTGTGACGGTTATGGCAGACCCCAATGCGATTGTTGCCAATGGAGTAAGCACCAGTCGAATTCAGGCAACTGTGCGCACCCATATGGGACTCCCGGTGGTAGGGCAGACTGTCTATTTCGATACGAATGCAGGCAGCATCACTCAATCGGCTGTCACCGACAGCCAGGGTGTGGCCTTCGCCACCCTCACCTCCACCAACAGTGTGGGCAGGGCTACGGTCAGCGTCTCAACACTCAGCTCGAATGGCTCTGTATCCGTGGATTTTGTGGAAGGCGAGAGCGTAGTCACTCAGCCCGGTCAGAGTCAAACGCTGACGTATTCTCAGCAGAGTGGAGACAGCACGCAGAGGACAACTGTTTCTGTTCCTACAGGTGCAGTCTCGCAGACTACAACCCTGAACTATGCCGCTGTAACGACGCTCAATGCTGCCCCCCCAGACTTTGAGTTTGCGGGGAAGGCGTTCAATCTGGACGCCTACACAAACGGCTCGCCCCAGGCTGATTTCAAATTCGACCAGCCAATCCGAATTCGGATGGACTACACCAATGCAGATGTGCAGGGCATTGACGAAAACTTCCTCCGCCTTTACTTCTGGGATGACACCCAATGGGTGGACGCCGCCACCAGTTGTTCACCTGTTTCTGTCTACGAGCGACACTCAGACGAAAACTGGTTCGCGGTGGATATCTGCCATTTGACTGAGTTTGCCGTCTTCAAATCCAGCTTTAGCCTCTTTCTCCCCGGGGTGAGACGCTAATTACACAGGCGTAGTAAACCAGAGGATTCATAACCGACTACAAAAAGGGAAGGGGTGATCCAAGTGGATCACCCCTTCCCTTTTTGTTATAAAAACTTGGTAAACGTCAAGCAATAAGTCACCGGTTTGATTCCGGGAATCGGCCACCACATCTCTCGGCTTCCCCGTCATCGCCTGGCCGATTCCCGGAATCTTGTCTGCGAAACCTTTACGTTATTTCTTGACAGTTACTTAGGGGATTCTGGTGCGTCGCACTGTCCACGAATAGGTTCTTCGCCTCTGCCCTGAAAAATAGGACGAGAGAAGAGGGTGAGAAGCTGAAAAAAGGCAACAC
>JAHDWH010000251.1 GCA_023384455.1 Caldilineaceae bacterium | reverse complement strand
GAGGAGTCGATCCACTTCCCTCCCTGGAATGGGGAGGGGTAGGCTGGGGTGGCTGGACAGGTACCTCATCAAAGCGTACATTCAGCGGATGCTGCGTTCCGATAACCTCTCCCGGCGGCGATTGGAGATGTAACAGATCTTTCTGCCGGTCAACAAAACCGACTTTGACGACAACCGCCAGCAACAGAAAGAACGCCATCCAGCGGGCCAGGCGGACGGTATCTCCGGTCGTCTCGGCTGGTTTGGCTGGTCTCTGCGCCCTGGGCCAGCCAAGCGACAAGAGCAAAGCGATGGCTGCCAGTGTGACCGCCAGAGAAAGCCAGCGATACAGCGGCCAGCGATAGCGCACCTCTACCCAGTGGATTCCAGCTGGCGCTTCCAAAAGGATCAGACCGCTCTCCGCTTCCGGGAAGACCGGCGTTGCTGCGCCGTCGATTCGGGCCTCCCATCCAGGAAAGTAGAAAGCGTGAAAACGCAGGGTTTGGGCTGCTGACAGGCGCAGCCGGTAGGCAAACGTCAGGGGTGTCAGGCTGGTCTGGATAACCTCGGCCTGGGCGGGAAGAAGCGCCCGGTCCAGGCGATCCGGAATCTGGCCGGCTTCGATTGCGGAGACAAGCGGGGACGACCGGGGCTGTTCCGCCACCCAAACCGGCAGATATTCGCCCAGATTCGTACCGCCGATGACCAGACCGGACATTTCAAAGCGCAGGTGGTCCGCCACTGTCGGGCTGCCAAAGTCAACAAATCCAGCCGTCGGGTAGAAGAGGGGGGCGACAGGGGCCACAATCAACAGAAAAGTGAGGCCGAGAAGTATGCCCCCTTTCAGCGCGCTGGCGCGCAGCCAGGCCAGCCGGTCGAAGAGTAGCTGGACACCCAGCCCGGCGAGAAAGGCGGTGGCCAGAATGGGCAGACCAAAGAGCCGCCAGGGAAATTGGGCCAGGGAGAGAAAGGGAAAGGTTTCCCACAGGGCCGTCGATTCGGGAAGCATCAAAAAGAGACTGCCAACCAGCACCAGCAGGCAGAAAATGGCGTGAAAGAGCCGATCAGACCATCGGCGTTGCCACGGCAGAGTCAGCAACCCCAGCCCGGCCAGACCGACCAGCATTGGATTCAGGCTGAAAGGCACCCACGGGTTGGCCGCGGCCAGGTCCAGGCGGGCAGGCCACGCCCATAGCTCTGAAACGGTTAGGAAACGCAGACTGTACGGGCTTTTTTGCACATAGAAATCGCTCTGTGTCCAGGTCCAGCCCCGTTCGATAAAGACGGGAAAGAGAAACCAGCCAGCCAGAGCGACTCCCAGCAGGAGCGCGACTATTGCGTACAGCGTTCGCCGGGTGAGAGGCTGACGAATCTGGTACAGAATCAGATAGGCAGCCAACAATCCGACCAGTAATAACCCCTGAAAAAGATGGGATTGCAGAGCCGCCGCCACAATCAGAGCCACCCAGACAACCGCTGATCCCCGCCCCGTGGAGAGTAGCCGATGCACTGCCCACAGCCCCCAGGGGAAGAGGGCCATCCCCAACAATTGGGGATAATTGCCGCCGTAGAGCAGATGTTGACGAAAGACAAAGGGTGTGTAGAGCTGGGCGGCGGCGACGATCAGCGATGGACCAAAGCCCAGTGTGCGCCGGGCAAAAAAATAGGCCCCAAGCGACGCCAGGTAGAGCGTCCCAACGGCGAGAAGTTTGGTGGCGCTGGTAAGAGAAAGGCCCAGCAGATGCCAAAGATCGATGAAAATGTAGGGCAGGGGCGGGGCAAAGTTGAAGAGGGGATACCCATAGCCAAAGGCCAGATTGGGCGCCCAGGTGGGGAAGAGAATGCCATTACGCCATAGGTAATCCCATTCCACTGTGCGAAAGAGATGGATTTGGGCATCGGCCATCCCAGGCAGACCGGGACGCATTAAGGACGAAATCAGGAGGAAGGGAAGCAGTAGGAGGGCGACTGCTTCCCAGCCCTGTTGCGTCTCTGCCCCGGTCTGGCCCCGGGCGAAGGCTTTCATTACGCCAGCAGCCCCAGGGTCTGGGCCAGGGCTGCCTCTTCCCCGATAGTCGGGCGAAATTCCAGCCCCACATAGCCGGCGTAACCGCTGGCGTCTATGGCCCGGAAGATCGCCGCGTAATCGTTCTCCCCCCCCAATAGCTCGTGGCGGCCCGGCACACCAGCCGTGTGGATATGGCCGATCTGATGCAGATGGCGGTGCAGATTGTTGATCAGTTTACCTTCGGTCAGTTGCTGATGATAGAGATCGTAGAGAATGCCCAGTCCCGGTGAATCCACCTCCTCCACAATGTCCCCGGCCTGGGCCATTGTCGTCAGCCAGTAGTGCTTGTGATCCACAAAGGGGTTGAGCGGTTCCAGACAGATACGTACACCCTCCTGCGCGGCTACGTGGCTCATGGCCCGCAGCTTGCGCACCACCCGCCGCCGGGTGATCTCCCAGCTTTCGCCGGCCACCTCATTGCCAGTAGTCAGTATTAGACTGCTGCATTGCAGCCGGTGGGCCACGGCCGCGGCTTCCACAACGGCCTGGGTCATCACGGCGTCGTTGCCCGGTGTGGTCAAGGCAAAGCCCGGATCGACGGCAAACCCGGCCACAGCCAGACCGGTTTCGGCTGTGGCCCCGGCGATGGCGTCCAGGTCTTTGGCCCGCCAGCCCCAGAATTCATAAGCCGGGTAGCCCGCCGCAGCTACCCGACGAATGCGCTCCTGAAAGGGCACAAAGGGTTGTCCGGTCCAGAACATTTCGATACAGACGGATAGTTTGGGCATTAGGGGACTCCTGTGGATGGAATGGAGGGCAAAGAATAGCGCGTTTATTTTGCTGATTCACTACAATAGCGCATTTTCCGCTCATTGTAAAAATCCAATCTCACCTTTCGGCTATCTTCCACGAAACCTTTTGTAGCGAATTGCCAGAGAAGCATCTACCGGCTACACTACAGGCAGAGGCAATAGACAGCCATAGATAGACCTCCCTTGAACATCAGGCCAAACGACTAACTGACACCGATGCGGATGAAAATCAGAACGCAGATTTCGCAAATTTTTATCCGCGTTCATCCGTGTTCATCCGCGTTCATCCGTGTTTATCCGTGTTCATCCGTGTTCATCCGTGTTTATCCGTGTTCATCCGTGGCTATCTTCAGAACAGGGCGTGTGTGGAATGCAACTCCGTTTTATTGAAGCCTTTTCTGCCGCTGCTGTGGCCGATCCCCGCATCCGGGCGGCGTGGCTGGCGGGCAGTTTCGGCAAGGGCATCGCCGACCGCTGGAGCGATGTGGACGCCCATCTGCTCATCGACCCGGCCCACAGCGACGACTTCAAAGCTGGCGTGCGTGGCTGGCTGGAAGCGCTGCGCCCGCTGGTCCTCTACCGGCTGCTGTTCGGCGGCCAGATGGTCAACGCCATGACCGACGAGGGGATGCGGCTGGATGTCTGGCTGCATTCGGGCGAGAGCGCCGAAGTGGTGGAAGGCCACACCCGGGTCCTCTACGCCCAGGACGGTACGCTCACGTGGAAACCCAATCCGGGCACGGCGCTTTCCCAGGCCGAGGCCGCGGCGGAACTGGAGCGGGCCATCCCGGAGTTCTGGCGCTGTGTGGCGATGTTGCCCGTGGCGTTGGGGCGGGATGAGAAGCTTATCGGCGCGGCGGGTAACTTCCTTATTCTGCTGCTGCTGACGGACGTACTCTCTCTGGCCGGGGGCGTGCGTAAGGACCGGGGGGTGAAGGCGCTCAACAGCTTCCTTCCGCCCGCATACCGACGGCTGGCCGAGGAGGCTACTTTCCTGCCGGCGCTGACGCTGGAAGAACTGGCCCGCTTCCAACTGCGCCTGGCCCGGCTGATGCAGGAGCACGGCCCGGCTATCTGTGAACAGTGGCAGGTGGACTATCCCCAAGCCCTGGAAGACGCGGCCCTGGGCTATGTGGCGCGCGAGTTGCGCCAATTGGGTTTCGGCGCTACACTCGAAGAATTGCACCGACTACTCTAAAAAAGCACACGGATTTGCACGGATGGAAAGGATTTACACGGATCAAAATCTGCGAAAATCTGCGCTTTCTGCGTAATCTGCGTTCCTCTCATCTGTCAAAGGAGTCGCCCCTATGCCCCGCATTGTACGCGCTGCCCTCGTCCAGGCAACCTGGACCGGCGATATGCAGTCGATGATCGCCAAACACGAAAATTACGCCCGCCAGGCCGCGGCCGAGGGCAGTCAGGTCATCTGCTTCCAGGAACTCTTCTACGGCCCCTATTTCTGTCAGGTGCAGGACCGCAAATTCTACGCCTACACCGAGCCGATCCCCAACGGTCCCACCACTGAGCGGATGCAGAAGCTGGCCCAGGAGACGGGAATGGTGCTGATTGTGCCGATGTACGAGAAGGAGAAGCCCGGCCTCTATTACAACACGGCGGCGGTCATCGACGCCGACGGCAGCTATCTGGGCAAATACCGCAAGACCCACCTGCCCCACCTGCCCGGTTTCTGGGAGAAGTTCTACTTCCGCCCCGGCAATCTGGGCTATCCCGTCTTCGACACGGCTGTGGGCAAAGTGGGCGTTTACATCTGCTACGACCGCCACTTCCCTGAAGGTGCCCGCTGCCTGGGGTTGAACGGCGCGGAGATCGTCTTCATCCCCTCGGCCACCTCCCGGGGTCTCTCCCAGCATCTGTGGAAGATCGAGCAGACCAGCCACGCCATCGCCAACGGCTATTTTGTGGGCACAATCAACCGGGTGGGCATCGAAGCGGAGATCGGCGACAACGACTTCTACGGTCAGAGTTATTTCTGCACGCCCAGGGGTGAATTTGTGACAACCCTGGGCGACCGCACCGATCTGCCCGGCCAGGGTGACGCCTTCAAAGAAGAATTGATCATCCGCGATCTGGACCTGGACCTGATCCAGGAGGTGCGCCAGACCTGGCAGTTCTACCGGGACCGCAGGCCGGAGATGTATGGGGAGATTGTGGAGTTATAGATCGACAAGAGATAGACTTTTCCTGGCGAGGCGTGAAACGTAAGACGTGAGATCGCCTGTATCTTCTCACGTTTTACGCCTCACGTTTCGTCCGCCTTTGCCCAGGGAGAACGGACAATGAAAACCCTCATCAAAAACGGCACAATCGTCACCGCCGCCGACACGATTCAGGCGGATGTACTGATTGACGGGGAGCAGGTGGCGCTGATCGGGTGCGGTCTGCGGGAAGAAGGGGCGACGGTCATCGACGCGGCGGGCAAGCTGCTTCTGCCTGGCGGTATCGACGTCCATACCCATCTGGAACTGCCCTTCGGCGGCACTGTCTCGTCGGACGATTTCTTCACCGGCCAGCGGGCCGCGGCCTACGGCGGCACGACCAGCCACATCGACTTTGTGATCCAGCCCATCGGCGGCACGCTGAAAGAGGGCATCGACGCCTGGCACGCCAAGGCCCGTCCCAAAGCCGCCATCGACTACGGCTTTCACGTAGCCATCACCGACCTGCGGGACGACGTAATGGCCGAAATCCCGTCGGTGGTGGATGAGGGCATCACCAGCCTGAAGCTCTTTATGGCCTACAAAGGGGTCTTTCAGGTGGACGACACGACCCTCTTTCGGGCGATGCAGGTGGCTGAGAAGCACGGCCTGCTGGTGATGGTCCACGCCGAAAACGGAGATGTCATCGCCGAACTGACCGCCAAACTCCTGGCCGAGGGCAAGACCGACCCCAAATATCACGCAGTGGCCCACCCTGCGCTGGCAGAGGCCGAAGCCACCGGGCGGGCTGTGGCCCTGGCGGGCATCAGCGGCGCGTCGCTCTACGTCGTGCATATGACCTGCGAGGAGGCCATCGAGCAGTTAGCGTTGGGCCGGGCCAAAGGCTTGCGGGTGATGGGGGAAAGTTGCACCCAATATCTCTACATTTTCGAGGAGGAGCTGGCCCGCCCCGGCTTTGAAGGGGCCAAATTCGTCTGCTCGCCCCCTGTGCGCCAGCCAAAGGATGCGTCGGTGATTTGGAAGGCACTGGCTGATGGCACGCTCCAGGCTATCTCCACGGACCACTGCCCCTTCTGGTACAACGGCGGCGTGGACGGGCGGGTGGCCGGCAAGGAGCTGGGCAAAGAGGGCTTCCACAAAATCCCCAACGGAATGCCGGGCATCGAGGACCGGATGCCGGTGATGTGGCACGGCGGGGTCAACGGCGGCCACTACAGCCCCAACGGTTTTGTCGAAATCACCGCCACCAACCCGGCCAAAATCTTCGGCCTTTACCCGCGGAAGGGCACCATCGCCCCCGGCTGCGACGCGGACATTCTCATCTGGGACCCGCAGAAGGAGCACGTCATCTCCGCGGCCACCCATCATATGAACACCGATTACAATGTCTACGAGGGAATGACCGTGCGCGGCTGGCCGGAGAAGGTGCTCCTGCGCGGGCGGCTGATTGTGGATGGCGACGAATGGCTGGGCGAGCGGGGCAGCGGGCAGTTTCTGCGGCGACGGCCCTTTGGGGAGGTGTTGTAGTGTTGTACGCTCGCGAATTCTGGTTGACGGCGCAATTATAGCTGACCCCACCTCCGCTACGCTTCGGCGGGGCATATAAAAACGATGACCGCGCCAAAGTCGGGCAGCCCACGCTCGACTTTACTGTTATAATGACGACAGAATCGGCGTTGTGCAAGGGAATCCCCGAAGATGTATGAGCGTGTACTGCGGCAAATGCGAGAGAGAATCCGTACACGCCAGTACGTGATGACGCTCCACGCCGAAGAAGAAATGAACGACGACAATCTCACGATTTTCGACGTAGAACGGACGATTCTGACCGGCGAAGTGACGGAACGACAGGAAGATTATGTGACCGGTGAATGGAAGTATCTCATCGCCGGTGAATCCCTGCAGGGAGAAGGCGTTGAGATCGCAGCAAAAATCAGCGTCACTGGTAAATTGGTGATCATCACCGTATACAGAGAGTCGTAGAGATGACAGAAAATATGAATTCAACGACCATTTGTGATGTGTGTGGGAAAGGTGGGGCGAAGATTCGTCTGGTTTCCCGTAGCTATGGACGGGGTGAGACGCTATTCGTGATTGAAAACATTCCGCTGGTCAGTTGCCCGCATTGTGGGGAAAGCTACTTCACAGCCGACACATTGCACGAAATCGAACGCATCAAATTGCACCGCCAATTGCTGGCGGAACAGCGCTATGTGCCTGTAGCCGTCTTCGCTTAAGTTTTCGTCACCCTACAGTACCAAAACAAATGATGCGCTCTCTCAAACCCGTTTTCTACTTCATTGCCATCAGCCTCGCCCTCGCCCTCCTCTGGGAAGGCTACAAACTTCTGGCCGCGCCGGGGGGTGTCTATCTGGTCGGGACATTTCCCGTGGAATCCACGGCGGAGAGGCCCGCAGGCGCGCTCTGCGCATCCATCGGCCTGTGCGAAGTCAAGCTGCCCATCCGCGCCGATGACCGGTCCATGCCCCACATCAGCGATATTGTGGGTACAATCTTCCAGCCGCCCCGCCGGGGCAGCGACACCCTTCTACTGACGATTCTGGCCCAGGCATCCCTCTTTACATTGCAGGAGGCGCTGGTCGGTTTTGTGCTGGGGGGGGTGTTGGGTTTTGTCCTGGGCGTCGTCTTTGCCCATTCGGGGTTGCTGGAACGGGGACTGCTGCCCTACGTCGTCGCCTCCCAGACTGTGCCCCTGTTGGCGATTGCGCCGATGGTCGTCATCTGGTTTGGCGGCAATTGGCTTTCGGTGGCCCTCATCGCCGCCTATCTCACATTTTTCCCGGTGACGATCAACACCCTGCGCGGCCTGCGTTCGCCGGAGCCGACCGCAGTGGAACTGATGCACTCCTACGCCGCCTCCTCCTGGGAGATTCTGTGGAAGCTGCGGGTTCCGGCGGCCCTGCCCTACATCTTCACCGCGCTGAAGGTCTCGGCCACGGCCAGCGTCGTGGGCGCAATTATTGGCGAGCTGCCCAGCGGCATCGCCGACGGCCTGGGCCGGGTGATCCTCAACTTCAACCAGTACTACGCCACCGGCCCGGAGAAGCTCTGGGCTTCCATTCTCTTTGCCTCGCTGACGGGAATGGTCTTCTTCCTGATTGTTACCCTGCTGGAATTTCTTTTGGTGCGCCAGAGCGGGGCAGAGGTTTGATGTACCTGTTCAGCCACCCCAGCCTAGCCCTCCCCATTCCAGGGAGGGAAGTGGATCGACTCCTCCCCCAAAGCGGGGGAGGTTGGGAGGGGGTGAGCAGTTACGGTTTGATACAAGGGGGCGATTTAGGGCCAATGCAAGGAATAGAGCGCAATATGCCAGTGACCTTTGACGAATTGTATACGAAGGCCAAGTCGGTTCTTAACCCACGCAAACTCTCTGACTCCGCCGAAGCGGGCGGTGTCGGCGCGGCCCTGCTGAGCGAGAGCGGGCAGATTTACACAGGCGTCTGCATCGACACGGCCTGTTCTATGGGTTTCTGCGCCGAGCACGCCGCGGCCGCGGCGATGATCACTGCCGGGGAAAACCGTGTTTTGAAGATGATTGCTGTGGGATGGGACGGCCACATTATGCCCCCCTGTGGCCGCTGTCGGGAATTCATCAGCCAGCTTCACGACGACAATCTGGAGACGGAAGTGCTGGTAGCCGATGGTGTCGTGCGCCAACTCAGAGAGCTTCTCCCCTTCGACTGGCGTCACCCGGTCTCCTAATCTGCCCTTTTAGAGCCTGTTTCATAATTCAGGCCCTGAGCGCGCAGCTTTGTGACCACGGAAAACACAGAACAGACGG
>JAHDWH010000250.1 GCA_023384455.1 Caldilineaceae bacterium | reverse complement strand
GAGACGAATGCCCCTTCGGCTGCCTGTGCGGTTCAAAACCGCACCTACAGAAATGGTAGATTACTTCGTTTACAGAGTACTGATAGTGAGGTCAGTTCACGCCCTACGCCCTACGTCTCCCTCATCAGCTTGCCGCTGATCGTTCAGACCCAACACAGGTATTTCTATGGCCTCCATCACAACTTCGCCCGACCGCACCGGCATCCGCATGACTGAGCAGCGCACCCTGAGCAGCATTATGTGGAAGCAATTCCGTCGCCACCAGATGGCGATGGTAGCCGTGGTGGTGCTGATTCTGCTCATCTTTGGCTCGGCCTTCGTCTCCGTCATCAGCCCCTATGACCCCGAAACCAGCAGTATGCGGGAGCGGCGGGAAGCGCCCAGCCTGCAACACCCGATGGGTACGGATACGCTGGGCCGGGATATGCTCACCCGGCTGCTCTACGGCGGGCGGGTCTCCCTCTCCATCGGGCTGGCCGCCACCGCGCTGGGCATTACCATCGGCACAATCGTCGGCGCGCTGGCCGGCTACTATGGCGGGCGGCTGGACGATATTTTAATGCGGCTGACCGATCTCTTTATCTCCCTGCCCCGGCTTTTTATGCTGATTATTATGTCCCTGCTTCTGCGCAGCCTGGATGTGCCCTTGCTCAAAGCCAACGGCAATGTGGGGGGGATTGTGCTGATTCTGGGCGTCCTCTCCTGGACAGGAGTGGCCCGTCTGGTGCGGGGGCAATTCCTCGGCCTGAAGGAGAAGGAGTTTGTCGAGGCGGCCCGCACCCTGGGCATCGGCAATCTGCGTATCGTCTTCCGCCACATTCTGCCCAACACCGCCACGCCGATTATTGTAGCCGCCACCCTGCTGGTGGCCGGGACGATCATCTCCGAGTCCGGCCTCAGCTTCCTGGGTTTTGGCGTGCAGCCGCCCACCCCCACCTGGGGCAATATGCTCAACGCAGCCCAGGACGAGATGCGCAAGGGCAACTGGTGGATGGCCGTCTTCCCCGGCCTGATGATCTTCCTGACGGTCATCAGCATCAATTATATCGGCGACGGATTGCGGGATGCGCTGGACCCGCGCAAATTGAAGTAGTACAAACCGATAGTTTGCGTCGGGTACGTCCCCGATTGGGGGCAACCGATTCTCGGAATCAACCTCTGCCCCCCATACCTGGAATGCACCCGTTCGATTCGCGCTGGTGTGATCTACTGTATCCTTGAGCGCCTGTTTTATAATGCAGGCTCTGACAAGAACTTCCACATTATCCGTATCTCAACGCAAAGGGTCACATGTGATTTACAATTTTGATGAGATTATCTCTCGGAAGGGAACTCACTCGGTCAAGTGGGAAGCAGGAGAATTACTCAAACAGTTTGGCATTACTGAGCGTTTTGATGAAGAGACGATTTCGCTCTTCGTAGCGGATATGGACTTTCAATGTCCCCAGCCTGTCCTCGATGCCCTGCATGCCCGTGTCGATACGCGAATGTTTGGTTACAGTATTCATAGCGCCTCTTCAGACTATCACGAAGCGATTCAGGGCTGGTTTAAGCGGCGGCACGGCTGGGAGATTGCCGCAGAATCTATCGTCTACAGCCCAGGCACGGTCGAAGCGCTCAATGTGGCAGTCAGAATATACACAAAAGAGGGTGATGGCGTCATCATCCAGCGGCCCGTCTACTCCCCGTTCACCTCCTCCATCACAGGTAACCAGCGAGTGGTGGTTAATAACAGCCTCATCAACACCGATGGCTATTACACCATCGACTTTGACGACCTGGAAGCCAAAGCCAAAGACCCCAACAATACGCTCTTCATCTTGTGCAGCCCGCACAATCCGGTCGGGCGGGTCTGGACACAGGAAGAGTTGATTCGAATGGCAGAAATCTGTCTCGCCAACGACGTTGTGCTCATCGCCGACGAAATTCACGGCGATCTGGTGCGCAAAGGAGTCACACATCATCCGATCCGCACACTTGTGGATGATGACCGCCTGATATCCTGTACGGCTACCAACAAAACGTTCAATATGGCGGGTCTCCACTGCGCAAATATCATCATCCCAGACGCAGCCATGCGCGAAAGGTTCACAGAGAAAATGGGCTTCAAGCTGCCCACACCCTTTGCAATTACAGCGCTCATCGCTGCTTACAATGAAGGAGAAGAGTGGCTGGCCCAGGTCAATGAATATATCGACGGCAATCTTACCTTCATGCAGAATTTCTTGACGGAGCATATGCCGAAGGTCAAATATCGCATACCCGAAGGCACATATATTGGCTGGCTCGATTTTTCTGCCTATGGTCTCAGCCCTGAAGAGGTGCATGAGCGTATTTATTGCCGCGCCAATGTGGTATTGGAAGATGGAAAATTATTCGGTGATGAGGGTCTGGCCTTCCAGCGTATCTGTACGCCATCGCCCCGCCCACTTTTGCGCCAGGCACTGGAACGAATTGCCGATCAGTTTTGAGCCGTACGCTCACAACTTGCGTTATGCCTAAACAAAACGGAAAACGTGAATATGCCGTCTGGCCTCACGTTTTCCGTTTTCCGTTTTACACCCAACCACAAGGAGAATAATCGGATGGCTACCTCTCCCGCCGATCTTAAAACCCGCGTCATCGAATACATCGACGAAATCGGGCCGATGCTCATCCACATCAGCCAGAGCATCCACGCCAACCCGGAGCTGGCCTTCGAGGAGTTCGCGTCGTCCAAACTGCTGGCCGACACCGCCGAAGGTCACGGCTATACGGTGGAGCGGGGCGTGGGCCAGTTGCCCACGGCCTTTGTCGCCACCAGCGCCAACGGGAGCAGCGGCCCGACTATCGCTTTTCTGGCCGAATATGACGCGCTGCCGGGGCTGGGCCACGCCTGCGGCCACAATATCATCGGCACGGCGGCCACGGGCGCGGCCCTGGCTATGCAGGCCATCCGGACCGAATGGAAGGGCACTGTCAAGCTCATCGGCACACCCGCCGAGGAGAAGGGGGGCGGCAAGGCCATCCTGGCCGAGCGGGGCATCTTTGCCGATGTGGACGCGGCGATGATGATTCACCCCGGCGCCAAGGCGATGGTGGCCCGTGGCTCCATCGCTTCCAACGCCCTCATTTTTGAGTTTTACGGCAAGTCGTCCCACGCCGCGGCCGCGCCGGACCGGGGCGTCAACGCGCTGGACGCCTGCATCCAGACCTACAACAATATCAACGCCCTGCGCCAGCACCTGACGCCGGATGTGCGTATCCACGGCATTATCACCCACGGCGGCAAGGCGGTGAATGTGGTGCCCGACTATGCCCGGGCCGAGTTCAGCGTGCGCGCGGCCACCTCCGACGAATCCCTGGAGGTGGTGGAAAAGGTGATTCGCTGCGCCGAGGCCGGCGCGCTGGCTGCCGGGGCCACAGTCAAGGCCACCCACCAGCGCCACTACGCCCACCGCATCCCCAACCCCACAATGGCCCGGCTTTTCGCCGAAAATGTGGGCGCGGTGGGCGAGACAGTCGTCGCGCCCGACGCCAACGAGCGCAAAGGCTCCAGCGATATGGGCAATGTAAGCCACCTGCTGCCCGCCATCCACCCCTACATGCCGATTATCGATCCGGGCCAGGGCGGCCCCCACACGCCGGAATTTGCCGTGGCCGCGGCCAGCGAACGGGGCAACCAGGCCCTGTTGCGCGCCGCCAAAGCGATGGCGATGACCGCCGTAGACCTGCTCACCCAGCCCGAACTGGTGGAACAGGCCAAAGCCGAACTGGCCGCGGTAGCCAATCCCAACGCGGCCTGGCGGCAGATGCGCTTTTTTGGGGAGTAGGGATTGGGGACTGGGGATTGGAGATTGGGGACTGGGGATTGGAGACTGGGGACTGGGGATTGGAGACTGGGGATTGGAGACTGGGGACTGGGAAGTGAGCTGCAATTCCCATCGCTTGGAGGGATGAATGCAACCAGCCTATCGCATTGAAACCGAACGCACTGTGCTGCGCTGCTGGCAGCCGGGGGATGCGCCTCTGCTCTCCGCCGCGATTGAGGCCAGCCTGGAACATCTGAAGGCGTGGATGCCCTGGGCCGCGGGCGAGCCGAGGAGTCTGGACGAGCGGGTGGGATTGTTACGCACGTTTCGGGCTGCCTTTGACAAAGACGAGGAGTACGTCTACGGAATCTTCAACCGGGACGAGCGCGCGGTCATCGGTGGCACGGGTCTGCACCGGCGGGACGAGGGCAACTGTCTGGAGATCGGCTATTGGATTCACGTAGACTTTATTGGCCGGGGATTGGCCACGGAGATCAGCGCCGCCCTGACAAAAATGGCCTTCGAGATTCACGGGGTGGATTGGGTGGAGATTCGCTGCGACCCCAACAATATCCGCAGCGCGTCTGTGCCCCGCAAGCTGGGCTATACACTGGAAGCCACCCTGCGCAAACGGCGTATCACCCCCCTGGGCAAAGTCGAGGGCACAATGATTTGGTCACTTTTTGCCGACGAATTCCCCGACAGTCCCAGCCCGGGGGCAAAGATACGCGCCTTTGATGTGCTGGGGCGGGAGATGGGAATCGTCTCGCCCACCGGGGGCTAAAGACCCCCGGCTACAGAGCAACGCCCCCTGAAGGGGGCTTCAGAGGGATGACGGGGGGATTACCACCCCATCATCCCTTCACCCACCTACCGATTGCGCCCGTACTGTTCGTGGCTGGATACCCAGTCCAGGGAGGAGATGGCCGCAGCCAGAGAAAGCTCCCCGGCCAGGACAGTCCCCGCCACAATTTCGGCGAATTTGTGTACCTTCCCCTTGCCCACGCAGCCCAACAGCCCCAAACATTCCCGCTGGGTGGCCAGACCCGTGCCCCCGCCATAGGTCGCCACAATCAGCGAGGGAATGGTGATGGAGATGTAGAGGTCATTCTCCGGTGTCAGTTCTGTGTAGATAATGCCAGCGGACGATTCGGAGACATTTGCCACATCCTGCCCGGTGGCGATGAAGATCGCTGTGATGGCGTTGGCCGAGTGCAGCCCGTTGTTGTTGACCCCGGCCAGAATCGAGCCGATATTAGCCACCCCGTAGTGGTAGAAGAGCTGCTCCGGTGTTACCCGCATATTCTCTATCAGCACATTTCGGGGCACAATCACCTCGGCGGTTACCCGCTTGCCCCGGGTACGCATAATGTTCACCTGGCTGGCTTTCTTGTCCGTGGCAAAGTTGGACTCCAGAAAAAAGCGTTCGATGCCGCTGTAGTGATCCAAAATCCACGAACAGGCGGCAAAGGTGGCCCGCCCCACCATATTTTGCCCCGCGGCATCTCCTGTGGTGTAGTTGAAGCGCAGAAAAGCGAATTTGTTGGAAAGGTAGGGGTCGATGTTATCCAGTTTTGCCACGCTGGAAGTAGACTCGGCGTGCTCCCGGATGTCCGCCATATTCTCCCCCACCCATTTGACAAAATCCCGGGCACCCCGGGCATCTTCAAAGATAAAGACCGGCGCACGCTGCATGGCGTCCGCCACCACCGTACATTTGACGCCGCCGCTCAGGTTGATCAGCTTTATTCCCCGGTTGTACGAAGCCACCAGTGTGCCTTCGGTTGTCGCCAACGGGATAATAAAATCGCCCTGGGCGTGTTCGCCGTGGATGGTCAGGGGGCCGGCAAAGCCCAGGGGAATCTGGACTACCCCCGTAAAGTTCTCCACATTGCCCTGGGTCATATGGGCATCGAAAGAGTAGTGGCTGATGTGCTCCACCGGGCTGTCGGAAAAATCGGAGACAAAGCGCTGGCGTGCCCCGATAATCTCCGGGTTGTAATCGTCGTTGCGATCCCGGGGGATGCTGGTCAGCTTGTGACGCTCTGAAATGGCGTCATCCACACTGAATTTGATGCGGCCAAAGGGCTTTGTTTTGACAGCAATCTCAATCTCGTGCTTTCCCTTCTCCAGCCCAGGCATATGCACGATCACATCCACAATTTGACGCAGGGGGAAATCGATAGGTGCAGACTCGCTGATAGCAGCCGGTTTTACGGTTCCGCCGTGGCCGATGTCCAGGGTGATGGCGCTCAGGGGCACGGCTTTCCCGTCGAACCGCACCTCCTGAAACTCAGTAATCTGGGCGTCGCTCAACCGGTTCTTGATATTGAAGCGAACTCCTTCGTCAACATTTTCCAGGCTGCCAAACGTATACAGCCGCTTGAGTAACATACTGGGAATCAGCGCCATCGGTTCTTCCTCTCCATTTTGATATAGGGATCTGCGCCTTCCGGGAAGGGGTCAGAACGTCTCTCACCAGCAGGACGATCGCATGACCCCTTCCCGGAAGGTCGGACTGTGGGAGCAAAAGTGCAGTACAGGTGAGGCTATTATCCGCCTTTTGCAAGAAATTTCCAAGTCATACACCAGCAGGGGTGAGTCCTTCACTCTTCTTTACGGCCATCTCCATCTCTTCGTTTTCCACTGTAAGGCTCAGGACTTTCCACCCGCTCTGGGGCGCAAAATCGCCGTCCATTATGGCGATATTCACCAGCTTATCCTGCACAGCCATCAACGGCACAAATCCATCGCCACATTGCATCTTCAGTGTTTCATAGGAAAATTCTGGGGTGATTTTGGTGCGCCGGATGACCGCGCCCTGCCGGGTATCGTCCAGCAGTCGCTCGTAGGAGGCCGCCTGGCAGAAGAGCAGGCGGCCCAGACTGCGCAGCCCCGGTGCGCGGTTGCGGTCGTTCTGCCCCAAAGAGCGGGGGACAATCTGATAGATGCCAGCCGAGCCGAACTCTTCTTTGAAATGGCGGCAGGCCAGCGCGTTGGCCTCGTCATTGCTGGTCAAGGCCAACAGACGACCAATCCCGGAAAGAGAAAGATGCTCCTCCGTATATTCCGAGAGGATATTGCCGTGATAGGCGTCCAGCCCCTCCATCCGGGCCAGGCGCACATGCTCGAAATCTGTGTCAACCAACCGCACCACAAACCCCTCTTCTTTGATGGCTTTGGCCAGCAGACGGCCAAAGGGATTGGCACCCACCAGTAAAAAGCCCTGGGGTTCGGCCTCGGCCACGCCCAGGCGACGGGCAAACCATTTGGCCGTGCTGCCTTGCAGGACAACGGTTCCCACAATCACCAAAAAGACCAGAGGCTCCAGGATTTTTGCTTCAGTATAGCCCAATTCTTGCAGGCGGAAGGCAAAGAGCGCGGTGATTGCCGCGGCCACAATGCCCCGGGGCGCAACCCAAGAGAGAAAGAGCCGTTCCTTGCCCGTCAGCGTGCTGCCTAGGGCGCTGGCCTGGATGTTCAAGGGGCGCAGGACAAAGATCACAATCGCCAGCAACACCAGGCTGCGCCAATCCAGCAGGGCAAGGGTCTCCAGCTGGATGCTGGCTGCCAATAGAATGAAAAGACCGGAGATAAAGAGAGTGCTCAACCGCTCTTTGAAGTGCAGGATTTCGCGCAACTGATGCACATTGCTGTTGGCCAGATAGACGCCCATCACAGTCACAGTAAGTAGCCCGGACTCCGCTTCTACCGTATCAGAGAGGGCAAACAGACCAGCCACCAGCGCCAGTACCACCAGGTCTTGCAGATTATCCGGGATGAGATAGCGTTTCAACAGTTGGGTCGTAATATAGCCGCCGATCAGTCCCAACGCTAAGCCCACCAGAACGATCTCCAGAAAGGCCAATGCCGGATTGACCCCATGCCCAGCACCGCCCTCGGCCACAATAAAGTCAAAGACCAGCACGGCCAGGGAGGCGCCCACCGGGTCGATCAGAATACCCTCCCACATAAGCACCGAATAGATGCGTGGATTCGGGCGCACATTGCGCAACAGGGGAGCGATCACCGTTGGACCTGTAACGACGATCAGCGCGCCAAAGAGGATTGCCAACAGCCATTCCATATCCAGCAGATAGTGGGCCGCCGCGGCCCCTCCAAACCAGGTGATGAGCGCGCCAATGGTGACCAGATTGCGCACAGTACTTGCCACCGCCCGCACGTCAGAAAAGTTCAGGGTCAGCGCGCCTTCAAAGAGAATCACCGCAACCAGCAGGGAGACAACGGGAAAGAAGAGATCCCCCAGCAATTCGTGGGGGTCGACCAGATGAAAGACCGGCCCGACCAGAAATCCGCTGGCCAGCAGGGGCAGAATTGCCGGCACCTTCAGCCACCAGGCCGCCCACTGGCAAAGAATACCCAACACGACAATACCTGATAATAACAGCAGTAAATTATGTTCCACAGCATCTCCCCGGTTGATTGATTACTTAACTTCCCATAGTATAACATATCCGTTTCTTCCAATTAGTACGCCTTCGCCATCAGATCAGGGTATACGCCGAGGGCAATCGGGTACTTCTGGAGCAAACAACACCTGACAGGTGCGCCAGGAGAGAGAATTCGCACTGGGCACCGAATCCGTGGCGCACCTGTCAGGTGTGGACGACGAAGTACCCAATTGCCCTGGGTATACTCCGTTTCAGCGTTTTCGTTCTTGCCCGTTGCGTGTATAATGAACCCACAACCAAATCATCGGGCGCAAACAGCGCGGCGAGAGAGACCCTGACCCCAGGGCGCCGAAGGTGCAAGCCCAGGGAGAGCGCCCCTCCCCCTGGGTGACACTCTCAGGCAAAAGGATCGTCGCACGGTAGCCGCTCTGGAAAGCGTTGCGTGGGCCTGCCAGAAGTTCGACTTTTCGGAAAAAGTCGAACTTCTCCGGGTCAACGCAACCACCGACGGGGCAATTCCTGCCGTAGCTCCCCCCAGCCGGCAGGGGCAATCTCTCAGGTCCAGGACAGAGTAGACGGGCATTCATTTGGAATGCCCGTTTTTTGTTGCCCTGTGGTCTTTTAGAAGTTTGACTTTTTCCGAAAAGTTGTACTGATCAAGAAGATGGTGGAAGCTGTAGGTGCGGTTTGTAACCGCCCTTTTCCGGGTGAAAGTGCGGG
>JAHDWH010000249.1:7397-8939 GCA_023384455.1 Caldilineaceae bacterium | reverse complement strand
CTCTCAAAGTCCCTGAAGATGTTCGCCCTTTCACGTCCAATTCTCCAGACTCGATAGAAGCAAGCTGCTGAGAAGTGAGATAGAAGATTGGAAACTGGCCCGCTTCCGGGTTAATATGACCCGTCCTGACGGCACCGCGATTGATCAGGTCTCGGAGTGTGTCCGCAACTACCGACCAACGCCCGTCTTCGCCATCAGGGCGTGGCGTGGGCCAGACAGCTATGAGGTCTTCGGGAACTGTCACGGAATCGGAACTCTGGTGAAGGGGCAGCGCGTCCCCAACCTCGACAATCTCCCCATTTTTGTTGAAGTAAATCGGATAAAAAGCACCTGGCGACTTGCTGCGTACACCATTTGCTCCAGTCCTGGCCAGACCACGCCAACGAACCTCCTTTCCACCGCTACCTTCTTGTAAGTCGCCCGTGATTTTTACCGATCCAAACTGAGCTAGAAAGACGTATTCATCCACTCGCGACAAGCCATCTCGCGGCACTCCTTTGGGGTTGATGACGGTGCTCACCATCTGAATCCGTGCATCTGGAAAAGTCTGTTCCAGCAGCAGCCCCAACCGCAAATACTCCTTCTCGTCAATTGTCACAATCAGCACCGAATCGGCCGGGTTGAGCAATTTTTGCGCAACCAGCAGCCGCCGCTCCATCATCGCCAACCATTTGCTGTGGCGGTAGAGGTCTTCCCCCTCCACATAATCGTTGTTGTACTTCCAGTCCTTGGCCCCGGTGTTGTAGGGCGGGTCGATGTAAATGGCGTCCACTTTGCCCCGGTGGGTGTAGGTCAGGGCCTTCAACGCGTGGTAGTTCTCGCCGTTGATGACGGTGTGGAAAGGTTTGTCGCCGCCCCGCTCCACCTTGCCCGTGGTGGTCAGGCCGGGGTAAATCACGTCCCGGAAACCCGCCACCACCACCAGATCGTCGACCGCCACTGTCTGTTGTTCTGGCTCGTCACCGTCCAGCAGTTCCAGATGGGCGAACCTTACCCCTTTTACCCGCGTCATTTTCTTGACCGCCCACAGTCGCTGATCGCCCTTTGCCGTCGAACCCCGTTCGGGCAATATACGCACTTTGTCGCCTTTGGCTACCGGGTGCTGGGGCAATTCGACGGCTTCGGGCTGGTGGCGTTCAAAGTTCAGCCCAAAGGCGCGGCGGCCAGAGAGCGCTTTGAACTCCCGTTCCAGGTCGGCTCCCAACTGGGGGTCTTTGGCTTTGGCCTGGGCAATCAGGTCGGTAAGTCTCGACATCGCACTTCCTTATCAGTTCCCCAAACAGGCGTTGGTTGTAGATGTGTTTCCGCATACTTCCCGGATCGGCTTGCACAGCCAATCGAAGGGGGAAGGGTTCCCCTGTGGAGATGTCTATTTTACGGGAAGGCTTACGCCCCGTCAAACATTGACGTGTCCCAAGCGGTCGGCTTCGCTTGTCATCTTGTCGTCCTGTCATCCCGCCCCCCCCCCCCCCCCCCCCGGCCCCCCCCCACAGCCCCCCCCCGGGGGGGGGCGCACCGACCCGCCCCGGCGGTGACTCCCCC
>JAHDWH010000249.1:0-7387 GCA_023384455.1 Caldilineaceae bacterium | reverse complement strand
CACGCATCCCCGCCATCTGACCAGCCCCAACTCCCCTCACGCGTGGGGCGAAGAACCTACCGGCCGAGACTTTCAATCCCCCGCCATCGGCTCCTCCACAGAAATCACCGCGCCCGCGGGCAATTCCGCCAGCACGTCCAGATGCCACCACCAGCGGTCTGGCAGAATGCGCTTCTCTTGACGCCGTTGGGCCAGGTCGATAAAACGGGAAAGCTCCGCGTGGAAAAGGGCCGCCTGACGCAACAGTTGCCTGTCACTGACAGCGAGTACTTCCCGTTCCCTAGGCGTGAGCAATCCTTCCTGCTCTGCCAACTGATCCCGGATCAACAGCATTTCCAGCATCTCGGCCCCGCTGACTCCGGGAAAATCCACATCGATCTGATAATGCTTTAACAGACGGTTCATTGTTCCAACTCCTGCAACAAGCCAAGCCGTTCAAAACGGGGATCGGCAAAATAGTCTTGCGGTTGTTCCACCAGAAAGGCTGTTTCCATTCCGCCGCTTATATCCAACATTACAAGCCATACCGCGTTGGCGACAGTGGCAACAACGGTTGGATACACATTCTCACGAAAGGTAAAGAGATAGACTTCTGCGCTAGGTTCGCTAAGAACCCGATGAATGAGAGCCTCGTACTCTACCAGCCCGCTTCCCCGCAGTGGGTGTCCCAGGCGGATTCGTTTGGCCAGATGTTCGTCTGCTTTGCCAGCCCGCCAGCGCAGAGATCGACGCGCGGAGCGAATAGCGGACATCACGTAGGCGGTTTCGTTGTTCATAGACATATTCTAAATGAAAACCTACGCAAAGACAACCAGACTCCGAATCCTCACCCAGAACACTTTTGCCTTCCCCTTTTGCTTTTTGCCTTCCATTCCCCGCCACCTGACCAGCCCCAACGCCCCCCACGCGTGGGGCGAAGAATCCTGCTATCGGGTCTATCCTGAATGCAGAACGAAGCACGCGCCCGTGTGTACCAGGGAATTTTACAGAAGTACACGGATTTCCACAGATGGAACGGATTTTCACGGATCAGAACAACCACAGAATACGCGGTTCATCCGTGAAAATCTGTCTGCTCCGTGTCATCCGTGTTCCTTTCTTCATCCGTGTCCATTGTATAAGGAGTCAACGATGACCCGCCAAAAAGTGACCCTTGACGGCAACGAGGCAGCGGCCTACATCGCCTACAAGACCAACGAAGTCGTAGCCATCTATCCCATCACCCCTGCCTCGCCTATGGGCGAGCTGGCCGACGCCTGGGCCGCGGTGGGCGAGAACAACATCTGGGGCAGCAAACCCCTGGTGGTGCAGATGCAGTCGGAAGGGGGCGCGGCCGGTGCGGTCCACGGCGCGTTGCAGACCGGCTCACTCACGACAACCTTTACGGCCAGCCAGGGGCTGCTGCTAATGATCCCCAATATGTACAAAATCGCCGGGGAACTGACCAGCACCGTCTTTCACATCGCCGCCCGCTCTCTGGCCGCCCAGGGACTCTCGATCTTCGGCGACCACAGCGATGTGATGGCGGCCCGGGGCACAGGCTGGGGGATGATCTTCGCCAACTCCGTACAGGAATGCCAGGACTTCGCCCTCATCTCCCAGGCCGTCACCCTCCAGAGTCGGGTTCCCTTCCTGCACATCTTCGACGGCTTCCGCACCAGCCACGAGATCAACAAATACGAACAACTGGACGACGACGACATCCGCGCCCTCATCGACGACAACGCGGTGCGCGCCCACCGGTCACGCGGGCTTACCCCGGACCGCCCCTTCATTCGGGGCACAGCCCAGAACCCGGATGTCTACTTCCAGGCCCGGGAGACGGTTAACCCCTTCTACTCGGCCCTGCCCGGTATCGTCGGGGAAGTGATGGAGCAGTTCGAGGAACAGACCGGACGGCGCTATCGCCTCTTCGACTACGTGGGTGTACCCGACGCCGAGCGGGTGATTGTGATGATGGGTTCCGGCGCAGAGACTGCCGAGGAGACGGTCAACTGGCTGGTGGAACAGGGCGAAAAGGTGGGGTTGGTCAAAGTGCGCCTCTTCCGCCCCTTCTCTGTGGAACATCTCCTGGCCGCCCTGCCGGAGACTGTCCGTTCCATCGCCGTCCTCGACCGCACCAAAGAACCCGGCAGCGCCGGCGAACCCCTCTACCAGGACGTAGTAACTGCCATCGCCGAAGGAGCTACGGAATACGCAATACGCAATACGCCTCTCCCCCGGGTCTTCGGCGGACGCTACGGCCTCTCCTCCAAAGAATTCACCCCAGCGATGGTCAAGGCCGTTTTTGATGAGGCAGCCAAAGCCAAACCCAAGAACCACTTCACCATCGGTATCTTCGACGACGTTTCCCACACCAGTCTGGACTTCGACCCGGAATTCGACATCGAGCCGGACAATGTGGTGCGGGCGGTCTTCTGGGGTCTCGGCTCCGACGGCACTGTCAGCGCCAACAAAAATTCCATCAAAATTATCGGCGAGGAGACCGACAACTTCGCCCAGGGCTACTTTGTCTACGACTCCAAGAAGTCCGGGGCGCGCACAGTCTCCCACCTGCGCTTCGGGCCGAAACCGATCCAGAGCACCTATCTCATCCGCCAGGCCAATTTTGTGGCCGTCCATCAGTTCGGCTTCCTGCGCCGCTACGACGTGCTGGCCCTGGCCGAAGAGGGGGCGACGGTTCTGCTCAATGCCCCCTATCCACCCGAAGGAGTCTGGGAGCAACTGCCCCGGATGGTCCAGGAGCAGATTATCCGCAAGAAGCTGAAACTCTACAACATCGACGCCTATGCCCTGGCCGCGGAACTGAATCTGGGCGTACGCATCAATACGATAATGCAGGCGGGCTTCTTCGCCATCAGTGGCGTGCTGGCCCAGGACGAGGCCATTGAGCGCATCAAACAGGCCATCCGCAAGAGCTATGGCAAGCGGGGCGAGTCGATTGTCAGGCGCAACTTCGAGGCGGTGGACGCGGCGGTGGCCCATCTGCACCTGATCCCTGTGCCTGCCCAGGCCGACGGTCGCATGGAGATGCTGCCGCCGGTCCCCGGCACTGCGCCCGCTTTTGTGCAAAATGTGACCGCCCAGATTATTGCGGGCGACGGCGATCTGCTGCCCGTCTCTGCCCTGCCCAACGACGGCACCTGGCCCAGCGCCACCACCCAATGGGAGAAGCGCAACATCGCCCTGGAAGTGCCGGTCTGGGACCCGGACGTCTGCATCCAGTGCGGTAAGTGCGTGATGGTCTGCCCCCACGCGGTCATTCGGGCCAAAGTGGGGACGCCCGACGCCTTTGCCCACGCGCCGGAAGGTTTCGAGACCTCCCCGGCCCGCTGGCGGGAGATGGACGGTCTGCTCTACACCCTGCAAGTGGCTATGGAAGACTGCACCGGCTGCACCCTCTGCGTGGAGGTCTGCCCGGCCAAGAACAAATCTGCGGTGGGGCGCAAGGCGATTAATATGGAGAGCTTACCGCCGATTCTGGAAAAAGGTGTGCGGGATTGGGATTTCTTCCTCAGCCTGCCCGAATTTGACCGCACGGGTGCTATCCACACAAACGGCCACGGCCACGTCACCATCGACACCCCCCCTGCGGATCATCCGTCTATCAACTTTACGAATGTCAAGAACATCCAACTGCTCCAGCCCCTCTTCGAGTTCTCCGGGGCCTGCGCGGGCTGTGGCGAGACCCCCTATCTGAAGCTGATCAGCCAGCTCTACGGCGACCGCACGATTATCGCCAACGCCACGGGCTGTTCCAGCATCTACGGCGGCAACCTGCCCACCACCCCCTGGGCCACAAATGCCGACGGTCGCGGCCCGGCCTGGAGCAACAGTCTCTTTGAGGACAACGCCGAGTTTGGTCTGGGCATGCGCCTGACTCTGGAGAAGCAGCGGGACTACGCCATCGAACTGGTGGAGCGGCTGCGGGTCTACATCGGCGACGACCTGGCGGGCGATCTCATCGCTGGGGCGGATGATACCGACGAGGCATCCATCCAGGTCCAGCGTCTGCGGGTGGAGGAATTGAAGGGTACCCTGCACGGACTATTGGCCCTGCCCCCTTCCCCGGCGGTCACGGCTGCCGAGTGGAAGCGCGTCGAATTCGCCGCCAAAGACCTGCTCTCCCTGGCCGATGTGCTGGTGGACAAGATCGTCTGGATTATCGGCGGCGACGGCTGGGCCTACGACATCGGCTTCGGCGGTCTCGATCACGTTCTGGCCAGCGGGCGCAACATCAATATTCTGGTGATGGACACGGAAGTCTACTCCAACACCGGCGGTCAATCCTCCAAAGCCACGCCCCTGGGCGCGGTGGCCAAGTTTGCCGCAGGCGGCAAGCCGACCCCCAAGAAGGATTTGGGGCTGATGGCTATGGGCTACGGCAATGTCTACGTGGCCGAGATTGCCATGGGGGCCAGCGACAGCCAGACAGTCAAGGCGATTGAAGAGGCGGTCTCCTACAACGGGCCTTCGATTGTCATTGCCTACGCCCACTGCATCGCCCACGGCATCGATATGGCCAAGGGGATGGAGCAGCAGAATCTGGCAACCCAGGCGGGCTACTGGCCGCTCTACCGCTACGATCCGAGGCTGAAGGATGCCGGCAAGAATCCCTTCCAACTGGACAGTCGGGCACCGAAGATTCCCCTGCAAACCTACGCCTACAACGAAAACCGCTACCGGATGCTCTCCAAGAGCAACCCGGAGGTGGCGAAAACACTCCTCGCCCAGGCTCAGGAAGCGGTCAACGAACGCTGGCGGAAATACGAAGAGATGGCGAAGGCGAAGGGGAGTGGGGCGGAGAAGTCCGCAGAATAGTCTTTTGCCCAGAGAGACGTGAAACGTAAAACGTGAGAACAGTCGAACCAACTCACGCTTCACGTTTCACGCCTTACGCCGGACGATTGCCACCAGAACACAAAGGAACCCTACGATGGACCTCTCAACCACCTATCTCGGCCTCGAACTCTCCAACCCGATTGTGTCGTCGTCGTCGCCCCTCTCCCAAACGCTGGACGGTATCCGCCGTATGGAAGATGCCGGCGCAGGCGCGGTAGTGATGTACTCGCTTTTCGAGGAGCAGATCGAATACGAAAGCCGCCGCCTGGACCACTACCTGAGCTATGGCACGGAGAGCTACGGCGAGAGCCTGAGCTATTTCCCGGACCTGGGCGACTACAATGTGGGGCCGGATGAATATCTGAATCTGATCGCCGCAGCCAAGCGGGCCGTGGACATCCCCATCATCGGCAGTCTGAACGGCGCCTCCCCCGGCGGCTGGATTGACTACGCCACCAAAATTGAGGAAGCCGGGGCCGACGCCCTGGAACTGAATATGTACTACATCGCCGCCAACCCGGATGTGACCGGCGCGGAGGTCAATGAAATGTATCTGGACGTGCTGCGCGATGTGCGCAAGCACATCAGCATTCCCCTGGCCGTGAAGATCGGCCCCTACTTTGCCTCCATCGCCAATATCTCCAAGCGCTTTGCCGAGGAAGGGGCCAACGGTCTGGTCTTCTTTAACCGCTTCTATCAGCCCGATTTTGATCTGGACCGGCTGGAAGTGGTGCCCCATCTGGTGTTGAGCACCCAATTCGCCATGCGTCTGCCCCTGCGCTGGGTCTCCATCCTCTATGGGCGTATCCCGGTGGACTTTGCGATTACGAATGGGGTGCATACTTACGAAGATGTGTTGAAGGGGATGATGGCCGGGGCCAAAGTTTCTATGCTGGCCGGGGAACTGCTGCGCAACGGTCTCGGACGCATCGGGGAGATCAAAGGCGAGATGACCCGCTGGATGGAAGAGCGGGAATACCACTCCATCGCCCAGATGCAGGGTAGTATGAGCCAAATTAACGTGGCTGACCCCGCCGCCTTCGAGCGGGCCAACTATATGAAAGTCCTGCAATCCTGGCGCAACGACCCGACGGGGGTATTGCTTTAAGAATGGAACGCGGATGACGCGGATGGGACGGATAACTGCTATTTTGGCGATTGCGCACAAGTCCAGTGAGCGCTGATTGAGTAGCCCGGAGTCTTCGGAGGGCGTATCGAAATCAAGCGAACGGGTAGACGAATATTGGGATTAACCCGCTGGATTTCGACAGGCTCAATCTAAAGGTTTCGATACGGCTGGAAACGGCCCCAGCCTACCCTTCGACAGGCTCAGGACACCGCTCAACCGGCGCTAGCCTTCTGTGAATCCGTGTCAATCCCTGCCATCCGTGCAAATCCGTGTCCTGTGTTTCAGGAGGTAATGCGATGACTTCTCAATTAGCAAGACACCGAATGGAAGTGCGGGATTGGATGACGCCGAACCCGGTGACGGTTGCGCCCGACGCGCCCCTGGCCGAGGCCTACCGGCTGATGGAGGAGAACGAAGTGCGCCGCCTGCCGGTGGTCAACAAACAGCGGGAGCTGGTGGGCATCATCACCCGCAGCGATCTGCTCCAGCACGTCCCCTTCTTCCCAGACGAGGAGGAGTTGGAGGAGGAGCTGCCCTACATCAATCTCACCGTCGAAGAGGTGATGAGCTACGACCCCATCTCCATCGAATCCACGGATACGATTCAGGCAGCCGCAGAACTGATGTTGGAAGCGAAAATCAGCGGCCTGCCTGTGCGGGCGGGTAACCGGCTGGTGGGCATCATCACCGAATCGGACATCTTCCGGCTGGTGGTGGCGGAGTGGGGGGAGGGGGAGGGGTGATGAGAAAAGGGGGATAAGCTATCCAAATGAGTATCTGTGTGTCGAGAAGCAGCTTCATTTATCGACGCTCACTCCATATTCGTCAGTAAGAGAACCCCAATAGATCGCTTCATCTGGCAGCGGAGCATTGAAGTCTTCGGCGATCTCGACCAGACCATCGAAAGTTCCCAACCGACGGGGCGCTCCTGGCAGAGGCTTCTCAGCCAGAAGAGATAACGTCCGTTCCTGTGCTGAGCGTTGTTCGTATGTCATTTGACTCGTATCCATTGCCTGTATAGCCCGAATGGTCTCTCTCGTGACTGATTCTGCCAGCGTCTGCTCTCCATTCGCGCCCCAGTCAGCCGCCTTAGCAGGCATCACAATCACTTCTGCATACTCTGCTGGAAAATCAGACAAGTCCGGTAACTACTCAGGCATCCTCTGCTTATTAACCGCGGAACACACGGAAAGAAGCGGAGAACTTCCGAGTGTTCTGTGTATTCAGTGGTTATTTCTGTCGTTGGCTGAGTAGTTACCAAGTCCAGCACAATTTTTCGGCCTTCCACACGCACCACCTGACGCACAGCGTACATCTTTCACCTCCTCAGCATTCATACCACCCAAGAAACAGTTGCAGTATATCACACCCTCTCCACCTCCGCCGGATCATTTCATGAGAATAGAACTTACTCCG
>JAHDWH010000248.1 GCA_023384455.1 Caldilineaceae bacterium | reverse complement strand
ACTTGAGTTTGGCTCTTTGAAGGGCTAGAGGTAAGCTCGGTCACTCGACAGGGGTACTCCGAAACCGATTTTCTAGGCCAGTTGTCCCTGATCCAGGCACAACTGGCCTAGAAAATGGCAGAAAAACGCATAGGAACAGGGAAAGACGGATAAACGGTCTGGTTTCATTAGTTGGTTCTCCGACGTTATTGGGCAAACCTGGTGAGAATCCCGTAAGAATCGCTTTCTGCGGGGCCTCCTAACTGACTGTACCGCGTCTTTTTCCCTTTGTCTACCCCTTTTCTGAAAGAGCCAAACTCAAGTGCGTCTTTGGAGGGCATATCGAAACCAAGCGAACGGGTCGACGAGACGATTCTTCGTCACACCCGCTGGGTTTCGATACGGCGGGAAAAAGCCCCCGCCTACTCAACCGGCGCTGATCTTTTCTCTGCTTACCGATCATACGAAATCTCATTGAGTCAACTTTGCTTCGCTACCATTCATAAGGACAGGGATATGACCCTCCAAAAATTCCTTCTGCTCTCTCTATTGTTGGGATTGGCAATCGTCGGTGGGCTGCTTCTCAACGCGCCCCGACCGGCCCTGGCCGCGCCGGGGGTAGAGTGTGCCTGGCCCAACAACACTGGGGGTCTGTGGAGCGACGCCGAAACTTGGAGTTGTGGCGCGGTCCCCGGCATCGACGACGGGGTGACAGTCGGCTTTGGCGCGCTGATTACCCTGGACAGCGCCGCAGCCATCGACAGCCTGACGATGACCGGTGGCACAATCAGCGGCCCTGGCTCCCTCAGTGTGACCGGGGCGGTGCATATCTTCGATAATGTCGTCGATGTGACCATCTCCACCAACGGCTCCTACTTCCCCAACCTGCTCTTGATGCCCAACGCCGGGATTGTCCAGATCACCGACCCTGCCCTGCTCCCCGGCAGTCTGGCCGATGTGACGATCAACAACCCGCCCGGCAGCAGCGCAACGACCCTGCTCGATACCAGTGTGCAGACCATCGGCGCGCTGACGGTGACAAATGGCAACTTCGGTTGGAACGGCCCGCTGACAATCGCCAACAGCTTGCTTTGGGTCAATGGCGGGCTGGGCGGCAGCAATTCCCTGACCCTGACCATCGGCGCGGGGGCCACCCTTGCCCTCAACGACGGCGGCCACAGCATCTACGCGCCCCTGATCAACGAGGGCGCGGCCACTTGGATTGGGAGCGGCGGGCTGTCCGGCGCTTTCCCTTCCCGATTTATCAACAGCGGCACGCTGTCTGCCGATGTCATCGGCAGCCCGGATGTGATGGTTACAGGCTTTGCGGGCTTTGTCAACAACGGCACTTTCCAGCGCAACACGGGCAGCGGCACGCTCTATTTCGATGTGCCGGTGGTCAACACCGGCACCTTTGAGGTGGGCGCGGGCACAGTGCGTTTCGCCAGCGACTTTACCCAGGAGCGGGGTCTCTTTCAGTTGACCGATGCGACTGTGCAGGGCAACAACCAGTTCGCCTTTCTGACCCTCAACGGCGGCCAACTGCGGGGCAGGGGGACAATCAACGAAAGCGTGCGCAACGAGGGGGGCACGGTCATCCCGACCGGTACGCTGAACATTGCGGGCAGCTATACCCAGGGAGCAAACGCCGCGCTACAGATTACCATCGCCGGGTTCACGCCTGTCACCGACTTTGGGGTGCTGGCGCTGACAACCAACCAGGGCGTCGGTGGCCGGGCGACGGTGGGGGGCAGGCTGATTGTCGATAAGGGGGGCGATTTCACCCCGGCGTCGGGCGACCGTTTTGTGATCATCACCTGTGCCGCCAACTGTAACGGGGCATTCAACGACACGGCCGGTTCCATGTCGCCGGCCTTTGGGGGCTTTGCCGCCGGCAGCGAAGTCGTGGTGGCCGAGCCGGCAAATGCGGCCATTTTGCAGAGCAAGCCGGATTCCCCTCTGGGGCCGAAAGGCGGCAGCAACGGCTATAGCCTGCGCCTCTACAACCCCTCAGCCCAGGCCATCACAGTCAACACGCTCTCTGCCACCCTGCCCGTCAGCATCACCTATCAGCCCGGCTCCACCAGCGGCGTTCTGAGCGCCGACCCCTTCGACGCACCCGATGGCAACGGCTCCCGGATGCTGATCTGGCAGGGGGCGTTTCCGGTGGCGGCGGGCGGGGAAGCGACTCTGCATTTCAACATCGGGATTGGGGCGGACATGACCGGCGGCGTGTACGGGATCGACTGGGACACCACGGTTGTCAGCGGTGGAGAGACAAATACCATCAGCCTGAAAGATGTGGCCCCGATTGACGTGCCCCTGGGCGCCTCCTCCCAGGTGGTGTTGGGCGGCAGCGGTTCGGTGGTTGTCAACGGCGAGATACCCAATCTGCTCCTGGGCAAAGCCGGGCTGGCCCAGTCTGTGATTGGGATGGCGGCCCATATCACCTGCCCCTTCCCCGCGCCCTGCGGCAATCTCTCCAATGTCTACGTCGGCCAGGAGGTCAACGGGCGGGGCGTGTCGATCTTCCCCCTACAGCTTGTGCCCGCGCTCGCCGGCGCGCAGCTATCCGCGGAGGATTACGGCTTCTGGAAGGGACAGATTCCGGGATCGGGGGTCATCCCTGGCGTGCCGCTCAAGATCTATCCCGACTGGGACGCGTACCGGCCCTGCATTGCCTTCGACTTCAGCGGAAACGGGATTCGCCCCATCTATTGCGTGGGCGGCGGGGACCCCATCGCCACGCCTCAGTTGTACGACCCCAGCGGCATCATCCGGGACGCTGCCACCCTGCAACCGATTGTGGGCGCGACGGTGACGCTCTACCGCATTTGGGGCGATCTGCCCGACACCCGGGACGAGACCCGGCAGTGTCGCACAGTGGACACCCGTCCCGGCGGGGTCTGGACCGGGGTGGCCCCCGACACCGGGCTGATGGAGGATGCCAGCCTGACCCCCCGCCAGATCGACCCCCAGGTCAACCCCCAAGTGACGGGAGAGGACGGACGCTACGGCTGGAATGTGGTCACCGGCTGCTGGTATGTCAAAGTCAGCGCGCCGGGCTATGCGTCCAAAACCAGCGCGCTGGTCGGCGTCCCCCCCGAAGTCACCGACCTGGACATGACCCTGGACGCGCTGAATCTGCCCTATCAGATCAGCCTGCCCCAGGTGCAGAAGTAAGTATCTGGCGACGACGGACGGCAGACGGCGGACGGCGGGGTCTTGCGGTCTGCCGTCCGCCGTCCGCCGTCCGCACCCGTTGCTTTTCTTTCCCAACCCACCCACTTTACGAACGAGGAAACCCCAATGAAAATCCGACTCTCTCTTCTGCTGATCGTTCTCACCCTCTTCTGGCTGGCCGCCTGCTCGTCTGACAGCGAAGAGGCTGCGCCGACTGTTGCTTCGGCTGCGCCTGTTGTGCAGGCCGTCCCCGCCGCGGGCCAGCCTGCCCCGGCCACCAGCACCCCTGCGCCCGCCAGCGCCCCCGCGCCGACGGCAGCGCCGGTGCAAGCTGCGGCCCCAGCCGCTGCCCCAGCCTTTGCCAGCGATCCCAAAGAGGCTATTCTGGACGCCATGCGGCTGATGGTGGGCCGCCCCTTCCGCAGCCACTCCACCATCACCGGCGAGGGCATCCAAATGGAGATCACCGGCGAGTTCACCCCACCCGACGGCATGCGCATTCTGACCCAAATGAAGGATATGCCGGAGCGGGAGATGGTTGTCATCGGCGCCCAGGGCTGGCAGCGCATAGGCGCGGAAGGGTGGACGGTAATGGATGGCGCGGTGGTGGCAATGGTCAACGAGCAGGGCGGTCTGACCCCGAACCTGGCAATGCTGGAAGAGGCCATCACCGCCGCCGCCCAGATCGGCCCGGACGCGGTGGATGGCGTGCCCGCAATGTTGTATACGATGACTTCCCGCTTTGACGCGGGCAAACCCACGGAGATCGCCAGCGAGGCGAAATTATGGATCGCCCTCGATACCGGGCTGCCCATCCAACAGGAGGTGACCGGCAACGGCAGTCTGACAGTGCAACGCATCGAATACGAGGGGGTTAGCCCGGTCACGTCGCCCCTGCCATAACGACAATGAGGAAATCCTATGAAAACCAATCGTCATCTCTTCTTCACCCTCGTCATCGCCCTGGCCGCGCTGCTGCTGGGCACTTTCATCCCATTGGGCGCTGTGCTGAGCCAGGGGGGAACGCCACAAACCGGGGCCGATTCTGCTGTTTCTCCCGACACCGTTGACGCCCGGCCCGCACCAGCCCTGACCTATCAGGGCAATCTCAAACGGGGAGGCGCGGCGTATACAGGAACCTGCGATTTCCATTTCAGCCTGTGGGAAAAAGCCAGCGGTGGTTTGCAGATCGGATTGACCCAAAACAGCACCGGCGTTGAGGTCACAGACGGCCTCTTCACCACCCTGCTCGTCTTTGGCTTCGACAACGATTTTATCGTCGGTGGCGAGAATCGCTTCATACAAACCGACGTAAAGTGTCCCGGCGATGGCGACTATACAACGCTCACCCCGCGCCAGGCTCTGCGCCCCGCGGCCTCCGCGCTGACGTTGCAGCCGGGCGCTACGATCATTGACCGCTCTCTCACCACAGGGGTGGATGCCCTGTATGTGGCGCAAACCACAGCAAACAGCCAGGCCATCCACGGCAAAGCTACGGATACTGGCTCGATTGGGGTATGGGGCGAAGGCGTCAACAATACCGGCGTCTACGGCCTCAGTCAGGGCGGCACAGGTGTGTGGGGCAAGAGTACAAGTGCCACCGGCGTCTATGGCGAGAGCGGCAGTGGAACCGGTGTCAGCGGGCAATCGACCGGGGCGAATACAATCGCTGTCAAGGGCGTAGCCAACGCGGCCGGTTCCGTAGGCGTCTGGGGTCAGAGCGCGGCCAACACCGGCGTCTATGGCCAGTCGGGTGCGGCGGGCGGCGCGGCCCTGTGGGGCAACAACACGGCGGGCGGGGTTGCGCTGAAGGCCGAGGGCAATGCCGTGCAGAGTCGGGATATGAATGGTTTGCCCAAAGCAATGATCTTCGTCTCCCACGAGTCGATTGAACCGACCATCACGCGCTGCTATAACGGCCTGACGGGCAGCGTGACTGGCGGTTGCGGATTCACTGTAAGTTGGCTTCTTCAAGGGACCGACGGCGACAATAGTATCAGCGTGGTGGATTTCGGTTTTAAGATCGATGATCGCTTTGTCGTAGCCAATTTCGTGAGCAACGACGGCATTGACTACAATCGCGTCTTTCAGATTAGAACGCTCACCGACCGTCAAGTCACGCTTGCCAACTGGAAGAGACATATCTGTCCAGGACTGTGCTATACGCGTCCGCAAGATTTCTTCATTGTTGTCTATTAGCCGTGTCCAAAAGGAGGCTACTATGAAACGGTTCGCCTACTATCCAGAATTGTTGTTCATCTCGTTGCTGCTTCTCATAGCAGTTGGTCAGCCAAGCCTGGCCCAAACCGGCGGCGACTATAAACTGACCTGGACGACTATCGACAGCGGTGGGGGCGCGCTGACAGGCGGGGTCTACAGCCTCGTCAGCAGCATCGGCCAGCCGGAGCCGGGGAGCACCCAGAACGGCGGCACATACACGCTCAACGGCGGGGTGATCGACGCGGGCACTTCTGGAACCACACCGGCTGAAGAACGCGTATTCGTGCCGCTGATTCAGCGCTGACACTTCTACTGATAGTCCGAACGGAGACAGACGATGCGTAGATTCCTGCTGAATTGCCTGCTGATCGTCGCCCTGCTGCTCTGGCGCAAGGCCAAACCCCGCACCCTGCTGATCTGGTTCTTCCTCCTCTTGCTGATCCCTGTGCTGATCAACGGCGCCCTGTGGGGTCTGATCGAGTTGAGCAGGGCAACGGGAGGCGGGGCAGTTATTGATCAGATGTTCGATCAACAGCTCGCCGACTATGCCGTGCGCGGCGAGCAGGCTGATCTGATCTACGCCACCGGCACGTTTGCCGAAGTGACGGCTCAGCGTATGCGCGACATGAATTTCATGTTTTCCATCTGGCCCTTTATGGGCTTCAATGTAGTGGCGATGATGCTGCTGGGTATGTATGTGGGCAAGCGCCACATTTTCAGCGATATTCCCAGCCACCTGCCCCTGATCCGCAGAGTTTGGATGTGGGGTCTGATCATCGGTCTGCTCGGCAACTTTGTCTATGTCTACCTCGGCGAAATGGGCAACCGGGCTATACCCACCGCCTTTACTGTATTCGCTGTGGTTGGTCAGACCTTCGGTGCTCCCGCTCTGGCCCTCTTCTATATGACTTCCCTGATCTTGCTTGCCGAGCGCGCCAAATGGCGACAACGCCTGTTGCCTCTGGCCCTGGTGGGGCGCATGGCCCTGACCAATTATCTGCTGCAATCCCTGATCTGCACCACCCTTTTCTTTGGCTATGGCTTCGGTCTTTACGGTATCGGCATCGCCGTAGGAGTGGCTGTGGCGGTAGTGATCTACGGTTTCGAGGTGTTGCTCAGTAGCTGGTGGCTGGCCCGCTATCGTTTCGGCCCTATGGAAGGGCTGTGGCGCACGCTTAGCTATGGCAAGCGCCAGAGTATGCGCATGACAGTCTGACCCGTATGTCTGATCGCTTACAAGAGAGTTGCCGGAAGGCAGAATAGCCAAGCGCCATCGGTTTTTGGATATACGGGGCAACGGCCAGCCATTGACCCTCTACATCCCATCCAGCGAAGACCAGGGGTATCAGTCCCTTCTACTCCTTCCTGTCGCCCGCGGGGGTGTGGACGCAGATCAGCGCGCCCCTGAGCAGTCTGGGTAGCCCGGCGACGATTGCGCGCATCAACTTACAGGACGAGAGCGGCGCGGCCCAGCCGGTCTATTATGTGGATGAGTTGGAGGTGGTAGGGAAGTAGACGGTAGGGAGTCGGTTGTGCGGCAGATGAAGACTTTCAGGCGGGCTACTGGGTAGGCGCAGAGAGCACATCGACACGGAAATCGTAGCTGTCGATGTGGCTGAAACCGCTGGCCGAGTAGACACGCATCCGGTATGCGCCGCTGCTGGTGGTGTAGTAGCGGATAAATTCGCTGTTGTTCGACGGTTGGTTGGAGGAGCGCAGCAGTTGGTTGGCAGGGCTGTAGAGTTCGAGGTTGTAGTTTGTGCCGGGGGGAATGCTCTGCAAGTAGAGATCGATATTGCGGGCGCTGCCGGAAGGGACAGTGACGGAGAAAGTGTACCAGTCGTTATCGCCGGATGAACTGATGTAGGACTGGTACCAGACGCCGGAGTTGACCGACGCGGCGGTGTTGAAAGAGTCGTTTGGCTCGAAGGTGTCTTCATAACGCATCAAATGGGGCAGGAAGACCCCGGCGCGATTGGTCACGAAGGTGAAGGGATCGGTGTAGCCGGCAGTCGCAGAGGGGAAATTGTCCGGGTGTTCGGGGTAGGTGTAGCCGCGTCCGGGAACAGAACCATTGCAGTTGGGATAATTGGGGTAGATGTTGCTGCCGTCGGCAAAGTAGCGGATTTCCCAATGAAGGTGTGAGTTATTGTTGATTTGGTACAGGACTGTGCCTAATTTTTGTCCGCGCAAAACTGAGTCACCCGCTTGGACGTCTAGTGGGTCGGTCAAATGTGAGTAAACCGAATAGGTCGTTTGTGGCAGAAGAGGATCTGTGTGGGAAACGACTACGACACGACCAGGATAGTTGATGGGTTGCGCCCAGATGACCGTGCCGTCAGCCACAGCCGTGACTTCTGCTCCCGGAATTGGAATGTTTTCGCCATTCTCGCCAATGCGAAACCAGTCTTCTCCCGCGTGATAGAGTTCTTTCCAAGGGACGCCAAAACACGAGCCACCTATAAGGTTTTCGTTCTTGGTTCCGTAGTCCGCATAGGTAGGCGCGCCATAGTCGTAGTCATCTCGATAGCCCAATGGTGGGGTAAAAATTGACGAAATGGCACTTTGGGATTGGCCGATGGATGCAGTGGAAATAAGTGCGATCATTATCAACAGGGATGTCACCAGAATACGCATCAACGCCTCCTTACTCTGTAGCCGCGATGGTTTTGTATCATGAAAGTCTTACGTACCAACACATCCTTAAGGGGTTTCCAGCACCTTGAAGGAGTCAAGGATTTCGTAGAAAAGCTTTTCCGCGCGAGGATCCGATGCGTTGCTGGTCAATGCATGGACAAGAGCGAAGATGTATACTCTTTCGTGATAGGGTATAAAGACATAAACGCTCGTGCTATCCGGCAGTATATCGGTTTGAAAGGCAGGAAGACCAGCAACAACTATTTCTTCGATCTGTGAAGTCAGTTCCATATCTTCGGGAAGCCGTCCACCTGACATACCTCCATATAGATTTTCTATGACTTGCTTGACTGTTGGCTTTTCTTTGTTTGGTTGCACCCATAAAGACATACCTTCATATTGGAATTTATCCATTTCTTCCAATCGAAAGGCAACTAGAACTGCCTGATATGCTTCGCCTTTGGATTTCCCAGCGCTAATGACGGCATCCGCGGGAAAATTGATAGAATAGCCGGCCTCCAGATCAACAAACTCGCGCCACTCACCCGGCGCAGGTGTGACCGTAGGGCTGGGTAAGGGGCTGACGGGAAGCTCGGTGGGCGGTGGAGTCGGGGATGCGGAGGGTACAGGCGCCATCGTGGCTGTGGACGCGAGGGCGAGTGCAGTGGGCGACGGGGTAGGCAGGGGGGACTCGAAGAGAGAAGATACAGGCGTTGGTCCGATCTCCGTGCCGGCAGGTAAGCGGATTGGCCCCCGAGTCACGAAAATCAGCGCCAATGCGAGAAGAACCAGCAAAGAAAGAACGCCTAGAATGCGTTTCATGCGCCGCCTCCAATCCGTAGAACATTGCGGTTTGATGACAACATTTTATCACAACGGGGGGGGGGGGGGTGCACGGGGCAGCGGGGGGGTGTGGAAGGGGACGAGGGTGGCGC
>JAHDWH010000247.1 GCA_023384455.1 Caldilineaceae bacterium | reverse complement strand
CTGATTTTCATTGATTATGGGTGTGTTTCCTCGTGTACAACTGATGTATAAATAGAACACGGATGGACACGGAAAGAACGGATTCACACGGCGCTGTCCCTTCGATGGACTCAGGGCATCGCCTGAGCCTGCGCTGTCCTGAGTCCATCGAAGGGTCGAAGGGATAAAATCTGTGCAGATCATCTGTTTCCGCGTCCATCAGCGTCCGCTTTTCATTGTCCCACTTTTTAGCAGAACGGAATCAGGATGAAAGTCGGCTCCACTGGCCGCCGCACCTATGAGACACGTTCCGCCGCTGCGGGTCGGGCTGCTTCCCAGCCCCAGGCCCGTAAGCGCCGCCGCGCCCAGCAGGTTCGGCGGGTGACGGAACAGTGGAATCGGCTGGAGAGTACGCTGACGGGCTGGGTTCAGTGGCCGCAAGTCACCTGGCCCGGCTGGGAGTTTCGCCCACAGATTCCTGGATACAGCGGTCTGACACCAGCCAAACTGGTGAGTCTGGCGCTGTTGGTGGCGGTGATTACCCTTTTTGTCTGGTTTGCCGACAACGACAGCTTCTTTGTCTACCAGGAGAATGTAGAATTCAGTGGGATGCACTTTCTGACCAGCGAAGAGTTGTATGCCCTTTCGGATGTAGAGACGTGGAGCATCCTCTGGTTAGAGCCAGAGGGGATTCGGAGCGACGTGCTGGCCCACCCTTACGTGGCCGATGCCCAGATTACCATCCATTGGCCGGCAAAGGTGCAGGTAACCGTGACAGAAGTCACACCGGTTGCCATCTGGGCCACCGAAGGCGCTGACTACTGGGTTCTGGCCGACGGTCGGGCATTGCCGATTCGGCCTGACTCCATCACCCCGGCCCTGCGGCTGGTTGATCCCCAGCGAGAGGCCCGGATGCCCGGTTCTGTCGAGCGTATCTGGCCGGGGCTGTTGACAGCAGCCCAACGCTTGCAGCAGGAACTGGCGTTAGATGAGTTCTGGTATAACAGCACGACTGGTCTGAATTTTGGGCTGCCCCAGACAAAGACGTGGGTCTATTGGGGTGATGGGACACAGTTTGAGGCAAAGCAGTTCGCTCTGCAGACCGCTGAAGCAGAGATTTGGGCCAATCAGGACGAGGCCCGTACACTAAGTCTGATCGCACCCAACCGTCCCTTTTTTCGGGAATACCCGGCCCACGGCAACCAGCCGTAGGGCGAACTGGCAGTTCGCCCGACAAGACATCCAACCGTAGGGCGAACTGACAGTTCGCTCTACAAGGCAGAGGAATGCAGCCCCGTGACCAAAGAGATTCTGGCGGCCATCGATGTGGGAACAACCAAAATCTGTTGTGTGGTGGGCGCGGTTGTCCACGACAGCCTGGGACAGTTGGGGCTGCGTATGCTGGGCAGCAGCGTCACCCCCAGCCGGGGCATCCGCCGGGGGGTGGTGATGGATGTGCCAGAGGTAACTTCCTCCATCGGTCAGGTGTTGGAAGGGGCCGAGCGAGCCGCGGGTCTGCGTATCACCAGCGCCTACGTGGGCATTGCCGGCAGCCATATCGCCACCACCAACAGCACAGGCATCAGCCCAATCGACAGCCGCCACGGTGTGACTGGTGCGGATATGCAGCGGGCGTTGGAGACCGCGCAGGCAGTCTCTCTGCCCGCTGGCCGGGAGGTGATCCACGTAATTGCCCGGCGCTGGAAGGTGGATGGCACCGAAGACATTCAACAGCCCCTGGGTATGAGCGGCCACCGGCTGGAGGTGGATGCCCACATTGTGTCGGGAACCACCAGCGCCATCAACAATCTGGCCCAGTGTGTGCTGGAACACGGCATTGACATTGACGAATTGGTCTTGGAACCCCTGGCCAGCGGCGAAGCTGTTCTGACCCCGGAAGAGCGGCAGATGGGTGTGGTGATGGCGGACTGGGGCGGCGGCACGACAGACCTGGCCTTCTTCCGGGGCAATGGGCTGTGGCACACAGAAGTGTTGGATGTGGGCGGCAACCATTTGACGAATGACGTGGCGCTGGGATTGCGCGCGCCATTTGAAGTGGCCGAAGAGATGAAATTGCGCTACGGCCATTTGCAGCCGGAACGGGTAGCGGAAGATGAGCAGGTCTGGGCCACGGTCTTTGGCGACCGCCCAGAGCGCACCTTTAGCCGACAGTTCATCAGCCAGATTCTTCAGGCCAGAGCCGAAGAGATTTACGAGATGATTGAGGGGCGCACCACCAGCAGCGGCTACGGGCGGATGGTGCCCGCCGGGCTTGTGTTGACGGGCGGATCCAGCCAGATTCCCGGCGCGGTGGAACTGGGCCGACGCCTGTTGGGTATGCCTGTGCGTATCGGGCGGCCCGGTGAACATACGCCGATTCAGCAGCTAAGCCGGGAGTTGCAATCCCCCGCCTTTGCCACCAGCATCGGCCTGCTTCTCTGGGGGCTACACGAAGACGCCCGTGCGATTCATTTTCCTGTGCATACCAACAGCCGGGAAGATAATCCGATGTTGGGCCGTCTGCGTGGGTGGTTGCGTCTGCTTCTGCCGGGTTAATACAGACACCTGTCCATCCAAAAGCGCTACATCAGAACATTCCGTGTACGAGGTTGGCGACATACAGGCAGTTTGCAATCCTGCCTACTTTATAGTACGATTCCGCAAATCTGGTGGTGGATTCCCGCAAGAATGACTATCGGACGTTCCCCCGAATTCGTATGGCTATCCGAAATTTATGCGGATGGCGGACTTCAGACAGCGCTTTCTACTTGGCAGCCACAGGAAGCACTGTTTGCACTTTCCCCGGCTGACTGGCAGTTAGACGAAGGAGTTTGTCGATGACACGGAAGAGCGGACATTCCCAGTTTGTGGATAGCTTTGCCCAGATCAAAGTGATCGGTGTGGGTGGCGCGGGTCAGAATGCAGTCAACCGGATGATCGAGTCGGGCATTCAGGGCGTCGAGTTTATCTCGGTGAATACGGATGCCCAGGCGCTGATGCTTTCCAACGCGCCCCAGCGGTTGCGTATTGGGGACAAACTGACGAAGGGTCTTGGCTCGGGGGGTAACCCGGAAGTTGGACTACGCGCAGCCGAAGAGAGCCGGGAAGAGATTGAGTCAATGATTGAGGGTGCGGATATGGTCTTCGTCACCGCGGGGATGGGTGGCGGGACTGGCTCTGGCGCTTCCTCTATTATTGCCGGCATTGCCAAAGAGATGGGCGCGCTGACGATTGGTGTCATCACCCGTCCCTTTACCTTTGAGGGTGCCCAACGGCGGCGGGTGGCCGAGGGGGCCATTGCCCGCCTGAAGGAGAATGTGGATACGCTGATTGCCATCCCCAATGACCGGCTGCTGCACATTCTGGACAAAAAGACCGGGATCAGCGAAGCCTTTTCCGTGGCGGATGATGTGTTGCGCCAGGGCATTCAGGGCATCAGCGAACTGATTACCGTGCCGGGGTTGATCAATTTGGACTTTGCCGATGTGCGCTCGATTATGCAGGACGGCGGTGCCGCGTTGATGTCGATTGGCACAGCCACCGGTGAAAACCGGGCCCAGGAAGCCGCCCAGAAGGCCATTCAAAGCTCGTTGTTGGATGTCTCGATTGAAGGCGCACAGGGCATTCTCTTCAATGTAAAGGGGGGTCGGGATCTGAGCCTCTTTGAGGTGAACGAGGCCGCCGAGTTGATCCGTGCCAATGCCCATCCCGAAGCCAATATCATCTTTGGCGCGATGATTGACAATGACATGAAAGACGAAATTCATATGACTGTCATAGCGACAGGCTTTGACAAAAACCGTCCCCAGGAACCGGCGACCGGCTATACACGTCGGGTTGCCCAGACCCCGTCCCCTGCCCCATCTCACACGCCGCTCCCCGCGGCCCCTGCGCCCCAGCAATCCAAAGAACCGGTTGATTTCCCTGTGCGGACTTTCAACCGGGAAGATTTGGATATTCCAGCATTTTTACGTAGACCCCGCACCAGCAACGGACAGTAAACGGGTGGTCGCCTGCCAAGAGTGAGTAAGCGGCCCTGGCATTTTGCCTGGCCGCATTTGGCAGGCTCGCCATCCGGCAAACTCCCCGCGGCAGCGAACCGAATAGTTTCCCCTGAACCTGTCCCCTGAACAGCGCTGTTCAGAACACGAAGTCGAATACAGCAACATTAAATTTTCGGACAGATGGCAAATTGGACGGTAGTCATGGCGTTTTCGACTTGCCAGCCGTCGCCATCTGTGCTATACTCATTGCCACACCCTATACTATATCTTGTGCGACACTTTTGTTCGACGCAATATATGGTATAGGATTTGATTTTTCAATTATCACTTCAGATTGTTGGTTGCGATGGTCTGTCCTCATTGTGGGCATGGAAGTCATAAAGTCATCGACACCCGGGATACGGGGGAAGCCATTCGTCGCCGCCGGGAATGTCAGCAGTGCGGCCAGCGCTTCACCTCCTACGAGCACGTGGCCCCCAGTCTGCTGGTGATCAAACGGGATGGGCGGCGTGAACCCTTTGACCGACAAAAACTACTGGTGGGTTTGCGGATTGCCACAGCCAAGCGCGCCATCAGCAGCGAAATCGTCGAAGAGATCGCCCGCTATGTGGAAGAAAGCGTCTCTGGGATGGGAAAGGCCGAAATAAACAGTGAAATCATCGGCAATCTGGTGCTGGATCGACTTGCCCAGGTGGACCAGGTGGCCTATATCCGTTTCGCCAGCGTCTATCTGGAATTGAACGACGCGATTGAAGTACGCTCCGAACTAGACCGGTTGATTGGCAGACAGACAGGCAGTATCTGATCACAGACGAGAGATGCGGCTAACAGTCAACCCGGCTCGCCTCGAAATAAGTCCGTAACACAAAACTATTTCATCGAAAAACAGGACTCACCACAATTGGCGTGTATGCACGCGTGGTGCGGTGTTCGCATAACGCCGACACGCGCAGCGCGGATGGCACGCGCATTTAATTTATTTGTTCAACAATTCTTTCGTAAGAGGAGCAATCTGTAATGTCTCGAATGGCTGCCCCATCCAAAGCATTGGACGACGAAACCCCAACCACATTCACCACAATGGAAGTGGTTAAAGGGGAGAAAGTCCATATCACACCGCCAGACTATGTGAGCGATGTCGCCATCAATCTGAGCGAGAACAGCCAGAAGGTGTTGCAACGTCGCTATCAGCGCCGGGACATTGACGGGACGCTCCTGGAAAGTGCGGCGGGGATGTTCTATCGGGTGGCCCATCACATCGCCCAGGCCGAAACTGCCCACGGCGGGGATGTGGAGGCTATGACGAAAACATTCTACAATCTGCTCACCGAGCTGCGCTTCTTCCCCAACAGCCCCACTTTCACCGGTGCGGCCACGCCTCTGGGCCAGCTCGCCGCATGTTTTGTGCTGCCCATTGCCGACGATATGGGGCGGGATTCGGATGGCATTTTCAGCACCCTGCGGGTGGCCGCGCTGATCCAGCAGACCGGCGGTGGCAATGGCTTTAGCTTCAGCCGTCTGCGTCCCAAAGGGGATGTGGTGCATACCTCCTCCGGGCGGGCAACGGGGCCAGTAGGCTTTCTGCGGGTCTACGATCAGGCGTTCGGGGAGATTGCCCAAGGCGGTTGTCTGCTGCCCGAAACACTGGTCTTCACCAGTACGGGAACGATGCGTCTGGACGAACTGGTCGATGTCAACAAAGATGGCTGGCAGAACCACCAGCTAAGCGTGCCCACCGACGACGGCCAGCGTCCTTCGCCCCGGGGCTTCAACAATGGCGTTGCGCCTGTGCTGCGGGTGGAGACAGAGCAGGGGCTGACCATCAGTGGGACGCCCAATCACAAAGTAAAAGTGATGACCAGCGAAGGGCCAGTCTGGCGACAACTGGACAGTCTACAACCGGGCGACTCGATTCTGGTGATGTTGGGCCAGCATCAGGGCAAATTGTGCGCGCTCAATCGCCCCCAGAAAACCCACGGCAATCAGAACCCAATCGAATTCCCGTCGATTCTTGACGAACCGCTGGCCTTTGTTCTGGGCTATCTGGCGGGGGATGGCTTTGTGGCCGAGGCTGAATCAGACCATCGGATTGGGTTCAGCGTAGCCCACAATTCGTATCTGATCGAAGAAATACCCCGGCTGCTTCAGATCGTTTTTCCCGGTTGTACTGTTCACACCCAGCAAAAGAGCGGCGACGCCTCGGTCACTTTTGTGATAGACAGTGCGTTGGTCAAGCGTTTCCTGCAAATGAACGGCTTTGTCAAAGGGAAGAGCCGCGAAGTCAGCGTGCCCCGACTCGTCCGGCGCAGCCCGGTCTCGATTGTAGGTGCCTATCTGCGTGGACTCTTTGAGGCCGATGGCACGCTTTCCCATTACTTCCCCCAGTTGAATACCACATCCGAGCGGTTGGCCCGCGAGGTGGCGACACTGCTGATCGGACTAGGCTGCCCGGTGTCGGTGCGATCCAATCAGTATACGGAACGTTGGGGAAATCGCCCCCAATGGATCGTGCGAATTCAATCCCACGAGGGGTTAGCGGCCTGGCGCCAACGGATTGGCTGTGATCAGCGCAGCCGTTTCGTCGTTTGCCATACCTTTCAGCCCAACTTAGAGAGAGAAACCAGCTACCTCCTGCCCAATCCCGACTGGTGGACCGGGTCGGTGCTGGATGCCATTACGCTGCCACAAATCGACCGCAAGCAACGGGGGCAGAATGTAAATTTCCGCGCCACTGATTCTGCTCTGCGCAGGAAGTTGCTCCGCTATAGCCGCGGGGAACGCCAGTTGACGCTGAGCGGCTATCGGGAGTTGGCTGCGGCCCACCCGGAATTTGCGCAACACGCCCGCCCGATTGACAATCTCTGGTTTGTCACAGTAAGCAAAGTTGAAGAGGCCGGGGAAGCGTTGACGTTGGACTTGGAGGTGGACGAAAACCACACCTATCTCGCCAACGGGATGGTCACCCACAACACCCGGCGTGGTGCCAATATGGCGGTGCTGCGGGTGGACCACCCGGACATCGAAGCCTTCGTCACCTGCAAGGCGGAGGAGGGGACGGTCACGAATTTCAATATCTCCGTGGCTATCACCGACGAGTTTATGCACGCGGTGAAGAACGACACGGACTTCGACCTGCGCAGCCCCCGGGATGGCAAAGTCTGGAAGACAGTGCGGGCGAGGGAACTCTTCGACAAAATCATTCACTACGCGCACCGCAACGGCGAGCCGGGCGCGCTCTTTATTGACGCGGCCAACCGCTCGAATCCGGTGCCCCATTTGTATACTTTGGAAGCAACAAACCCGTGCGGAGAACAATTTTTAGGCCCCTATGAAAACTGCTGTCTGGGGTCCATCAATTTGGGCGTCCACATAGCAGAAGATGCAGATGGCGAAATGATTGTGGATTGGGCCGCTCTGGAACAAACAGTTCGGGAGAGCACCCACTTTCTGGACAATGTGGTGAGCGCCAACGCCTATGTGCCCGCTGTTCCCGAGGTAGCGGAAGCCGCTTTCCGTGCCCGGCGCATCGGCCTGGGCATTATGGGTCTGGGCGATCTGATGTACAAACTGGGCATCCGCTATGGCAGCGAAGAAGGGCAGGAGTTCGCCGGGCAGGTGATGGAGTTTGTGCGCTATCACTGTATGACAAAAAGCATCGAACTCTCCGAAGATCGGGGGCCATTCCTGGCTTTCCGGGGCAGCATCTACGACCCGGAGAAGGCGGGCGGGATGGCCTGGCAGCCCCCCACGCCCATCGCGCCCTACAGCCGGGATTGGGGACGCCCGTCGGTCGATTGGCCTGGGATCGTCGAGGGCATCCGGCAGTACGGCATCCGCAACGCGGCCCAGACGACAGTAGCTCCGACCGGAACCATTGCCACTGTCAGCGGCTGTGAGGGCTACGGCTGCGAGCCAGTCTTTGCCCTGGGCTACATCCGCCACTTCAAAGACGGGGACAAAGATGTGGAGCTGGCCTATACCAGCCCCCTCTTTGAGCAGGCCCTGGAACGGACCGATCTGCCCGCGGCCCAAAAGCAACGCATCAAACAGCATGTGGCGACTTACGGCTCGTGCCAGGAGGTGGAAGGCCTGCCCGAAGAACTACGCCACGCTTTTGTGGTCAGCAGCGACATCAGCGCCGACGAGCACGTGCGGATGCAGGCGGCGATTCAGGCGTTTGTTGACAACAGTATCTCAAAAACCGTAAATTTTTCGGAAGGTGCAACAGAAGCTGATGTCGCCCGCTCCTATCTCCTGGCCTGGGAGTTGGGCTGCAAAGGGTTGACCGTTTACGTGACCGGCAGCCGCCAGGAGGTGGTGCTGGAAACAAAGGCGACCAAAGAGAAAAAGAGCGAAGGCGACGCGGCAGCGGAGAGCAGCCCGAACGGGTATGTGAATGGGACGAACGGTTATCACCCCAGCGAAACATCGGCTGTCTTCACCAAACGGCCACGCCCCAAGCTCTTGCAGGGCAGCACCTATCGCAAGGATACCCCCCTGGGCACAGCCTACATCACCGTCAACAGCGACGAGGAGGGCGAGCCTTTTGAAGTCTTCCTGAACATCGGCAAGGCGGGCAGCGATGTGAGCGCGGTGAGCGAGGCGATGGGCAGGCTGATCAGCCTGACCCTGCGCATGCCGGCCGCCCTGCCCCCCTCCGAGCGGCTGCGCTGGGTGATGGACGAGATGGCGGGCATCGGCGGCGGCCGCGCCCTGGGCTTTGGGGCCAACCGGGTACGCAGTCTGCCCGACGGCGTGGCCCAGGTCATCGCCGAGCATCTGAGCGGGCTGCCCGCCCACCCGCAGCCGGTGAGCAACGAGCAGATGTCCCTGCCCCTGGCCGACCGTCCTATCGGCGATCTCTGCCCGGACTGCGGCGAGGCAGCCTTCCTCAATGTGGAAGGCTGCAAGAAGTGTCACATCTGCGGCTATAGCGAATGCTGAGTGAAGGGGGAAGTGGGAGGGGGGAATGCG
>JAHDWH010000001.1:38749-84563 GCA_023384455.1 Caldilineaceae bacterium | reverse complement strand
GAAGACGTGAAGACGTGAAGACGTGAAGACGTGAAGACGTGAAGACGTGAGAGTACGTGACGATACCTCACGTTTCACGTTTCAGTTGGTTGGCCGACTGACTAACGCATGTGCGTTAGTTCCTCGCTGGTACGGAATAGAGAGGCAGCGCCGATAACCGTAACGACTCGTTGAGACGTGAAATGTGATACGCGAGAGTGATCGACCTTCCTCACGTTTCACGTCTTCACGTCTCACGTCTCACGTCTTCACGTCTCACGCCTCTGCAATCCACTGCGCCACACCTTTCTCCAGCCCTTTTCCTCAGCGGGAACATTCCCGCCCGGAACAATTCCGACCCCTTCTTCGTCCTGTACCCACGACAGGTGTATACGCGTATGAACCAGTCGCCCGTCCCCTATCCCGTGCCGAAACCTTTCCCCGCCGAGGAAACGGGCGACCCGGGGAGCGCGGAAATCCGATTGGTCTCTGCTGCCGATGAGCAGCCCGATGCGCCGACCGATTGGCGGATGAATGGCCTGCGCATCGGGGCACTGCTGGCGATTATCCTCGGCTCCTGCTGGCTGGCCCTGCACCCGGAATGGGTGCGCAGCTTTGGGCGCTGGGGCTATCTCAGCGTCTTCGCCATCAGCCTGCTCTCCAGCGCCACAGTCATCATCCCCGCGCCAGGGCTGGCCGTTGTCTTTGCTATGGGCGGTGCGCTGGACCCGCTTACCCTGGGCATCATCGCTGGCATTGGCAGCGGGCTGGGCGAGCTGAGCGGCTATATTGCCGGGGCCAGCGGGCGGGGGCTGATCCTGCGCAACAAAGGCATCAACGGCCATCTGCACTGGTTCACCACCCGTTACACCTATCCCGCACTCTTTGTGCTGGCGATTCTGCCTCTGCCCATTTTTGATCTGGCCGGGGTGATGGCCGGGGCGCTGAAACTGCGGGTGAGCCACTTTCTGGCTGTCGTCATCAGCGGCAAAATTATCAAGCATGTGCTGGTGGCGCTGGCCGGGGCCGGTTCGTGGGGCATTTTTCACCATTTGTCGGGACTGTAGACCAGTTCTGAAAATAGAACACGGATTCACACGGCGGTTTCCTGAGTCCATCGAAGGGTCGAAGGGATTCAATCTGCGAAAATCTGCGCAATCTGCGTTCCTCTATTTTCGTCGTTATCGGTGTTAGCTGGTCGTGTGGCCTGATTAGAAAGAAGGAAGTTATGCGAAAGTTACGTTGGGTGCTCCCCTTATTTTTGTTCTTGGCGCTGATTGCAAGCTGCTCCGGCGACGGCCCTTCCGGGGTTTCGGTCGTGGAAGCTGGCTATTCGACGGAGGCAGATGTGCCGATTCCAGACGATACTCTCCCCTTTCAACTGAGCGAAGGCGTGGCTGGCTATGACCCCGGCGGGGTGCAACTGCCCATCGCCGACACCACCCCTCTGACCGCTGAGGAGTTGCAGGCCGTCCTCGTGCGTCTGCCCGCGGTGCAGACCGCCGCGGGCGATGTGCAGGAATATGCCCTGCCCAGCCAGAGCCTGCCCCCGCCCCGGCCTGGGGTAGAGGTGGAGCTTCCCTTCCCCGCCGCCGAATCCCTGCCCGCGGTTGAGGTCGAGAGTGGCCCGGTGGCGGTGGTGCGCTTTTCGCCCGAAGGCGACGTGCCCCTGGTGCCGCGCCTGAGCGTCACCTTCAACCAGCCGATGGTGGCCCTGACCAGCCACGACGAACTGGCCCAGCAGGACGTGCCGGTGAAGATGACACCGGATGTGCCGGGACACTGGCGCTGGGTGGGCACAAAGACCCTCTTCTTTGAAGCCGATGTAGAGGGCATCGACCGCTTTCCAATGGCGACCGAATATGCGGTGGAGATTCCTGCGGGCGTGAAGTCGGCCAACGGCACGACCCTGGCCGAGGCAGTCACCTTCACCTTTCGCACGCCGCCGCCTGTGCTGGGCCAAATCTATCCCAGCGGCGGCCCCCAGCTTTTGAACCCGCTGATCTTCGCCGCCTTTGACCAGGCCATCGACCCGGACGCGGTGCTGGAATCGGTGGAGGTGAAGGCGGGCAACAAAGAGTACCCGATCCGGCTGGCGACCGAAGAAGAGATCGCCGCCGACAGCCGTATGGCCGGTATCACCAGCCGGGCACAGAAAGGGCGCTGGCTCGTACTCCGCGCCCAGGACGACTTCCCCAAAGATACGACAGTCACCGTTAATTTCCTGCCGGGCACGCCCTCTGCCGAGGGTCCGCGGGTCACAGAGAAAGCCCAAAGTTTCAGCTTCCAAACCTATGGCCCGCTGCGAATAATACGCTCCCAATGCGCCTGGGGTGGCAACGAATGCCCGCCCTTCACTCCGTGGAGTGTAATTTTTTCCAACCCGCTGGATGCCAGCCGTTTTGACCCATCGCTGATTTCTGTCGAACCGGAACTGAGCGGGATGCGGGTGGAGGTCTTTGGCAACAACATTCAGATCAGCGGCAACAGCCAGGGCCGCACAAAATATACGGTCACGCTGAGCAAAGAGATCACCGACTTCTTCGGCCAGAAGCTGGGCCAGGATGCTAGGGTGAATTTCCAGGTGGGCGCGGCGGAGGCTTTCCTCAGCGTCCCCGGCAACCGCTTTGTGGTGATGGACCCGTCGGGCAAGCCGACACTGAGCGCCTTTTCGGTCAACATTCCCCGGGTGAATGTGGAAATCTACGCGGTGGAAACAGCGGATTTTGTCGATTTCCTCGCCTTCTTCCAGGACTACAACCGGGCGGACGACGCGCCCCCGCCGGGCCGCCGGGTGGTCAAGCGCACTATCAATATTCAGAGCGCAGACGACGCCCTGACCGAGACAGCTATCGATCTTTCCGAGGCGCTGCAGGGCAAGACGGGCAATCTGATCGTCAAAATTGCGCCGGATGCGGGGCCCCTGGCCGGTCTTTTCAACCGGGACCTGGCCCAACGGATGCGGGATTACACCAGTTACAATTGGGTGCAGGTCACGCAGATCGGTCTGGACGCCTTCTTCGACTCGCAAAATGTGGTGGCCTGGACCAACAGTCTGGCCGACGGTAGTCCGCTGGAGGGCGTGGATGTGACGCTTTGGCCCAATGGCAAGAGCGGTGCCACCGACGCCAGCGGCGTTGTCAAACTGGCCCTGCCCGGCGCGGACCAGGCGGGCGCGGCCCTGCTGCTGGCGCGCAAGGGCGACGACATCGCCTTTATCCCGCAAAATTCCTACTACTACTCGGAAGGGGATGGCTGGCGGGCCAACCCGGAGAGCTACGAGGCCCGCTATTACGTCTTTGACGACCGCCAGATGTATCGCCCCGAAGAGACGGTCAGCATCAAAGGCTGGATTCGGGCGATTACCCCCGGCGTGACCGGGGATGTGGAGCTACTCAGCCAGAGCGCGGCCACGTCGGTTGACTGGCTGGTGACAGACCCGGTAGGCAACGAAATCGGCAAGGGCAATGCGCCCCTGAGCGCACTGGGCGGCTTCGACTTTCAATTCAAACTGCCCGAAAATGTGAATCTGGGCTATGCCCAGGTGCAACTGACGGCGAAGGGCGGCGAACTTCAATACTTTGGCTACAGCGGGAGCTACTATCACAATATCCAGATTCAGGAGTTCCGTCGCCCGGAATTTGAGGTGACGGCGACCGCCAGCGAAGGCCCCTTCTTTGTGGGCGGTTCGGCCACGGCGACGGTGGCCGCGGCCTACTTTGCCGGCGGCCCCCTGCCCGGCGCCGACGCCAACTGGTTCGTGCGCGCCTCCTCCGGCGCCTACCAGCCACCCAACTGGAGCGGTTTCAGCTTCGGGACGTGGATTCCCTGGTGGCGTTATTACGGCGGCGGCTCGGAACTGGGCAGCGCCTCCTTCGATTCCCGCACAGACGCCGCGGGTGAACACAATCTGCGTCTGGACTTCCGCCCCAGCGACCCGCCCGGCCCGGTTGTGCTGGACGCCAGCGTGACCGTCTTCGATGTCAACCGCCAGGGCTGGAGTTCCAGCACTTCCCTGCTCGTCCACCCCGCCGACCGCTATGTGGGGCTGCGCTCGGAGCGCTACTTTGTGGAGCGGGGCGAACCCCTGCCTGTGGAAATCGTCGTCACCGATTTGGACGGCAGTGTGGACGCCGAGCACGAAGTCGTTGTGCGGGCGGCTCTGCTCGATTGGGAGTATAAAAACGGCGACTGGCAGCAGGTGGAGATCGATGTGCAGGAATGTACTGTGCGCACCACCGCCGCGGCTGATCCGGATGATGCCAACACCGAGTTTGCCACCTGCACCTTCGAGACAACCCAGGGCGGTCAGTTGCAGATCACCGCCAGCATCACCGACAGCGAAGGACGCAAGAACCAGTCGGAGATCACCCGCTGGGTGGGCGGTGGACGCGGTCCTGTGGCCCGCAATGTGGAGCAGGAGCAGATTCAACTCATCCCCAACGGCGAAAAATACCAGCCGGGAGATGTGGCCGAACTGCTGGTCCAGTCCCCCTTCTTCCCAGCCGAAGGTCTGGTGACTTTGCGCCGGGGCGGGCTGGTCTCTACTGAGCGCTTCTCGATGGACGGCCCGACTTACACTGTGCGTGTGCCGATTGAAGATAGCTACATTCCCGAAATTCAGGTGCAGGTGGACCTGGTGGGCGCGGCTGAACGGACCGACGATAAGGGCAACCCCATCTCTGGCGTGCCCAGCCGCCCGGCCTATGCCCAGGGCAGTTTGACCCTCTCGGTGCCGCCCATCTCCCGCCGCCTGGCCGTGGAAGCCGTGGCCCAGGAGAGCCGTCTGCAGCCGGGGGGCACAACGACCCTCGACCTGACGGTGCTGGCCGCGGACGGCAAGCCCGTGGCCGATGCCGAACTGGCGGTGGTGGTGGTGGACGAGTCCATCCTGGCCCTGACCGGCTATCAACTGATCGACCCCATCAGCGTCTTCTATTCCGGGCGGGGCAGCAATGTCTTTGACATTCACAACCGGGCCAATCTGCTGCTGGTCAACCCGGATATGCTGCAACAGGCCGGTGCGCCCGGCGCACTGATGGCCCGGGGCGGGGGCGGGATGGATGCCTTTGCCGCAGCAGCTTCGCCTGCGCCGATGGCTGCCCCCGCGATGGCCGAGATGACAATGGAGTCGGCTGCGGATATGGGCAGTGAGGCCAAACAGGCCGGCACGCCGATTCGGGTGCGCTCCAACTTCGACCCGCTCGCCCTCTTTGCCCCGAATGTGCAGACAGACGCCGATGGCAAAGCCGCGGTTGAAGTGACAGTGCCCGACAACCTGACCCGCTACCGGGTGATGGTTGTGGCCGTGGGCGATGGCAAATACTTCGGCTCTGGCGAGGCCAGCATCACCGCCCGCCTGCCGCTGATGGTGCGCCCGTCGGCCCCCCGCTTCCTCAACTTTGGGGATCGCTTCGAGCTGCCGGTTGTCCTGCAAAACCAGACCGATGAGGATATGACCGTTCACGTAGCGGTCAAAGCGACGAACGCCGACCTGATACCCCCCCTTAGTCCCCCCCACAGTGGGGGGGAAACCGCCGCAGGCGGAGGGGGAGTCGAAGCTGCCGGATACAGCCTGACAGTCCCGGCTAACAACCGGGTGGAGGTGCGCTTCCCCACGACGACGGCCAGTGCGGGCACGGCCCGCTTCCAGTTCGGGGCGGTGGCCTCTGCTCCCTCCCCCACAGTGGGGGAGGGCCGGGGTGGGGGTTCTTACGCCGACGCGGCGGAAGTCTCTCTGCCCGTCTGGACACCGGCGACAACCGAAGCGTTCGCCGTCTACGGCCAGGTGGACGAGGGCGCGATTGCCCAGCCCCTGCTGCCCCCGGACGATGTGATTCCCACCTACGGCGGGCTGGAAGTGTCGATGTCGTCAACGGCGGTGCAGGCGTTGACCGACTCCTTCCTCTATCTGGTGAAATACCCGTATGAGTGTTCCGAGCAGATGGCCTCCCGGATTCTGTCGGTGGCGGCCCTGCGCGATGTGTTGACCGCCTTCGACGTGGAAGGATTGCCCACACCGGAGGAGATCAACGCCGCGGTGGCCCGGGACATCCAAAATCTCCAGGCTATGCAGGACTGGAACGGTGGCTTCCCCATCTGGCGGCGGGGCGGGGAGGTCTGGCCCTACTACAGTGTGCATGTGGCCCACGCGCTGGTGCGGGCCAAACTGAAGGATTACCCAGTGCCGGCGGATATGCTCAGCCGTTCCCAGGACTATCTGCGCAACATCGAAAGCCACATTCCCCACTGGTATGGCGAGCGCAGCCGCAGCAGTCTCATCGCCTATTCCCTCTACGTGCGCAAGCTGATGGGGGATGTGGACACGGCCAAAGCCAACCGGCTGATCGCCGACCGCAAGCTGGACAATCTCTCGCTGGAGAGCATCGGCTGGCTGCTCTCGGTTCTCTCCGGTGACAGCGCCTCGGCCCAGACGCTGGACGAGATGCGCCGTTATCTGAACAACCGGGTGACGGAGACCGCGGGTGCGGCCAACTTCGCCGACGGCTATTCCGACGGGGATTATCTGCTGCTCTACAGCAACCGCCGAGCCGATGCGGTGATTCTGGAAGCGATGATTACAGACGCACCCGACAGCGATCTGATTCCCAAACTGGTGAAGGGACTGCTCAGCCAGGCCAAGCGGGGGCGCTGGGGCAATACCCAAGAGAATATCTTCGTGCTGCTGGCGATGGACAAATACTTCAACACCTACGAGGCCCAGACACCGGACTTCATCGCCCGCATCTGGCTGGGCGGGCAGTACGCCGGCGGCCACGAGTTCATCGGGCGCACGACGGAAAATGTCAATCTGAATGTGCCGATGTCGATTGTGCAGGAGAGCCGAGCACAGGCCGACACCGACGGGAACGTTCCGCTGATTGTCCAGAAGGACGGCCAGGGACGGCTCTACTACCGGCTGGGGCTGCGCTATGCCCCCACAAACCTGCAACTGGAACCGGCGGATCACGGCTTTACGGTCGAGCGCACGTATGAGCCGGTGGACGATCCGGGGGATGTGACACGGGATTCCGACGGCGTCTGGCACGTAAAGGCAGGGGCACGGGTGCGGGTGCGGCTGACGCTGGTAGCCCAGTCCCGGCGCTATCACGTGGCCCTGGTGGACCCGATTCCCGCTGGCTTCGAGGCCCTCAACCCAGCCCTGGCCGTGACCGGGGACATTCCCAAAGACCCGGACAGCCAGGCCAATCCCTACGGCGGCTGGTGGTGGTGGGGTCCCTGGTACGAACACCAGAACCTGCGGGACGAGCGGGTGGAAGCCTTCACCTCACTCCTGTGGGAAGGGGTCTACACCTATACGTATGTGGCCCGGGCCACCACACCGGGTACGTTTATCGTGCCGCCCACCAAAGCCGAGGAGATGTACTCGCCAGAGGTCTTTGGGCGGAGCGGGACGGAGCGGGTAGTGGTGGAGTAGGGCGAGTTGCGAATTGCGAGTTAAGAGAGGACGCCCGGTGCGATGTCGCACCGGGCGTTTTTGTTTTGGGAGAGGGGGCAGAATGTGGGATGCCCACCTGCTGGTCCGCTGGTCCGTGGATAGGTCAATTCATCGTCGGGGACTACAGATTAAGTGTCGTCTTCCAGCATTAAAGCCCGGTATCCGGCTTGTTGGAAGTGATGGTCAGCAGTCAAAGCTATCGCAATACCCTTTTCACGCATAATTACGAACGACGAACAGTCAGTCAAGCCCCACTCTTTGTCCACGCGATCTTTGAAAAGAGAAACTGACTTGGCAAACCATCCAGGCGACGCCGGTACGATTTCGATCGTAGCATCTGCTCGCACCGCTTCGAGCAGTTTTGCGGCCAGATGGCGAAAGCGCAACCGGGACAGGCCGTCGCCCAATTCCATCAGTACGTATTCGCTTGTCACCTTGCGAGAACCATACGCAATCAATTGGGAGTGTAACTGCAACGCACGGGGGTGGTCGGCGTCGTTGCTGTTCAGCAGTGCGATGAAGAAGGAGGTGTCGATGAAGACCCTACTGAATTGGGTTGTCATCCAACACTCGCTCAGTGTAGCGATCAAAATCACGCGCCAGATTTGCAGGCCCAATCGGTTGTGCCATCGCTATGATTTCGGCTAAGGCATCGACTGCGCCATCACCATTGGCATTCTGTAAACTTACAGAGAATTCGATTTGCAGCACTTCCGTATAGGAAGCCTGTTCTGCAATGCGTGCTCGTATTCTCGTCAAGACCTCGGCCCGGGTCGGTGCTTCGGCCACACAATCCGGCAGGCCAGGGACAACCGCACGCCAGGGCGAACCCGGCTGATGGGTCAAGAGTGTCGTATATTCCATCATTTTATCTCCTCGTCAGATCAGGCGCGATTCTACGGCGATTATATCACACCGGGGATCGCTGATCAAAGAGGCCTGACCCACCTTTGCAAGGCCGACTCACCGGGCTTCATCCGGTTTCCATCAACATTCAATACCGCGTCGCACTCGAACTGGAAATTCGTGAGCAGGAGATCGTCCTTGTGGATGTGGGCGGGCATGGAGATGCGCATTGAATCCTCCTGGTAACTGTTCAGCCATCCCACCGGAACTGGATCGACTCCTCCCCCACAGTGGGGGAGGTAGGGTGGGGGTGAGCAGTTACTCCTCCTGAAGGTGTCGCCTGTACTGCTTTTGACAGTGGCCTATGTCGATCTGAAAATGAGCTTGCCCGTTAAGAATGGCTGATCTATAATCAGTAGACCGCAATGCTCCGTCAGTAGACCGCAATGCTCCGGGTATGGCCTGTGACTCGCCCGCCGTCCACGGATCCGCGGGGAGCATCCGTTGCAGTCTACTGATAATTGGGTAAATCTGGGCAGAAGTCAGCACAAAGGATCCTAATGACCAAAGCGCAAACCAGAACGGCGAACAACGCTACCGCCATATCTTCGAGCACGCGCCCCTTTGTATCTGCGTCATCGATCTGACTGAAAACCCGCCCACCATCCTGGAGGCCAACCGACGCGCAGAACTGGTCTACGGCTACCCGATCGCCGAGTTAGCGGGGATGCAGGCCGACCTTCTGGTGGCTGAAGAGGCCCTGCCGGCCGCCCTGCGTATGGTTCAGCAGGTGCAACAGGGCCAGACTGTGACGATCGAGGCATCCCACAGGCGTCGGGATGGCACACGCTTTCCTGTGCACGTCATCGCCGCGCCTGACCCAACTGATCCTGACCAGATGATCGCGATAGTGGAAGACATCACCGCCCAGAAGCAGCGGCGCACAGAAGCGGCCGCCATTGACACAGATCGACGCCGTATTGCCCATGAGATCCACGACGGCGTGGCCCAGAGCCTGGCCGGGCTGCGCTTCAAATCGGGGATCTGGGCACACCGGGCCGATGCAGCCCCACCCGGCATGGCCGCGGCCCTGGATGAATTGCTGGCCGTGCTCAAAACTGCGATTGAAGACCTCCGTCGTGCCATCTTTGCCCTGCGTCCAGTGGACCTGGAAACGGTGGGCTTTGTGCCATCGCTGACCAATTGGGTCAGCAACTTTGGCGACCAGGGCCAGTTGGCGGCGCGGCTGGAGCTATCCGGTCTCCCGGAAGACCTGCCCACGGAATACGAATTGCCTCTGTTCCGCATCATCCAGGAAGGGCTGCACAACGTGGGCCAGCATGCCCAGGCCACTTCCGTGCTGGTGCGTCTGGCCGTGGACGGGAGAGGCGGCGTCAGGCTCTCCCTGCGGGACAATGGCCGTGGCTTTGATCCCCAGCAACCGGGGCCGGCCGATCGCCACAGCCATTTCGGCCTGCGCCAGATGCGTGAACGCATTGTGGATCGGGGCGGCACGTTAGATATCCGCAGCACACTTGGACAGGGCACAGAACTGCTCATCACTTTGCCACCGCTCGCCCAGGAGGACAGCCATGCCGCCGATTAGAATCCTGATCGCTGATGACCATACTCTGGTGCGCCAGGGCTTGCGCCAGCTCTGCGAAGGGCTGGGCGGCTTTGCGGTAGTGGGCGAAGCGGACAACGGCGCCCAGGCCGTGGCGTTGGCCCACACGACACAGCCGGACGTGATCCTGATGGACATCGCTATGCCCGATGTGGACGGTGTGGCGGCCATCGGCCAGATTCTGAGTGCGAACCCTGCCGCCCGCATCATCGCCCTCACCATCCACCGCCAGGAGCAGTATATGCTCGACGCCATCCGGGCCGGCGCCCGGGGCTATCTGCTCAAGAGCGTGGATGCGGCGGAGTTGATGGCGGCTATCGAGGCCGTCCATCGGGGCGACTACCTGATCGACCCCGTCATCGCCGCCCGTGTACTGAGTGAATTTCACCTGACCATACCCTCACAGCCGCAGGTCGATCCGCTGAGCGAGAGCGAGATGGCCGTCCTGCGCCTGGTAGCCCAGGGCGTGGACAACCAGACCATTGCCCAGACGCTGAACTACTCCGTCTACACCGTCTCCAACCGCCTGCGTACCATCTACGAAAAGCTGCATGTGACCAACCGCACCCAGGCCGCGCTCTACGCCCTGCGCCAGGGCTGGGCTGCGTTGGACACGTCGCCAGAGTAGATGCCGCCGGACGCCCCTGTAGGCTCTCCCCTCTCCCCCACCCGATACCGAACGTCACCCCTGATTACAAATTATTGTAGCGAAACTGCCCCAAAAGTAAGTTGATTCTTGTCTATCGCCGCGCGGAGGATGGGTGTAAGGTAATTTCACCGCATGTCTGTCTAACTTAATAGATTCAACAAGCCCAGCTCCCTAACTGTCAAGAAATAAGTCGCGGGTATGATTCCGGGAATCAGCCAGACGATAGGGGGAAAGCCGAAAGATGTTGTGGCCAATTCCCGGAATCTCGTCTGCGAAACCCCTACGTTATTTCTTGACGCTTACTTGGCTTGGCATTCAGCGAAATATCTCCCTTTCATTTATTTTTTGCACCCACACGAGACTACCAACACCCACGTCACCTACACAATTAGCATAGAGACCTCTGCGGATGCCCCCTGGCAGGTGAGCAGCGACTTTGGCGAGGCTGGCGACTATCTCGCTGGGGTCATCGACTGCACGCTTGAGGGGGAAGGGGTCGGCGCATTGCGCAGGTTGACCTATGCCGACAGCGGCGCGATTGTCAAACGCCTGCAAACGTTGGATGTTGATTGACACCTTCTGAATGGAGAGGCCGGCGCGGGAGCGCCGCAACCTGAGCAGCGCAGTCCACCCTCTGCGCCAGCAGTTGGAGGCGGATGTGGCGCCCCTGGTGCGTATCTCATCGGTTGTACACGGGGGAACACGGATTTTTATTAATCCGTGTTCCTTTTCATCCGTGTATACAAGCCTATTTTCAGGGCAGCATCCACCGCATTCACAGCCGAGGGATTGAAGGGGGTTGCCATAGGTCATGCGTTACACTACGCACACGCAGGCGAAGGAGTAAATAATGGCCCAGGCACAAAAGGTCAACTGGCAGATACTGCTGGATGAACACGAATGGGACAGCGACGAGGAGATGAATCTTCCTGACCCGCCGATGACGCCTGAAAGCTGGGGCATCCGCAGGGGCGGGGTCCACGGGGCCAGCGGGCTGCTGTTCTGCCTGCTGGGGGCAGTCGTGGGTCTGCGGCTGTGGCTGCAAGCCCAGGCCGGGTTGACCGCGGTGGAAAAGGGGCTGGGCCATATGCTGGTCACAGAGCGTCGCGCCGCAGTCGAGGGCGACGAACTCCTGGCCGCGGCCCTGCTGGACCCGGAAGCCGAGTCTGACTGGCAGGTTCGGATGCTGAAGGCGCAGCAGCAGGCTCGGAAGCGGACAGTGGATGTGAAGCTCGTCGATTTCAATTTGGCTGACGACCGGGCTATGGCCGAGGTACGGATGACCGACCCCGCGAGCGGAGCGGTCTATCGGGAGAACCGCTTCTATCGGGAGACCGGCCAGGGCTGGCTGCGCAGCCAGCCCACAGCAGAACTGTGGGGTGATCTCCGCACATTGGAGAGTGAATACTTCGTTTTCACCTATGGCCGACTGGATGGCCCTGCGGTGGTCGAGGCCGCGCCCCTATTGGATAGAGCCTATGCCCATATGCACACGACGCTGGGGCAGGTTCTGCCGGTTGCGATCCGTCCAGATAAGAAAGTGGCCGTTCATCTGGTTATGCAGGAAGGCTCATACAACCCCTGGTACACAAGGGGCAAACCCCTGGCAGTGAATTCACCCAGGCTCATACTTCTGCCGGAAAAGGTGAGCGACGGTCAGGCCCTGGCCGAATTCGTGGCGGTTGCCCTGCGGCGGGCAGCAGTGAACCGGGCGCTTATGCCTCAGAAGCGGATCTATCGGCCCACGCCAGACTTTCTGAACGGGCTGCTTCTGTGGCTGGCCTGGGAGGAAGATCTGGTCCAGGCCGACTATCGCCGGGAGGTTGTGCTGTGGCTCTACGCCAACGGTCCAGACGGCCCCCAGGCAGCGCTGACCAATTACTGGGAATTCTGCAAACTCTTCTGTGCCTGGGAGATTGTCGCGCCAGTTGTGCCCATAACCTTCTACCGTGCAACGGATCGAGTACCGTCTTCATTTTATCTGCGGCCAGCGACAGCTTTGCGCCAGCTAACTATGGGGCTTGACCGGAAGTTGTTGGAATATGTAGCCAGCCCGAATCCGGTGACAGACGGGTCGTATGCGAGCAGACTTGCACGGCCCATCGCCGTAGCCACCCTGCTGGAGTACACCACCCACACCTACGGACAGGCAAGTGTGCTGGCTCTATTGCAGGCGGCGAAGGAAGGAGAGAGTTGGCGGGGCGCGGTTCCCCATCTCTTTGGGGTCTCGGTGGCAGATTTTGAAGCGGGCTGGTGGGCGTGGCTGGCGGAAGAGTACGGGGTGGATACGTCGGAGTTTCCGGGAGATGAACTGTTCGATAAGGCACGCTAGTTATGAGGTCTTGACTTGCGTTGCAGCCCGGAGAGTGTCGGCCTGGCTGCTTGTCGGAATAGCAAAGAATAGAACGCGGATTGAGCAGAAAGTACGGAAAAAGCCGGATTTTTGTACTGGTCAAAAACATCGTGAAATCTGTAGGTGCGGTTTGCAACCGCACTTCTTCGGGTGAAAGTGCGGTTGCAAACCGCACCTACGTTTTACCATCTCGTTGACCAGTACAAAAAAGCCGGGTTTTTCTCGCTTCTATCCGCGAAAATCAGCCCTTTCCGCGTCATCCGCGTTCTATTTCTTGCCTCTCCCACAGCCTGCTTTGGTCGAGAATCTATTTGATTCCAACCCATTTCCGCCCAATCCGATAAATGTCGGCGACAGCGAATCGCTCAAGTGGTAGGCTTAGGCCAGCACTTGAGCGATTTTCTTTCCTCCCTACCGACGAGGAACTGACCAAAAGGAGATGGAAATGCAATCCGTAGAGCTAGTGCCAGGGGGCACATATGAGAAGAGAAAAACGAACGGAGTCTTGGGCAGAATCGCCGCCATTCTGGCCCTTATTATCGGGTCAATGGCCATCTTTGCCGGTGGACAGGTCCTGCTTGGCAAAATTCCCGATTACTACGTAATCGATTGGCTGCCGGTCTACAACTTTACAGTGGGCGTCGTGACGGTATTTCTCACAGCTATCCTCATCTGGAAAAACAACAGATGGGCCATGCCCGCTGCCATCGGAACTTTCAGCATCCACGCGGCTGTGATGCTGATCTTGCAGACCGTATACAGCCAAACCGTAGCTCCAGACAGTATCGTCGCTATGAGTGTTCGGTTGGTGGCATGGCTGATCATTCTGGCCCTGATGTTCTTCCAATCGCGCAAAAATGCAGCATTGTAGGCCTGTCCAAACAATAAAGTATACGGCCAAAGTCCCTGGCACTTGCTGCCCATGCAGGTCTGTACGTTAGAATTCAGAGGGCCAAGTTCGTGAAGCGCCGGGACTTTTGGGTATTCATTTTTGAGACAGCCTTAGCAAAAAGGAAATCTATCATGCAGAATCGGACTATTGGCAAATGGAACATCGGTGTCGGGCTGTGGTTGATGGCTGCCTTTATGATTTACGGTTTCTATCTGATCTATGCCCGTGACTTTGCGCCGGACAAAGATGCTTGGGTCGCCGCCGCCAACGTCAGCCCCCACTTCGAAGCCCGGCTGGCCCACGTACACGGCAACCTCTTCTCGCTCCTTAATATCGTATTTGGCTTTCTGCTGGTGAAACTTCCGGTGAAAGAAGGTCAGGCCAAATGGGTCTCCGGGCTGGCCCTGGCCGGTCTACTGCTGCCCCTCGGTATTCTGGCCGAGGTGTATCTGGGCCTGCCGTTCTATCTCGTGCTTGTCGGCGGCCTCTCCATTCTGGCCGCGACGATCCTGCTGGGTGTGGCTGTGGTGCAGATGCGACTCAATTCACAATAAGGCTGCTCCGTTGAACCCCTACTTCTTGATGGCTCTGTTGTTCGGATTTCTGGCTGTGCTGGTCGCCGTGGATGCTTCGGCGGCCAGCCTGAACCTTCTCCCCTGGTTCAATGGTCTGCGCTGGCTGCGCATACACTTCATCACGCTTGGCATTGTCAGCGAAGCCATCTTCGGGTTTCTGCCCGCGCTGGTGGCGGCGCGGGCTGGCTACACCACACCCAGAATCCGCTGGGATATCTGGCTCACACTCAACGTCGGCCTGCTCACACTTATCATCGGCGTCCCGCTCGTCAACGGTGCTTTTATGATTGCCGGCGGGACGCTGGTTTTCATCGCAACCCTGCTTCTATGGGTCCAGTTGGCGGGTTTCCCATCGAAACAGCCTGCTGTGGGCCCGGGAACGGGAAGGAAATTCTATATCGCGGCATTGAGTTATCTTTTGCTGGGCATCTTCCTCGGCACAGGGATGTGGCTCGGCTGGGGCAAGGAATTGGGCCTGTTGAACACAAAAGAAGTTCACGTTCACGCCAACCTATGGGGGTTCGCCGCGCTGATCTTCGCCGGACTACAGATCGATCTGTACCCCAACTTTGCCAGACGCCCGTTGGCTTGGCCCCGTTCGAGTACACCGATCTTCTGGTTGATGGCTGTAGGGGCCCTGGGCCTGGTTATTGGCCCGTGGGTGCAATCCAACCTGATTTCCACGGTTGGCCTGATTTTGCACAGCGCGGGAACCGTGTGGCTGTTGGTCAATGTGATCAAGCCGCTTCTTCGCGACCGGTCAGCCTGGATACCGGGTATGTGGCATCTGGTTACGGCCTACGTCTGGTTTCTCATTCCGGCGATTGTGGCCCCCTTGATCGTCCTCAACGCGCCAGGCTTCCCTGTGGCCGAAATCGAAAGCAACGGGGGGCCCATCCTGATTTATGGCTGGATGTTGCAGTTCAGCTACGCCGTGATCCCTTACCTGTTCACCCGCGTCTTTTTGCCCGACCAGCCCGCCAAACTGGGTGGCAATTGGTTCAGTCTGATTACCTTGCATATAGGCGGCATACTCTTCTGGCTGGGACTATTTCTCGCAACCTATCAGCCGCTGCTCCACGGCATTGCCTTCGCTGTGTGGGCGCTTTCTATGACCCCTGTCGTGCGCAGTTTATGGCGTATCGCGCACGCTGGACTGACGGCTATTGAGGCTGCGCATCCATCCACACTATCTGCATAATTTCTGGAGCTATCGTCATGCAAATTACGAAAGAGACCCGTGTTTCCGACATTCTCGAACACTACGGCGACATTGCCGAGGTGATGGAAGTCTTTGGTATCAAACGCGTGGGACGGTACTCGCTGAGAATGCTGGCCGCCAGGGCGCTTACTGTGGAATGGGCGGCGCGCATTCATCGTGTGCCACTGGACGAATTCCTGCAGATATTGCAACAGGCTGTTGTGACCAGGCACGACTCGCCTGAAGATGATAAGGGCTAGGGGGCATCTGTGCTGCACTGGCAAGCGTAACTTCCCGTCAGCACAACGGGTATAATGCAAGTTGGGGGCGCGAGGTGCTGATTCCGGGAATCGACCAGACGATCCAATGCATTCGTACCAGGTTTGGTCGATTCCCGGAATCGGTTGCCCCCAATCTGAATTGCACCCACACAACTCGCGCCAATTGGTTATTCCAGGACAGTTCCCCATGCGACTTCGTTGCGCCACAGGGGATGAAAATGTACGTCGGACTGTTAGTCCGACTGGCCTGCACCGTCGCTGGTCGGACTAACAGTCCGACGTACGATGGCTATTTTCAGGACAGAAATGTATAGTAGATACTGCAAACCTAACCGTTTGTGTGCGTCTATCCCTAGCCAAAGGAATTGCCATGCCTTCTTCTTCTTCCCACACGCCGCCTGATCTGATGTGGCAGGTACGCGCATTCATCTATCGCACCTTTGCCGAAACCACCCAGCCGCCGAAGATAGAAGCCACGGCCCGTCACTTCCATCTCAGCCACAAGGAAGTGGAAGCAGTTTATGGGGAGTTGGATCAACGCCACGCCTTCTTCCTGGAACCGGGCACGCTGGATATCCGCATCGCCAATCCCTTCTCTGCCGTGCCCACCGACCTTCTGGTGGAGGCCAATGGCAATCGCTATTGGGCCAACTGCGGCTGGGACGCGCTGGGCATTCCCGCTGCGCTCCGCGCCGACGCCCACATCAGCGCAGCCTGCGCCTTCTCCGGCGAACCGATCTCCCTTCGCGTGCGGAACGGTCAACTGCTCCCCACTTCGGCGGTCGTCCACTTTGTGGTCCCCTTCGCCCGCTGGTACGAGGATATGATCTTCACCTGAGGCACGATTCTCTTCTTCCGGTCGGAAGAACTGATTGCGCCCTGGTGCGCCGAGCGGGGCGTGGCTCCCGGCGCAGTGCTGCCTGCGGCTCAGGTGTGGACCCTCTCCCAGCGCTGGTATGACAACCGCTTGTCCGAAGCGTATCAGGGGCGTACCGCTGCGCAGGTGGAAGAGATATTCCGCTCTCTGGGGCTGACATCCGCCTTCTGGGAGTATACCGGTCCCGCCGACGCGCCCCAAAAGTGAGGTGATTTGGTTGTTGGGTAGTAGGAAACTGTCGCCCCTTCACCCCCTCCAACACACCCGCAGCCACGGCCATTCCGCCCAGACTGGCGAATCCCGGCATCTTTCCTGTGGCCGTCTGCCGTCTGCGGTCTATTGAGTATACCTCACTTGCCCGTTCCTCTCCCGCTGCTTACGCCAGACGGGGGGAAGGTAAAATGACATTGCCACCTGCTACCTGCCACTCTTTGACAACTCCCCCCACTCCGGGTATATTTATCCGTGCGAAAAGAAGTTCGACTTTTTCCGAAAAGTCGAACTTCTGACAGTTGCGGGCGAATAGCTCAGTTGGTTAGAGCACCTCCCTTACAAGGAGGGGGTCGGGGGTTCGAGTCCCTCTTCGCCCACCTAGTCCGTTTAAGGTTCGAAATCCCCGTCTAAGGGAAGTCTTTATACGTGCAATGATTCTTGAAAATAAGTGATTTTTTGGGCATGGTTCAAAAGTGGCCGAATCATCTTTACAATTTTGGTGCGTCAATGGCGGATAGCTTCACCTACTCACTCCTGTGGGCCGATAGAAAATGCGCCGAGAATTTGTAAAGCAGAATTTGTCGAAAATGAACCATGCCATTTTTTGTAACGGTCAACGACATACTGAAATTTTGGACGCAGATAAACGTTGATTTTTCTCTCTGGATCAGCGTTTATCTGCGTCTCGCTCTCTTTGCATGATCTCTCTGACTGCTACAGTGTGGGAAAATCGCTTTGTACTTGGTTACCTTATGCAATTGCTGGTTGTAGCCCTCAATTGTATTGCTGGTGTAAATCAGCCGCCGAATCTCTCTGGGACAGTTGAAAAAGGTGGAGAGTTCCGTTCCTTTTCCAACCCACTCCCCAGCACGTCTTTGTGCCCCTCTGTGTCCACGGCAAGGGCAATGTAGACGGTCACAGTCTCGATTTTGCCGTTGTGACGCAGTTTGATATGCAGCGCAGACAAACATCTAGCGCCACTGCCTGTCTGGTATCTTGCTTGTTGACATATTTCCTCCGTTCAACTTGATGGCTATTCCTCACTTGAACAAGTGATATCACACTTCATTATTCTCCCTTCGTTCCCTTCAAACGTCAACAGGACCTGGGAGAAAGAGGTGCAGCCTGCCGATTTATCTCATTCCACCCAAACAAACAATATCAAAATAGTGGAGTGGTGAGATGTGAATTTGGGCTAAGGTTAAGTTGCAGTATTAGGTACTTTGTACTATGATTGGATCGTCAAGTGACCAACAATGGTTCACTGACATATCATTCGTGTTCGTCATCGTTTAGTATCCTCACATCATCCTCAGAACACGGGTGAACAATTGCTGGCGTAGCAGATTTTTTCTGCATCTCTAGCGATACCTCTTGTGCTGCTTCGATCTGTACTCCTACACTTTTTGCTATTCATAGTACCTGTTCCTCAACATTAAGTAACGCTATAAACTGCTTGCGCACATCTGTGTAAACGCTGGAATCGTTGCCGAGAACCTAATGCCTTGGCCAGCAGTCCCGATCTACATCATCCTCAGCCAATTGAGATACTTGGTGTACTTCGCATAGCTGGCAACATTCCATTACCACTGGAGGATTGAGCTATGAGAAATTGGAAGATCGTGTTTCTAGTCCTTGTGTTTGCAAGTACTACCTGGTTGGGTTTGCGGCTTGGTCTGATGGAAGCATCAGCGGCAGAGCTGCAACAGACCCCGAACTGTGCGGTGACGTATGACAAGACGGCAGTGCCGGGGGAAGTGGATGCGGGCGGAGTGGTGACAGTGTCGCTGTGGGTGCAGGCGACAGGCAACTGCTCGGCCATAAACAGCCCAGTGGATGTGCTGTTGGTGATTGACCGCTCTGGCAGCATGAGCGGCAACAGTATTGCGCATGCCAAACAGGCGGCGATAACCTTTGTGAATCAGATGGATCTGACAGTGGATCAGGCGGGCGTCTCCTCGTTTTCGAGCACAAACGCCGGTCGCCTGGACCACGCCCTCAGCCAGGACGCCACTTCGGTCTCAACAGCCATCAACCGGCTCTTTGCCAGCGGCATGACCAACATTCAGGAAGGGCTGGAGCTGGCAGAGGCTGAACTGGGACGCAGTGCGCGCAGTGCGTTAAACGCGCCGGTGATTGTGGTTCTCTCGGATGGGATTCACAATGAGACTTCCTCTGCGTCCCTCTATGCAGCGGCAGATCGCATCAAACGCAAAGGCTACCGGATTATCTCAATCGGTCTGGGGGCCAATGCGGATGCCAATCAATTGCGCCGCATTGCCTCATCGGCCAATGACTACTACTATGCGCCCCAATCCTCCCAACTGGTGGCACTCTACCAGAGCATCAGCGGGACTGTGCGGGTGGCAGCGCGTAATATGGTCATCACTGACACCCTGAGCAGTGCAGTAAGTCTGATTGCCGGCTCCTTCCAGGGGGCATTGTCACCCACGGTAGACAACAACACCCTCATCTGGAATCTGCAGGCCGTGCCCACAGCAGGCATTGCCCTCTCCTATCAGGTAGCCATGACCGGTCAGGCGGGTGACTGGCCCACCAACGACAGTGCCATTGCCACCTATATCAACGCCGATGGCAACCCGGATGGCTTCACCTTCCCGGTACCGATGGTGAAAGTACGTTCGCTGTGTGGTGCGCCGACGCTGACCGACGTGCAACCTGCGTGGGCCTGCTTTGGGGCAGATACGCCGGCCGACCTCTTCGGTGGTGGTTTCTTTGAGCCGGGTGTTTTCGCTGGGAACACACAGTTGACCCGTCAAGCCTGGGATACAGCCGGTATTTCGGCCACCATCCCCAGCAGCCTGGCCCCGGATAAGTACGATATCTCCGTCACCCAGTGCGACGCATCCTCGGGTGGCCCCTACACCAGCCTGCTGCCCTCGGCCTTGCGCATCTACTCTAACGATGCGCCGATTCTGGCCGTGCGCCCCAAAGAAGGCTACACAGACCTGCCTACAGAACTGACCATCTGTGGACCCGAAGGCTTCCCGCCGGGCAGCATCGCCAGTATGGAATTGCCCACGGGGACCCTGACCCTGGAGAACCAGAGCATTGTCAGCGAATTCTGTATGGTAGGCAGCCTGCCTGCTGGACCGGAAGATTCCTCCTGGAAGGGTCTGCACAAAGTCACAGTTACGACCGCGTGTGGGGCAACCTCGGCCAACGCAGCGGGCTATTACCGGCTGCTGCCTGCCGACCTGAACGACGACCTGTGGGGACGCTCCCAAGAGTTGTGGGTAGACCCGTCGATTGTGGCCTATGTGGGTGAGGACATCAAAATCGGGCAGATCGTCCATCGCCGGGGCGGCAAGAACCCCATCCAGAACCTGACAGTACGTTTCTGGGAAGGCGAGCCGGGCGTGGGTGTGCAGATTGGGGATGGAACTATCCCCCTGCTCTCGCCCCGGGTGAACCCCACCGAGCGCATCTCGGGCACCAGTACCAGTGCGGTAGGCTGGATACCCAGTCAGGGGCAGGGCAAATACACCCTCTATGCGGTCATTGACCCAGACAACAAAGTTGTCGAGGACATCGAAGACAACAATGTGATATCGCGCACAGTTATCGTTGCGCCGCCGGCATCGCCCCAACAGGACCGGGTGGCCCCGGTGGTCACAGTATTCGAGATTGGCAACGGCACCGACAATGTGGACAGCGTTTACACGCCCGAAGTCACCATGCGGGTCAATGCCCAGGACTTTGCCCAGCAGAATGTGACCCCCAGCGGTGTGGACCAACTCTACTTCGTGGAGTACCTCTTCAACCAGGCCGCGGGTGTCTGGGAACCGGTGCAGACCAGCGGTTGGCAAGCTTTCAACGCCAACTGGGATTGGTCGCTGGTGGCCCAGGGCGGTCTGCGCTATATGCAGGCCTGGGTGTCGGACAAAGTAGGCAATGTCACCCGCTTCCCCTACGTACAGCGCTTCAACTACATTCGCCCCTGCGAGGCGGTGGGACGCAACGGCACCCGTACCTATCAGCAGGACCTGCAAGCTGGCGATGTGTTGGAGGTGCAGGTCAGTCCGTGCAGCGGTGATCCTGACCTCTACATCTGGCCGCCGGATTGGGATACTGGTGGACGCGCGCCGTGGGTGAGCAACCAGGAGCACGGAGCCACAGAGTACATCTCCATCACCGTGCCCGTGGGTGGCATCTATCAGGTGGAGGTCTATGGTTTCACCCCGTCCCGCTACGACATTCAGATGGAAGCCCATCGAGGCGTGGTGGCGGCTGCGGATATCTCTGCTGCTTCGGCTGGGGATGTGGTGCATGTGAATGCGAACAAGCAACTGCCTTCCGAGCCGGTGCTACCGGCTGGCAGTGCGCCTCTGCTTATCGCTGCCAACCCGCCCGAACCGGTGCAGGTTGCACCAGCCGCACCGCAATACAGCGTCTATCTACCCTTGTCCACCCGATAAACATCGGGATGACGGGAAAGTGTGAATCGTGAGTAAGGATACAGCGTGGTTGTCCTGGACAATCACGCTGTATCCTCATTTACGCCAATTATAGAAGGTTGGGGGAATCTATCTATGCCGAGCAATCTGAGGATTACATTGCTTTTGGTCGTTGTGTCTCTGCTGCTGGCTGCCTTCTTTCGTACATTGGAAGTCACTGCCGACGAACCCATTTCGACGATTGATCAGCCAGCAGCGCCTACTACCGTCGATCTGGCCGTGGAGTCGCTTGTCCTGAGTCCGCCGAATCCACATACGACTGTGCCGGCGACGATGACCGTTATCGTGCGCAATGTGGGAACAGAAAGCGTGGCTGGACGTCGCGTTTATCTCTACATCGATCCGGTTGACCGTCCTCCCACAAAGGACACACCGGCGACCAAAGAATTCGTTGTCGGTGTTGTATGGCCCGCTGGGGATTCTATGACGGTCGAATATGCCGAATTTACCTTTACTACCTCAGGTTGCAATCACGTGGTCTATGCAGTGGTTGATCCACTTGAGTTGATCGCTGAAAGTGATGAAACCAACAACCGTGCCCAGGTGGATGTCTGTGTGGAGCCAGAGGTGCCCGGGGCAGGCTCAGACACCTACGAACCGGACAACGAGTGTGCCACAGCCAGCGCCATTGCTGTGGATGGCATTCCCCAGCGCCATAACTTCTCGCCCAAAGGAAATATGGGGGATGTGGATTGGGTTAAGTTTCAGGTGACAAAGGATGTCACTTACACGGTGACGGCCGCCGGTATCGGAGCGCAAGCCTGGCCGACTATCTCGCTGGCCGACTCGTGTGGCGGACCTCCCCCGGGTGCCTTTGGCACGACTTCACGCTTAGAGATCATCGCGCCAAGCACCGGAACCTATTACCTGCAAATAGAAAACTCTACGCCTAACGGTGATCCTCTCGATTACGATCCATTTGAATCCAGTTACCTGCTCAAAGTGCAGAGCGAGGGCGGTATTGCGGGGCCATTGCCTGCCGTGGCCACCATCAACCCCAGCAGAGGCTTCAACGACCGCAATACAAATATGACCCTTACCGGCGCGAACTTTTCCTTTCCGGTGATGGTCGAATTTTGTCCTTACCAGACGGGAATCTGCAAACCCACGGATTGTGTCCAATTGCTGGATGCCAGTTGGATCAACAGCCAACAATTGATCGCGATTGTCCAGGCCAATCTGAAACCGGGGGACTATTGCGCGTCGGTCACGAATGACGGGGGACGGCGGGGTTTCTTGCCCAGAGCTTTCACAATTCTGTCGGGTCCGCCGGAACTGCAACAGACGCGCCCCAACCAGGCCTATGGGGATGTGGCGACGGATGTACACATCTACGGCTTCAATTTTGCCGATGGCCTGCAAGTCGCCATCGGTCCCAGCGCGCTGGAGAATCTGCAAGTGATCAACCGCACCCATGCCCTGGGCGTATTGCCCCAGGGATTGGCTGCCGGTGACTACGATGTGAGCGCTTCCTACCCCGGCGGCGCTGCCTCGACGCTGAATAAAGGCTATACGGTTCTGGCTCCCAACGACGATCTCTACGGCCAAAGTCAGGAGCTTTGGGTGGAGCCGGTGGCCCCCCGGGCCGAGGCTGCCGCGCAGATTGGGATGATGATTCACCGTAAGGGGGGTGATGCACCCCTGAGCAATCTGCTTGTGCGCTTTTCTGTGAATGGCACGCTGCTGGGGGACGGCGCGGTCGCTCTGCTCGCGCCGGACGGTCAGGCGGGCACGGAGCGGGTGGTGTGGACACCCAGCGCCCCCGGCGACTATACGCTTGTGGCCCAGATCGATCCCACGGATCTGGTGAAAGAGGGCAGCGAGGCCAACAATGTGGTGACCCGCACGGTGACTGTCCTGCCCCCGGCGGCTGACCGGTTGGCCCCCCGGGTGGATAACTTCGTCATCAGCGGCGACGTGGATACTGTCACCAGCACGCTGGTCTATCTGGACGCCACAGCCAGTGATCTGCCCAACCCCGGCGGCTCTGGCGTGGCCGACGTGCGCTATGTGGAGTTTGAGTATAGCCAGGGCACCCAACTCTGGGTGCAGGTGCAGGACAGCGACTGGATCAGCTACACCACCAACCACATCAGCAAGCCCTGGACGCTGACGCCCGTGGGTGGCAATCACTACATCCAGGCCTGGGCCAGGGATGTGGCGGGCAACATCTCCGTCTATCCTGCCCAGGACAGTGTCAACTACCTGCCGCCGACAGAATTTGTGGCCCGCAACCAGGCCCGCATCTACCGGCGTACTCTGGCCGTGGGGGAGACGCTGAATGTGCAGATGCAACCGGTCTCCGGCGATGCAGACCTCTACATCTGGCCGCCGGACTGGCAGGCGGGTCGTCCGCCCTGGGTCAGCAATCTGAGCAGCAGCGCGGTCGAATCGCTGGTCTTCCAGGCAAAGACCGCGGGTGTCTATCAGATCGAGATTTACGGCTATTCCAGCGCTCGCTATCAGTTGACCATCCAATCCCACACGGCCGCCAGCCGTATGCAGTTGGGCGTTGTTCAGCCCGGCGGTGAGGATCCGAATAAGGCGAAGCCAGTAACGCCTGTTCTCGATCCCCAGAGCGAGCCACCGCGCAACGTACCCCAAACAGTGCCGCCTACCTATCGTATCTACCTGCCCGCCGCTACCCGCTGAGAGGAGAAAACAGGGACGCAGATTGCGCAGAAACCGTAGATTAAGAGCGCTGCATCGGTTGCAAACCGACGCCTGCTACGAGAAGTGCGTTGAAACGCACTGCGGCCGATAGTCCGACCCTTTTCAACGGGTTTTCCGTAGCAGACTTGCTGCGCAGACGCCGAATTGCTTCGGCGGGCACATCCCAACCCCGATTCTGGGATGCACCCAAAAGGATCGACGCTTGCTCTCCGCGTGAATCTGCGAAGATCGATTGCAAACAGGAGTTACCCAGTGGGCCGGTTGAATAGCCGAGTCTTCGAGGCGTAGCGAAACCTCAATTGGGTAACTCCTGCAATTGTGGAAATCTGCGTCCTTCAATTCCCCTGCTCAATAATCTATCCAAAGGATGTGTGTCTATGACCCGCTTTCGCCGCTTGCTTTATGTGATGATTGCTCTTTCGGTCTACATCCTTGCGTATATGGCAGGGAATGGATCGACCCCGCCCACTGCATCGGCGGCCAGCCGCCAGCAGACTGTGCCGCCCCCCGGGCTGCTCTCTGTGCAGCCCAACAGTGGCTTCGATTCGGCTGCCACTGCTGTGTTAATCCACGGCAGCGGGTTTATAAGCACCCCCACCGTCTCCCTGGCCAGCACCCCCCTGCTGGATGTGACATTTGTCAACAGCACCACCCTGACGGCCAGCGTGCCCATGGGGTTGACGCCAGGCGTCTATGCCCTGACGGTGAAAAACCCGGACCAGCAGCAGACAACCCAACCCAACGCTTTTACGGTCAAGCAGGCCACTGTGCAGATCAGCCGCCTTCTGCCCGCCTACGGCTTTACCGATCAGCCAGCCGATATTCTGTTGGCAGGCGTCAATTTCGCGCCGGGCGCGGCAGTGCGCCTGCATAACGGCGCATCTGTGCTGGCGCTACCCACACTCTTCCTCTCGTCCACGCATCTGCGCGCCAGTGTGCCGTTCAATCTGCCAGCGAACATCTATACAATCAGCGTCCACAACCCGGATGGCAACGGCGACTGGCTGGCCGCAGCCTACACAATCTACACGGCGGTTAACGACGACCTGAGCAGCGCACCTCACGCTCTGTGGAGTACGCCTCGTAGCGTGCGTAAGGGAGGTACGGCTCTGCTGGGGCTGGTGGTGGAGCGGCAGGGGGGCAAGAATCCGCTGGTCAATGTGGCGGTGGATTTTTACGAGGGCAAGCCCGGCGCGGGCGGGGCGAAGATCGGCACGGGCATCATCCCCCTGCTCTCGCCCCGGGGCAGCGCCAGCACCTCCAGCGTGGAATGGGCGGCGACGACGGCCCAGACCTACACCCTCTACGCGGTCATCGACCCCCTGAACGCAGTGGCCGAATCCCTGGAGGGCAATAATACCATCAGCCGCACGGTGAGGGTGCTGGAGGTGGCCGCGGACCAGACCCCACCCCAGATTGATCTCTTTGCCCTGGCCGACGGGGGGCAGAGCACATCGGATCCGCTGATTGCCTTGCAATTGCAGGCGTCCGACCCGCCGCCCGGCTGGGGGATTGGGGGCTACTATCTGCGCGAGTTTGTCTATAGCCAGGGCGCGGGCCGCTGGCTGGTGGCCCAGGAATCGGGCTGGCTGGCCGCTGCCACGCCCCAGCCCCTGACTGCCTGGACACTCTCGCCCCTGCCTGGCATCCATCTGCTGCAAGCCTGGGCCGCGGATGCGGTGGGCAATGTCTCCCCGCCCCTGCGTCTGGGGGTGAACTACGTGGCTGGGGTGGATTCTGTGCAGCAGGACCAGGTGCGTCTCTACCGCTACATCCTGAAACCGGGCCAGCAGTTGCACGCCCGGCTCGCGCCCAGCAGTGGCGACGCCGACCTCTACATCTGGCCGCCCAACCACCCAACCCAACCGGTCTGGGCCAGCGTGCAGGAAGGGCTGGCTGTGGACGAGTTGACTGTCACTGCAACCGTGGGGGGCATCTATCAGGTGGAGGTCTACGGCTATACGGCTGCCGACTTCCAACTTCAGATCGATCTCGGCAGTGGGCGCAGCCTTGCGGAAGGTTCGCTGGCTGGCGGCCAACCCCAGACCGACAAAGCCCTGCGCGAGCAGCCGCTGATTCCGCTTGGCGCATTGCCCGGCGAGCAGCAGGGCGTCGCCGCCCCACCGGCCCGGAGCGATCACCCGCTGCTGTTGCCGATTATCCGGCTGCAGAGGTAAGGATTGGTGTTCAAATAGTTTGACGATTTCGACCTTCCGGGAAGTGGCCACAAAATCAGGGAGTGCGGAAGAAGGTTTGGCCGCTTCCCGGAAGGTTGCCATGCGTGATTGAATCGTCATCCCGAAAGGAGTACGCCATTGAAACACCGAGGCTGGCTTTTGTTCTGCTTGGGGCTGGTCCTCTGTATGATCGGAGGGCCAGCTCATCTGCGCGCCTATAATATGGGACGGATTACTTCCGCTGAACAGACTTTACAACCCCTCAGTGGCATCACGCAAGTGGACGCGGGTCGGTATCACACCTGTGTCTTGACTGACAGTGGTGGAGTCAAATGCTGGGGAGGCAATGGTGCTGGCCAGTTGGGTGATGGTACTACGAAGAATAAACCGATTCCCGTGGATGTGAACGGACTTGATAGTGGTGTAACAGCTATTGCTGTTGGCACATGGCACACTTGTGCTCTGACTAATGGAGGGGGGGTCAAGTGCTGGGGAAAGAATGAGTATAGTCAGTTGGGCGACGGCACGGCGACGAACCAGTCGATTCCCGTAGATGTGATGAGTCTTGACAGTGGTGTTGTAGCCATTGCAGCCGGCGGGGGGCATACCTGCGCGCTGACTAGGGACGGTGGGGTTAGGTGCTGGGGACTCAATTTCAATGGACAATTAGGAGATGGCACGGCAGGCAACCAAAAATGGCTCCCGGTGAATGTCATAGGGTTGAGTAGCGGTGTCGTTGCCATCACAGCAGGAGATGCCCATACCTGTGCATTAACAACAAATGGTGGAGTTAAGTGTTGGGGATACAACAACGCTGGCCAGTTGGGTGATGGCACGACAGTGGATAAAGTAACTCCGATGATTGTAGTGGGGTTGGGCAGCGGCATCGCAGCCATTACTACTGGTGTCGGACATACCTGTGCTTTGACTGATGCAGGGGGAGTCAAGTGCTGGGGATTCAATAACTACGGCCAACTGGGTGACGGCACGAAGGGGAACAATCGACTGAACCCGGTAGGGGTGATTGGCCAAGGCAGCGGCGTGGTCGCAGTCGCCGCTGGAACTTTCCATACCTGCGCTCTGACCAGTGGGGGCGGAGTCAAGTGTTGGGGACGGAACAACACCGGTGAACTGGGCGACGGCACGACCGTAGACAAATTGACATCGACGGATGTAGTGGGGTTGGGCAGCGGCATCGCAGCCATTACTACTGGCGTCGGACATACCTGTGCTTTGACTGATTCAGGGGGAGTCAAGTGCTGGGGCTTCAATAACTACGGCCAACTGGGCGACGGCACCACGGGTGATAATAAGTCACTCCCAGTAAATGTAGTGGGGTTAGCGAGTGGAGTGGCGGCAATTACTGCTGGCTATGGACATACCTGCGCTCTAACCAGTGGGGGCGGAGTCAAGTGTTGGGGACGGAACAACACCGGCCAGTTGGGTGACGGCACTACAGGGAATGATAGACCGAATCCGGTAGATGTGACTGGTTTGGGCAATGGTGTGGTTGCAATCGCTGCTGGGAATTCTCATACCTGCGCTCTGACTAGTGGGGGTGGAGTCAAGTGTTGGGGACGGAACAACACTGGTCAGTTGGGCAACGGCACTACGGGTAGTGATAGCCCAAACCCGGTAGATGTGACTGGTTTAGGCAATCGTGTGATCGCCATTACTGCTGGGTTTGCACATACCTGCGCTCTGACCAGTGACGGTGGAGTCAAGTGCTGGGGGGACAACCAAGACGGCCAGTTGGGAGATGGTACGACGACTTGGCGCAACACACCGGTTAATGTGATTGACTTAAGCACTGGCGTCACGGCTATAAGCGCAGGCTATGGCCATACCTGTGCTCTAACCGGTGGAGGTGGGACAAAGTGCTGGGGACGCAATCTCAATGGGCAGTTAGGTGATGGAACGCAGGAAAAAAAGAGCATACCTGTAGATGTGTTAGGTTTGAGCAGTGGTGTCGCAAGTATTGCTACCGGGAATGCCCATAGTTGTGTCCTGACCAGAACTAGTGGGATTAAGTGTTGGGGCTGGAATAACTCTGGTCAATTGGGCGACGGCACGACAGGGGATAACAAACTAACGCCGGTGGATGTTGTTGGTTTGGACAACGCTATGACCGCCATTGTCTTAGGTGGAGTACACACATGTGCCTTGAATAGTGGGGGTGCGGTCAAGTGTTGGGGACGAAATAACTATGGTCAGTTGGGTGATGGTACGATGGGAAACAACAAACCGATACCAGTAGATGTGATGGGGCTAGATAGTAACGTACTTTCCATTGCTTTGGGTCAGGAACATACCTGCGCCTTGAATAGCAACGGTGGAGTCAAGTGCTGGGGATGGAACGCCTACGCCCAGTTAGGTGATGGCGCTGCTTGGCGAACAACACCAGTTGATGTAATGACACAGCTTGGCTCGACACCGACAACCACGCCCACCCAAACATTGACCAATACACCAACCACAACATTCACAGCCACATCCACTCGAACAGCAACGCCGACTCATACCCCCATATTCACACCCACGGCGACACCAGTGCCCCCCTACGAACCTAACGACACCTGCGCGCAGGCGCGACCCATCAGTACGGACGGCGCGGTGCAGAACCACACCTTCCACACCCCCGGCGATCAGGACTGGGCATACTTTGACGGGGTGCAGGGGACAGAATACCTAATCGAGGCCCGTGTCCCCGACGACTCCCCCGCGGATGTGGTGTTGCAGGTCTTCGACGGCTGCGGCGGCGCGTCTACCCCCCACGACTCTTTCAGCCCGGATGTGCGTGTCCAGTTCAAATCCCCCAACGATGGCCCCATCTATCTGCAATTGAGCAACTCCGACCGGGACGTGGCTGGCCCCGCTGTACGCTACCAGCTTTCCGTGCGGGCACTCTCCGCCACGGCCCAGCCCGGTGGACTGGTGCTGGTGGCCGGGCGGCTCAAAGCCAATGACCCCTTGCAGGCCGACATCCACGCGGTCACCAATGGGGTCTATCGTCTCTTCCTGGCCCAGGGCTATCCGCCGGAGCGCATCTACTATTTGGCCCCGGACCTCAGCCTGGACCCGGACCGCAACCCGGCCACCCAAGACGTGGACGCCCTCACCAGCCGAGAGCGTCTAGCCTATGCCCTGACCCAATGGCCGTCCGATGCCCAGTTGGGTCTGGGTCCCGACCGCCCTCTGACTGTCTATCTGATGGATCACGGGGAGTACGACGTACTCTTTCTGGACGGGCGCAACGATAAAGTAGCCCCGGATGATCTGAATGGCTGGCTCAATACGCTGGAAACTGCCTGGCCCGGTGTGCGGGTCAATGTGGTGGTGGAGGCCTGTTATTCGGGCAGCTTTATCGACCCGGCCAAAAGTGTGAGCAAGGCCGGGCGGGTGGTCATCAGTTCGGCCAGCAACGCCGGGCTGGCCTACGTTTCTCCCGAAGGCGGCGCGGTCTTCTCCAACGCTTTCATCCAGTCTCTGGGCCAGGGCATGAGTCTCTACGCCGCCTTTGCCCAGGCCCGGGATACGGCCGTTCGTTGGCATCCCGACCAGCGAGCCTGGCTGGACGACACGGGGGATGGCCGTTACGACAGCGCGGGGGACGGCGGGGTGGCCCAGCGCCGGGGCTTCCAGTTTGCGGGCAGCCTGTCCAGCGCACCGGAGCCGCCCTACATCGCCTGGGCGCGGGGGCCGGAGCAGATACAGGATCGCCGGGGCATCCTCAGCGCCTGGGTGCGGGACGACGCCAGCGCACCCCAACTCAACGTCTGGGCGGTGGTCTACGAGCCGGATTACGTGCCACCCGCCACCTCCGATGAGCTGGTGGCAGAGGATGACTTGCCCACGATACGCCTGCTGGACGGCGACGGGGATGGAGTCTATACGGGTCTCTACACCGGCTTCGACCAGGTGGGCGTCTACAGGATTGTGGTCTACGCCACGGATGAGGACGGCCAGTTGAGCAGGCCGCGGGAGGTGCTGGTGCGGACGGGGTGGAAGCTCTTTTTGCCGGGGGTGGCGCGGTGAACAAAAAATAGAATCATACGAGCGCCAGACAGTCGGCGATCAATGCCGGGAGGTTGGGCGACTGGAAGCTGATGCCGACGGCAGGCTTGCGGTTGTGTTTGATATCGGGAGGTTCGTGTACGTGATGAGGAAAGGTACTCGCCAACGCAGGGTTCTCTGGATGGGGTTGCGGATCATACCAGCGAATGCGTTCCTCACCACGAAGAACGGTATAGCTGTAGTCCAGAAGCTCGCCATCCGCGAAGTCAAGGTATTCAAAGACTCGGAGTTCTACGCCGTTCTGAAACCCGATAGTCCCACGGACAAAACAGGTGCTGGCGCTGTTCGTATACAGGCGCAGGGTTGAGGACTGAATTGCGGGATAGGCACCCGGCAGGGAATAGATGAGCCGTTCGTAGGCATCGCGGGCGGGAAAGGCCATCAGTTCAGTTCCAGCACAGGTTCCTGGGGAGCCAACTCGAGAGTAGCGCTACCAGCCTGGCGGTGTAGCTGTTCGACACGCCGCCGGGATATCTGTTCCAAAGCCGCCTCTCGCTTGAGTTTCAGTTTGTAGTGACCGGCCCACTCGGCAAATGCCTCGGGATGGGCACCGTCATCCAGGACGCCCTGGGAGTAAAGCTCATAGAAATGCGCAGAACTCACCCAATAACGGCGCTCAAAGCTGTGCAGCCCTGCCTCGGCTGCCTGTAAGTCGTCCAAGATGGCGCTGAGTGTCAGTGTGGACATCTTCCGTATCCTTTCCCGTGTGTCAGGATGTGCCTGCCTGTTGGGTGGATTATAGGCGAAGAGATGCTGGAGACCAAATACGTCACGGATGAGGACGGTCAGTTGAGCCGGCCGCGGGAGGTGATGGTGAGGGCGGGGTGGCGGGTCTTTTTGCCGGGGGTAATGAGGTGAATGGGAAAGAGAACTATGCGAGTGCGACACAGTCGGTGATCAACGCTGGAAGATTGGGCGAGAAGAACCCAACTACAGCCTGTGTGGAGCGGCTACAGTTTCTATGCGTCGCCTACAGAGGCTGTGCATGACGTACAGTGTCCGTGGGTGCTGTGTAGCTTCTGTGCAGGGCGCACAGAAATTGTATGCGGGGTACGGCTTCTATGGGTGATGCACTGGCGCTGTGCATGGGATACACAGGCTGTACGCCGGGTACAGGCGCCGTGTATTACATACAGCTACGGTACACGCGCCTGACTCCATTCAGAAATCGAACAGAAGCTGTGGGGATTTCTCCGCATGGGTCTGGTCGATTCCCGGAACGAGCCTTCTGGTCTGAATCGTTGCGCGAAGAGATGCTGAGAGACAAAAAACGATTTTCCAGTCCCACTTGGGCTGTTGACGATTTGAAGGAGAAAACAGTATGCGCCCGACGACATCCACACCCACCGAGCAAGTCACACGCTTGGGTTTGCGAACCGGCTGGTCCGCCCTCGGTCTATTCGTGGTGCTGATTCTCTGGTTCATCGGCGGGCCAGCCCATCTGCGCGCCTACAACTCGGAGCAGCCTGTTCCTGCGGAACAGACGTTACGGCCTCTCAGCGACATCGTCCAGGTGGCCGCGGGCGGAACCCACACCTGCACCCTGACCACAGGTGGCGGGGTGAAGTGCTGGGGACGCAACGCGTCCGGGCAACTGGGGGATGGCACGACAGTGGACAAGAACAGCCCAGTGGATGTGGTTGGGCTGAGCAGCGACGTGCAGGCCATTGCCGCAGGTGAAAACCACACCTGTGCCTTGACCACAACTGGTGGGGTCAAGTGCTGGGGAGACAACGGTCATGGACAACTGGGCGATGGCACGACAGTGACCAAGAACAGCCCAGTGAGTGTGATGGGGTTGAGCAGTGGAGTCCAGGCCATCGCCACCGGTCTTCGTCATACCTGTGTCCTGACGGTTGGGGGTGGGGTCAAATGCTGGGGGCAGAATGGCAACGGCCAAGTGGGCGATAACACAACAGTGACCAGAAACAGTCCGGTGGATGTGGTTGGGCTGGGTTCTGGTGTCATCGCAGTTACCGCCGGTGAGGGCCACACCTGTGCCTTGACCAGCGGTGGCGGAATCAAGTGCTGGGGACTCAACAACTCCGGTCAACTGGGCGATGGCACAACGACGGGGAAACTCACCCCAGTAGATGTGGCAGGGCTAAGCAGCGGAATAGCCGCCATCGCTGCTGGCTATTACCACACTTGCGCCCTGACCAATACTGATGGCGTCAAATGTTGGGGATATAACGTCTACGGCCAGGTGGGGGACGGCACGACAGGTGGAAACAAAAGCAGTCCGGTGGATGTATCGGGGTTGAGTAGCGGTATCTCCGCTATCGCTGCCGGTGGGCATCATAGCTGCATTTTGTCCAATGGAGGCGGGGTGAAGTGCTGGGGATACAATCGGTACGGTCAAGTGGGTGACGGCACAACAGGGAACAGCAAGAACAGTCCTGTTACTTCTATTGGGCTGAGCAATGGGGTGGCGGCCATCGCCGTTGGCGGTTACAACGGCGGTGGTCACACTTGTGCACTGACCGTTGGCGGCGGGGTCAAGTGCTGGGGAAACAACGGCTTTGGTCAATTGGGCAACGGCACAACAGGAGGAAACAAAAACAGTGCGGTGGAGGTGGTAGGGCTGAGTAATGGGATGGCTGCCATTGCGGCGCGTCAATTTCACACCTGTGTGCTGACTGTTGGAGGCGGCGTCAAGTGCTGGGGATACAATCTTTATGGACAATTAGGTGACGGAACGACGGGGGATAAGAATAGCCCGGTGGATGTAGCGGGGCTTAGCAGCGGCGTGGCTGCCGTGGCCCCTGGCAATACCCATACCTGTGCCCTGACCGTTGGAGGCGGGGTCAAATGCTGGGGCGACAATGGTAACGGTCAATTGGGCGATGGCACGCGCAATAGCAGAGCAAACCCGGTAGATGTAGATGGGTTGAGCAGCGGGGTTGACGCCATCGTAGCGAGCGGTGATTACACCTGTGCTCTGACCAGCGCTGGCGGAGTCAAGTGTTGGGGCGACAACAGTAACGGTCAACTGGGCGATGGTACAACAGTGCGTAAACTTACCCCGGTGGATGTAATAGGGTTGAGCAGTGGAGTGGCTGCCATCGCTGCTGGTTATCGCCACACTTGCGCTCTGACTGTGGGAGGTGGGGTAAAGTGCTGGGGATACAACGGCTACGGCCAAGTGGGGGATGGCACAACGACGGATACCAGCAGCCCAGTGGACGTGGTGGGCCTGGGCATTGGCGTGACTGCCGTCGCCGCTGGTGATGGTCACACCTGCGTTCTGACTGTTGGGGGTGGCGTCAAGTGCTGGGGACTCAATGGCAATGGTCAATTGGGCGACGGCACGACAACGAATAAAAGCGCCCCGGTGGATGTGATAGATTTGAATAATGGCATTGCTGCTGTCACTACTGGCTATCGTCACACATGCGCTCTGGCTGTTGGGGGTGGCGTCAAATGCTGGGGACTCAATAGCAGCGGTCAATTGGGCGATGGAGCGACGGGGGATAAAAACAATCCGGTGGATGTAACGGGTCTAGGCAGTGGCGTAGCTGCAATCACTGCCGCCCACTGGCACACCTGCGCCCTGACTACAGAAGGTGGGGTCAAGTGCTGGGGAAGCAATACCTACGGCCAACTGGGTGACGGCTCGGCCTGGAGAACCACGCCGGTAGATGTTCTGGTGCAAGAAGCCGCACCAGTGTTCAACCCAGAGAACTGTCACTATTATGAGTATGTGGCCAATCCGCTCGGATGGTTCTCTGCAAAAGCAGATGCAGAGTCACGTCAATATGCTGGTATTGCTGGCCATCTAGCTACGATTACAACGTTTTCTGAGCAGGAGCTCATTCAATCCTCTTTTTCACTTGCCGATGGTCCCTGGATCGGTGGCTACCAACCTTCTGGAAGTCCTGAACCGGCGGGAAATTGGCAGTGGGTGACCGGCGAACCTTTTAGTTACATGAATTGGGCGTCAACTGAACCGAACAATGATCAGGGAAATTCCCAGGGCTATGAGAATAGTTTGATGCTCCGCGGGGATGGCTTGTGGAATGATCACAACGACGGTAGTCTCCACCCATATATCGTTGAATACAGTGTGGCGGAATGTATGTCAACGGCTACTTCCACGCCAACACCCACTGAAACGGCTACGCGCACTCATACGCCCACACCCGCTTCGGTATCTTCGGGCATCTGGTCTCTAGCTGGAAGTATGGCTGCGCCGCGCTATGATCATGGGATTGCGTTGCTTCAGAATGGCCAAGTATTAGTAACTGCTGGACGTAATGTTTGGGATCATAGTGTATTGTTGGCGTCCAGTGAACTCTACGATCCCTCCGTCGGTACCTGGTCTGTTACAGGTAGTTTAAACACTGCGCGATTCGGGTTCGGTAATTTGGTGACACTTAACAACGGCAACGTTCTCATTGCAGGTGGAACAGATACCAGCGGTTCTGGTGATTTTTCTTCAGTAGAAGTGTATGAGCCGATTGCTGGAATTTGGTCGTATACCGGCAACTTGAATACGCCTCGTCGGAGGGCTACTCTGACTCTGCTGAATGATGGGCGGGTATTGATTGCCGGTGGAGCATACGGCGGTCCAAATGGCAATCGGTTTCTTGCTTCTGCTGAAATTTACGACCCAGCTACCGGTATATGGTCATTTACAGGCAACATGAATGTAGCGCGTGAAGGCCATACCGCAGTCCGCTTGCTTGACGGGAGAGTCCTGATCGCTGGCGGGGAAGGGCCTTGGAATGTATTTAGCAACAAAGCCGAGATTTATGACCCAGTTACAGGAAACTGGTCCCTGGCTGGCACTACATCTGCTGGATGGCAATTCGCTTCTATGACGGTTCTTCGCGATGGCAAGGTATTGGTTGCTGGAGGATGGGGTGGTGGTTCTGCTAGATACGCTAATGCTGATCTGTATGTTCCTGCATCAGGAACGTGGACATCGACGGGTTCTATGAATGTGGCCCGTGCAGCTCACATCGCTGCTCTGTTGTCTGATGGCAGAGTTCTTATAGCAGGTGGTGATAATCCAGATGGCACTTTGCAGTCTAGCGAAATCTATGATCCGGCGACAGGCGTGTGGTCCTTCGATGCTAATATGCAGGTGGATCGCTCTGCCCATCAGGTAATGCAACTTCCTGGCGGAAAAGTTTTGGCAGTTGGTGGATGGCAAGGTCATCCATCGACCGGACCTCTTGCCTCTAGCGAGATATTTGCTTCCTACCCGTCAGAAACTCTTACCCCGACCCCCACGCCCACTCACACGCCCACGCCAATCTTTACTTATACACCCACAACCACGCCGACGCCGACATCGACAAACACATCTATACCGACAGCCACATCGACGCATACACCGACTTTCACCTTAACGTCTTCCCCGACATTGACAAATACACCTACTGCCACACCGGTTCCCCCCATACTGACCTCCATTTCACCCGTCCAAGCGTACAACTTCCAAACAACTACCATTACGATCACTGGTACAAACTTCCTTTCTACACCGATTGTCCGATTGGGCACTCTATCCCTCACCAATGTCACATTCGTGAGTAGTACGGCGCTCATCGCCACGGTACCCGCAAATCTGCCTGGAGGCAGCTATACGCTTACTGTGGTGAATCCGAGTGGCCTAAGTGCCAGTTTGGATAGTGCGTTTAGGGTGTTAATGAGCGGAGACGGGAATTTGGGGCCATGGCAGGCAACCACTTCCATGACCACAGAGCGACTTCGTCCTGCGGTTGTAGCTGCTCGTGGATTCATTTACGTGCTGGGTGGTTGGAATGGAGCCAATTTAAGCAGTGTAGAACGCGCAGTGGTCAATGCTGACGGTTCTCTCGGGCCTTGGCAATCTATGAATTCGATGGTTTCTCCCCGAACTGCACTGGCGGCAGTAGCTATCGACGGGTACATATATGCCCTAGGCGGCGATGAAGGCGGCTATAACGTCGGACCTGTTTTGAATAGTGTCGAACGAGCAGTGATCAATGATGACGGCTCGCTTGGCATTTGGCAGATAATGACCCCAATGAGTACACCTCGATCTGAACTTGCGGCGGCCATTAGTGGTAGCTATATCTACGCCATTGGTGGTCGCTATGATCTGAGTAGTGTAGAACGGGCTATGATCAATCCTGATGGCTCACTTGGCCCCTGGCAGACAACATCTTCGTTGAGTATGGGACGCTACACCCATGTAGCAGCAGTTGTAAACGGTTATCTATATGCGATTGGTGGTTACGATGGGGGTACATTTGGACTCACTGGAGCCAAAGTAGAGCGAGCTTTGATCAATGCCGATGGTTCGCTTGGCTCGTGGCTACCTGCAACACAGTTGGCTCTGGGGCGGTGTTGTCTGGGTGGTGCTGATAGTAGAGGATACCTCTATGCTGTAGGTGGACACAGCATGCATGGTGGCGGTAGCAAGCAGAGGAGCGTAGAGCGAGTCAAGGTAAATCCAGACGGCTTACTTGACCCTTGGCAAGCCACGGAATCAATGATTGAGGCGCGACATGATCTGGCAGTGGTGGCGGTTGGAAACTACCTCTACGCTATAGGTGGATCCAGTGACACAAATAGTGTGGAGATGGCAGCAATCAGCCCACCTACTTTGACTAGCATCACTCCGTCTACAATTAGTCCGCAGAATCTTCCAATGAATGTAACGGTCGTAGGTACTAACTTTCTCCCTACACCGTCTTTGCAACTTGGTTCTACCAATCTGATTGTGAGTTTCGTGAATAGCATTACACTCACAGCAACCATCCCGGTCAATTTGGCCAGTAGTTGGTACACCCTAACACTTGCAAATGGTGATGGCCAAGTCACAAAATTCGCCAATGCATTACAAGTCACTAGCAATGTTGTTCTGCCAACTTTGACACCTACGCCGATAGTTACACCAACGCCTACGGAGACGGCAGCGCCGACTCAGACGCTTACCTCTACACCGATCACCCCCGGCGCGCCGACCCACACACCGACGCCGACCTTTACCCATACGCCAACAGCCACACCAACTGCTCTGCTACCGGACCTGATAATCCACTCAATGCAGATCACTCTGGAAAACGGCGGCGCGTGCAACTACACATCGACTTCTCTAGGCATCCGGGTGACGGTGGCGAATGTAGGACAGGCGGATGCCGGACCATTTGCCGTGGATGTCAACGGCGGTCATCAGGCCACTGTCGCGGCTGGATTGACCGCGGGGGCAACCACCAGCGTCTGGATCGGCCATTATCTGCCAGGACAGAACACGGCGACAGTTGATGCCGGGGTGCAGGTGGCAGAAAGCAATGAGAATAACAACTCGCTCACCCAGCAATTGCCCATTCCTACTCTGCCGCCCACCTGTACGCCGACAGTCACACCCACGGCGACACGTACACCCGTTCCGCCGACGGTCACACCCACGGCGACACGTACACCCGTTCCGCCGACGGTCACACCCACGGCGACACGTACACCCGTTCCGCCGACGGCCACATCCACGCCAACGCGTACACCTGCCCCGCCGACAGCAACACCCACGGCAACGCGCACGCCTGTTCCGCTGACGGCCACACCGACGCCGACACGTACACCTACGGCGACACGCACACTTATCGCGCCGACAGCGACTTTCACGGCAACGCTTACGCCCGTTCCGCCGACAGCAACACCCACACCTGTCCCACCGACAGCGACTTTTACGGCAACGCGCACGCCCGTTCCGCCGACGGCCACGCCCACAGCGACGCACACACCTATCCCACCGACAGCGACTTTTACGGCAACGCGCACGCCCGTTCCGCCAACGGCTACACCCACGGCGACACGTACACCCGTCCCGCCGACAGCCACACCTACGGCAACGTCAACACCAACCCATACACCCACCGCGACGCCAACGCTGACATACACACCGACAGCAACAAATACACATACGGCAACCCCCACGCCCACCCCTGTAGCGGACGCTGAGATCGAACCCAACGACACCTGTGCCCAGGCCCAGCCGATTTCCACAGATGGCGCGCTGAAAAACTACACCTTTTCTACTTCCGCCGATGAGGATTGGGTCTATTTTGATGGGGTAGCTGGTGTGGAGTATCTGATCGAAGCCCTGACGCCCGTCGATTCGACGGCGGATGTGAGCCTCTTTGTCTATGACCGCTGCGGCGGTAGCAGCCAGGACGGCCAGGACAACAGCTTCAGCCCGGATGTGCGTCTGCGTTTTACTACACCGAACAATGGGCGCATCTATCTCTATCTGCGCAACGAGGATAACAGTCAGGGAGGAGTGCAACCCTATTACCTCTCGGTGCGCCGTCTGGATGAAGCACCTTCCACGGGCGCGGTGATCATCGTGGCGGGGCGTTACCGCAACAATGACCGCTTGCAGAAGAACATTTACAACGGCGCAGAGGCGGTCTATAGCCTCTTCCAAGAGCGGGGCTACCCATCGGATCGCATCCGCTATATCGCGCCGGAATCCCGGCTGGGCGGTGTCAGCAAACCGGCTACCCCGGCAGAAGTGGAAGCCGCTATCACCGACTGGGCCGTGGACAGAGTGGCAAGCGACGGCTCGCTCACCCTCTATCTCTTCGACCACGGGTCGCCGGATGTTTTCTATCTGGACAATCCTCGCGGTCATCGGATTACACCGGGCCAGTTGGATGGCTGGTTGCAGGTGGTGGAGGCGGCCCACCCCAGCGTGCGGATCAATGTGATCTACGAAGCCTGCTACTCAGGCAGCTTTATCCAACAGCCGGGCAGCATCAGCCGGGCCGGGCGGGTTATCGTCACATCGGCCCCGCCCAATGCCCTGGCCAGGGCCAGCCAGGACGGTGCCATCTTTTCCGACAGTCTCTTTGCCGGTCTGGCCCAGGGCAGCAGTCTCTTTGCCAGCTTCGACAATGCCCGGCGCAGCACCAGCCGTCTCTATTTGGACCAGAACGCCTGGCTGGATGACGACGGCGATGGCATTGCCAATAGCGCCAGCGATGGGCATGTGGCCCAACAGCGGGGCTTTGCCTATGCCAATACCTTTGACGACAGCGCCTGGCCGCCCTACATCGAATCCGTGACCCCACCGGCAACCATTCAAAATGGACGGGGTGTGATCGAGGCGCTGGTCTTGGCCGACGAGCAGAACCCAGTGCAGACCGTCTGGGCTGTGATCTATCCGCCGGACTATGTGGAGCCCCAGCCGGGCGAAGGGGTGGTGGATATGGTGGAGCCGCCCGCCGGGGTGCCCCTGTTGCGGGATGGCAGCAGCAACCGCTATCGGGCAACAGATTCGGGCTTCACCCAGACTGGTGTCTATCGCATTGTGGTACAAGCCGAGAGTCGCAACGGTCAAAGCGCGCGTCCTGTGGTGGTGGAGGTGAGTACGGGGTGGCGGGTCTTTTTGCCAGGGGTGGCGCGGTAGCGGGAATCAGTGAAGTGAAGATGGCGGCTAAGGACTGAAAGTCAATCTTATGAATACTAATAGATGGTTGTGGCTTTTGTTTGCGCAAAAGATAGCAATTGGGTGCGCACTCTTTCTGGTATTTCTCCTGTCTACAGGTGTGTTGGCGAGCGGTGAAACTGCTCTTGCCGCAGGGCAGGCAGAGGCCGATCTCCCTGGCGTTGCCGCGTCCGATCTGGTTATCGTCCAGCCCCTGACCATCACGCCGACAATACCCATGGCCGGCCAGATTGTGACAGCTACGTTCACCATTCGCAACACAGCCAGCTATCCCGTGCGTGTGCAGACTTTGACCGGGGCTGTGCGCGGGCCGGATTGCACCGGCAACTGGAGTTGTGGCCGGGGCATCGATTTCCCCCATGTGAAAGACTTGACCCTGGCCGCAGGCACGGAATATCGTTATCAACAGCAGCAGACCTTTATCAACGACGGTGGCGGATACTTTGCACAGGCTTCCTACCTGGATATAGGGGGAGGCTGGCACGCACTTGGCGACGCACCCGTGGACTATTCGGTTGCGCCCGGTTTGCAAATGAGCAGCCCTCTCACTTTCACAAATCCATCTTTTCTACCTGCAGAGCTATTGACCATCACTTTTTCTGTGCGTAACGCAGGTTCTGCCGATTTGCCCATTATGGGCTTGACGGCTATAGGGCGCGGCCCCGACTGTGCCGATTTCAATTGTCCGCGCAACATCGACTATCCGTCAGTACGCAATTTGACACTGGCTCCCGGTGAGGAGTACATCTACAACGGCTCGATTGGCTTTGTGTCTGGTGGTGATTACTTCCTGGAACCGAGTTTTCAGGATGCTTCCGATGGCGGGTGGAGTGACATCGCCGGTGGCAGTCGTATTACCTTTACGTTACCTCCCGCGCTGGAAGTAACCGAAGACCTTACCCTCTCCACGATCCAACCGATGAACGGCGAAAAGGTGATGGCGCGCTTTGGCCTGAAGAATGTCAGCGGGCGGGAGATATTCCTGCATAGGGTCGGGGTGTCAGCCAAAGGCCCCGGCTGCGTCTCTTGGAGTTGCCCCCACTGGGTGGACTGGCCCTGGGTGGAGAACCAGACTCTACAGCCGGATCAGGTCTTACTATTCGAGCGCGGGCGCATCTTTCCCTATACGGGCGATGGCTATTTCGGCCAGATATTGGTCCAGGTGACTGACCGGGATTGGCATAATCTGGGCAACCTTCAGGGCTTTGCGGTTGGGTCTGGTCTTGAAGTATCGCAGCAGATTGTATTGCCCAATCCGCCATTGGTCGTGGGGGATTGGTTGACAGCATCCTTTACTGTAACCAATAGGGGCGAACGCAATCTGCATCTGTCTCGCTTGGGCATTGTTACACGGGGCCCCAATTGTCAGGATTGGAACTGTCCCCAGGGGATTGATTACCCCAGTGTATCCGGTATCGATCTGGCCCCAGGTCAGAGCTACGCATATCAACAGCGTCAATTCTTTTCAGAACCGGGTGATAATTACTTTGCCGACATTGCCATCGCCGATGAAAACGGCTGGTGGTATGCCGTGGACAAAGGCCAGCGCACTTGGTTTTCTATCGGGGGTGTCGATCCTGCGCTCTTTGATTGGATAGAACCTGACTACATTGAAGTGCTGGATAGTGACGTACGCCCTATCTGGAGTCCCTGTCCTGGAGAACCGAACGATTGGTGCGCCTTCTGGAATGTCTATAACAGCGGTATCCAGCGTCCGGTTTCCATGCGTGTAAACTTAGTAGCCCAGGATGGTGCATATTTTGTCAACGGTGCAGAAACTTACGGACAAATGCCGCCGGGTGAGCATCAGGTTGTGGCACTGACGGTCCGCCATTATCTCCCGCCTCTGCCTGGTGGCTTCTGCGCGGGAACCGAGGGCTGGCGGATTCCAGCAGGGACAAACCCGCCGTCGGCCAATCCCTGTGGTGCTGTAGCCGATGTGGTGTCGGACGTGCAGACGGTGCTGGTCCATCACGGACCCAGTGGATGGACGGCAGCTTTGGCGCGGATTGCGGTCAGCCCAACAGGAGGGACTCTCTGGATCGTTCCTCAACTCGTCGCTCCGCCGTCGCCAGAGAATCCGGATCAGTGGTTGGCGCAGCAAACTTTCACTCTGCCCGATTGCAATCCCTCTACCTACCTGGGCTGGCAGCAGGTCTGGGCGCGCAACGCGGATGTCATTACTTCTCAAGAAACGCTTACGGTTGCAGATGGTCATATTGGCATTCTGTGGGGGACAATCTTGGAAGTGAACGGGCACTCATTGGGCGGCGTAAAGGTAGTACGCGCCTTGCCAGGTATCTATATCATTCGCAATTGGACTTGGGGCACAATTCTGTTAATTGCCGATAGTTGGGGCTTCTTTGAGCGCTACCAACAGCGCGTCAACCAGTGTTTGTGGGGTAGTCTCTGGTCGTCGGTGACGATGGACAGCGCGGGCGTTTTCACCCCGACACCGACACCAGCGCCGACCCGCACACCGACCGATACGCCAACTTACACACCAACACCAACCGCAACATCTACGAACACCTCTACTAGCACACCAAGACCTCCGATATGGCATGATAATTTTGACGACAACATTACAGACATGCAATGGTGGGAAAGAGGATTGTATGGTTCTGGAACCCAAATAAGTGAGACCAATGAAAGGGCCGAAATTACGTTTGCGGCGGATGCTGCGAATGCGCCCGGGTTGAGTTATTTCGGCGCTCAATATATCGGGGCCTGCCAACTACGTGGTGACTTTGACCTTCAGGTGGATTACTCCCTACTCGACTGGCCAGCATCCAGTGGTGTTAGGGTGGGTCTTGGAGTGGATGAAAATCTGAACTTGGATGCAGTAAGGGTGGTGGAGCGTTTAAATTATGGGGGTAACACGAACCAGTCTTATGCCACTGACTTTGGTGGTGTTAATATCATGGTGCCAACTATTCATACAAATGGGAAGTTGCGCCTGACTCGGCAAGTTGGAAGTCTGAGTGGTTACTACTTCGATAGTGATAGCTGGGTACATCTTACTACTAGTGATGTGATCGCTGGCGTTGGAGACGTGTATTTTATGCTGTGGGTGTGGAGCCATGATCAATATTTTGGTAATCAGCTAACGCGTGTAGCATTTGACAATATTATTCTGAATTCTGGGGAGTTGGTGTGTCCGTCTGCGCCGACACCCACACCGACCCGCACCTCGACGGTGACGCCGACGCCTACTCACACGCCCACCGCCACGCCAATGCGGATGGATACGCCGGTTGCCACATCGACGCCGACAGCTACGGCAACTCCTACCCCGCCCTTCACACTCTCAGGATTTTGCGATGGTTTTGTCCCCTGGTTTGTGGGGAACGCCCAGGAAGCGGAACAGTTGCCGACGGGAGACCCCTGCTCTCCGCCTGGTGGGCCGTATCTGGTTACAGGGACTTTAGCTCCGAATGGAATCTGGTACGCTGAATGGCCTGATGCAAGACTCCAAACAATCGCTTGGGGCGGGAGTTCAATCTGGCGTGTGTCGTGGCAAGCCACATCCACACCGACAGCTACATTTACGCAGACCAACACGCCAACTTCTACCCCTACACTAACGCATACTCCGACAAACACGCCAACCGGCACACCCACGCCAAGCGTGCGCATCGTCGAATTTTATGTGGACGATTCTGGCGGACATCTCACCACCGAGTCTACCGCAGCAGAGGTGAAATTCCACCTTTACAAGAACGGCGCGTTCCTGCGCTGGGGCTTTCTAACCCTGAATGCGGGGAACTCAGAGTTTACATTTGAGGACCTGCTCGGCGCAATGACGGCGGAGGTGGTTTTGCTACGGGCAGAGACGGAGGACTTTATCCTGACCTCTGCCTACTGGGAAAAGGGTACACCAACAGCAACACACACAGCTTCGCATACGCCGACTCGGACGCCGACAGCGACGCATACAGTCTCACATACGCCGACTTCCACACCGACAACGGCGCAAACAACCTCGCACACGCAGACTCCCACGCCGACGGCGACGCACACCGCCTCGCACACGCCGACTCCTACGCCGACAGCGACGCATACAGCTTCACATACGGCGACTTTCACGCCGACAGCGACGCACACAGCTTCGCACACGCCGACTCCCACGCCAACGGTGACGCGCACGCCTACTCCGACCGCGACCGTTCCTCTATCGGACATCGAGCAGGAACCCAATGACGTCTGCGAAGAGGCCCAGCCTATCGGCAGCGGCGGTTATCCCATTGAAATGGCCTTTCAGACTGAGGCCGACGAGGATTGGCTTCGATTTGAGGCCAAAGCCGGCGTTAAATACCTGATTGATGGGCGCGCACCGGGCGGCTCCCGCGCCGACCTGGTGTTGGAAGTCTATGCTTCCTGTTCCAGCATCGGCCAACCGCCCGCATTCAGCAATTTTGCTCCCGATGTCTCCTATTTGATCGAGGCTCCAACCGACGGCGTCTACCGGTTGCGCTTCTACAACCAGAAAAGCAGTGTTTTCGGCCCCCGGGCTACCTACGCTGCCAGTGTGCGCGCACAACCCGCCGAGTCGACAGAAAGTCTGACGATTATTGTGGCCGGACGACTGGCAGACCCGGATCCGGAGGGGTTACAGGCGAATATCCACAATGTAACGAGCCAGGTTTACCGCATCTTCCTCTCTCATTATGCAAGCCAGGGCGCGAACAATCCCTCCGAGCGCATTACATTCCTGGCTACCGATGTGAGTCTGGACGTGAACGGTGATGGCTTTCCCGATGTGGATGGCCTGCCCAGCCGCAATCGACTGCGACAGGCCATTACTGAATGGGCGCCCAGCCTATTGGGTAGGGATCAGTCGCTGACGATCTTTCTGATGGATCACGGGACCTATGACAAATTCTATCTGGACGGCGTACGCAAAGAGGTTCTTACGCCGCAGGACCTGGATGGATGGCTGGATGAATTGGAGCAGAAAGTTTCCGGGGTGCAGGTCAATGTGATCTACGAAGCCTGCTTGTCTGGCAGTTTCATCGATCGCGATAAATCGATCAGCAAGTCGGGAAGAGTGATTATCACTTCGACCAACCAGTACAACCGGGCCTTTGCTTCGCCAGAGGGAGCGCTCTTTTCCGACGCTTTCCTTGTGGCTCTGGAACGTGACCAGAGCCTTTACACCGCTTTTGACGAAGCGCGCCAGGCCGTGCGTTACCTCATCGAGCAGCAGCCCTGGCTGGACGACGACGGGGACGGGCGCTACAGCCGCACTCAGGATGGCAAAGAGGCGGCCCGGCGCAGCTTTGCCAATGTGGGGTCATTGAGCGCCACTGTGCGTTGGCCGCCCCACATTCAGGAGGCTGTGGTGAATTTGGACAGCGGCGGGCGGGGCACGGTGAAAGCCAAAGTGGTGGACGATGTGGGCGTGGACGAAGTGTGGGCGGTGGTCTACCCGCCGAGCTATGCGCCGCCTGCCAACGCCGACGAGATGGCCCCCTCGCCGCCGCCCCTGACTCTGCGCCGGGAGAGTGGGGCCAGCGACTGGTACAGCGGACTCTACGGTCAGTTTGACCAGATGGGCGCGTATCGAGTTGTCATCTATGCCCAGGACAGCGAGGCGGACGGCCTGCTCAGTCGTCCCTGGGAGATGGCGGTAACGACGGGGTGGCAGATATTCCTGCCAGGAATTCAGCGGTAGGATTTGAGGGGTCCGACGTGCATTGAGAATCACCATCAATCGAGGCAATGCTATGAGAATCTCATCGTCATTTCGCATCATTCTCCTCTTTTGTATTTTCTATCTTCTCTCTGGTCTGGGAGAAAACGCGTTTGCGTCGCGTGGACCGTTCCTATCTCCCCTAGCTGCGGACATCCCCGCCAGCTTTCCCGATCTGACCGTAACCAGCCTGAAAATCCTGGATGTGAATGGCTACGATGCCAATGTGGAGTGGCGGGTATTGAATCAGGGATCCACCACTGTGCAAGGGATGTGGTCAGATGCCATCTACCTCTCGACAGATGCGATCTGGGACAACGCAGACA
>JAHDWH010000001.1:10282-38649 GCA_023384455.1 Caldilineaceae bacterium | reverse complement strand
CCTACCTGTCCGATTCTCTCCGGGATCAGCCGGTGGCTGCGGGGACAAGCTATACATCCACTCTCTGGGTGAACCTGCCTGCGGGGACAACCTCAGAATATTACCTCATCGTTCGTGTGGATTACGGCGGTGCTCTGTTGGAGTCCAATGAGACAAACAACACCCGTGCGGACCCGATTACTGTACCCGACCTGGCGGCGACCAGTGTGCAGGTATTGGAGTTGAGCGGCTATGACGCCAATGTCCGTTGGGTGGTGTCGAACCCCAGCACGATGACAGTCCAGGGTATGTGGTCAGATGCCATCTACCTCTCGACAGATGCGATCTGGGACAACGCAGACACCTACCTGTCCGATTCTCTCCGGGATCAGCCGGTGGCTGCGGGGACAAGCTATACGTCCACTCTCTGGGTTACTCTGCCAACAGGGACGACTCCTGAACACTATCTGATTGTGCGCGTGGATTACGGAGATGTGCTTTTGGAGTCCAGCGAAAATAACAACACTTATGCAAAGCAGTTCAGTGACTCGTCGACGCCCACCCCTACGCCCACATGGACGCCGACCCGGACACACACGCCCACTCATACGCCGACGCCAGTCTCTACATTTACCTCGACACCCATACAGACACCCTCGAATACGCCGATCACTCCCGGCGCGCCTACCGCAACGCAGACTCATACACCGACCAACACGGCAACGATGATGCCGACGCCACTGCCTGTTTCCTGCGAGAATGGTGCCCTTATTGTGGTTGCTGGTCGAATCAGAGAGGGCGATGTCTTGCAGCGAAATATCCACAATGTCACCAACGCAGCCTATAGACGATTTATCGCTCATGGATATGCCAGCGACAGGATCAACTACCTTGCTACGGATATGACACTTGATGCAGATGGCGATACGCAACCGGATGTCGATGCAGAGGCTACACTCGCCAATCTTGAGACCGCGCTTACGCAATGGGCGTTGTCACAGAATCCAGAAGTCTCGTGTCTAACTCTGTATATGATGGGGCATGGTAATAAAGAAACATTCTATCTGGATGGAGTCCAGAACCAGGTACTCACCCCTGAGCAACTCGACTTATGGCTCGATACGTTGGAACCCAATGTGCCAGGGGTCCATCTCACTGTAGTCATTGATACAGTCTATGCAGGAAGTTTTATCGACTCTCCAGGTTCCATCAGCGGCTCAGGGCGGGTAATCATTACCTCCAGCAGTGCATCGGGCCTGGCCTACGCATCGGCGGATGGCGCTGTGTTTTCCGACAGTTTCCTGAGCGAACTGAGAAACGATCGCGACCTGTACGCGACGTTTCTCATCGCCAAAGCAACTACCGACACCTCTCATCCTTCCCAACAGCCTTGGCTTGATGACAACGGCAATGGCGTTGCGAATGAAGTCGAGGATGGCCTAGTCGCCCAAAAGCGTATTTTGCTTGGTCCGGCAACAACGCCCACGCCGACTCCCACAGTAACCCCGACACCCACGAAGACACCCACACCTACGCGCACGCCAACAAATACCCCTGTGACACCCGGCGCGCCCACCCACACGCCCACGCCGACCTTTACCCATACGCCAACAGCCACGCCGACACCCCAGTTGCCAGACCTGATTGTTCAGTCCATGCAGATCACCCTGGAAAGCGGCGGCGCGTGCAACTACACCTCAACCTCTCTGGGCATCCGGGTAACTGTGGCGAATGTGGGACAGACCAATGCGGGAGCTTTTGCTGTGGACCTAAACGGTGGCTATCAGGCACGGGTCGTTGCTGGGTTGGCGGCTGGCGCAAGTACCAGCGTCTGGATCAATCACTATCTGCCGGGGCAGAATACAGCAACCGTAGATGCGGGGCTGGAAGTGGCGGAAAGCAACGAGAACAACAACACCCGCGCCCAGCAATTGGCGATTCCCACATTGCCCCCCACCTGCACGCCCACAGCCACTTATACCGGGACGCTGACGCCCACGCCCACGCTCACGCCCACAGCCACGCCCACATCGACCCTTACACCGACCCACACCGCAACGGCGACGCCCACCGCCACACCCACACCGACCCATACCCTGACATCAACACCGACCCCAACCCGGACGCCGACAAACACGCCGGTCACGCCCGGCGCAGCGACCCACACACCCACGCCCCTGCCCACCTCGGCCACCGCTTATGAACCCAACAACAGTTGCGATGAGGCCCAACCCATCGGCGTGGATGGCAGCGCGCAAGCCCACGCCTTCGAGACGGTGCAGGACGAGGATTGGGCGGTCTTCACCGGCGTCAAGCAGCGTTCCTACCTGATCGAGGCCCAGGTCCCCGCCGGCTCCCAGGTGGATGTGAGTCTTTTCGTCTATGACGAATGCAACACAACCCACGACAGCGGCCAGAACTACACCTTCAGCCCGGCCGTGCGTCTGGAAGTCACAATGCCCCAGGATGGGCCTGTCTATCTGCGCCTGCGCAACAGCAACGAAGGGGCCAGCGGCGACCGCAGCTACCTCCTCTCTGTGCGGGACACCAGCCAGCCGGCAGCCAAAAGCGCAGTCATCATCATCGCCGGGCGCTACAAACAGAATGACCCCTTGCAGAAAAACATCTACGCGGTGACCGACGCGGTCCACGCCATGTTCGAGGAGCGGGGCTACAGCGCCGACGAGATCTACTACATCGCGCCGGACAGCGGCCGGGCCAATGTGGACGCGCCGGCTACAGTCAACGACGTGCGTATTGCCATCACCGATTGGGCCAAGAAACGGGTAGGACCGAGCAAGGCACTTACGCTCTATATGATGGACCACGGCGATCCGGACATTTTCTATCTGGACGAACCCAACCGTCAGCGGCTGACGCCACAGGAGCTAGACGGCTGGCTGGACGAGTTGCAGGCGGCGCGCAGCGGAGTGCCGGTCAACGTCATCTACGAAGCCTGCTATTCGGGCACTTTTATCGACGGCTCCGCCAGCATCAGCGGCCCCAACCGGGTGATCGTTACCTCGGCGGCGTCCGGGGAGCTGGCCCGGGCCTCCACCGGCGGCGCGCTCTTCTCCGACTATCTGCTCTCCAGCCTGCGCCAGGGCGCAACCCTCTACAACAGCTTTATGGAAGCCAACTGGGCGGTTCTCTCCGCCTCTCGTCTGCTGAAACAGACCCCCTGGCTGGACGACGACGGCGACGGCGCAGCCAATGGACGGGGCGACGGCCAACTAGCCGTGCGCCGGGGCTTTGGCTTTGCGGGCAGCTTTGCCACAGCCGAACACTGGCCGCCCTACGTCCGCCAGGTGTGGGGGCCGACGCAGATCAAAAACGGCCTGGGCACAGTGGAGGCCGAAGTGCTGGTCAATGAGGGCAAGGATAAAGTCAAAAATGTGTGGGCGGTGGTCTATCCGCCCTCCTACCAGCCGCCGACCGGCGGCTCTGAAATGGTGGCTTCGCCTGTGGGTATCCCACTCATCGAGCGGGGCAACAACCGCTACGCCATCGACTATCCCAATTTCACGGAGATAGGGACCTACCGGGTGGTGGTCAACGCCAGCAGCGAACTGGGCCTGCTGGCCCGTCCCGTCACACTGGAGGTGACGACGGGGTGGCAGATTTTCCTACCAGAGGTAACACGCTGAACGGGATGCCGCAATTGCCGTTTCGTCATGAAAAAAGGACGCTGATCAGACTGATTGGAATTGATCTACACTAGTGCAGTCGGGCGTAAATAACCTGGCGGCCGCGGACGTGGTGCGTAGTTCGTGTACCAGTTTACGCACCACGCACCAGCGAATCGCACAGGCACTTCCGCCGTCGTGTACTAGGCTGTCCTGATCTGGTAGGTTGAGTTTGTCGAAGCCCTGTCGAATGGAGCAGATCAGCGCAAGTCAGTTGCATTCTGAATATCAGTGACCGCTTTTCATCCCCCGTGGCGAGCAACCGCGCATGGGGAACTGCCCTGAAAGATGGGACGCAGATGACGCTTATCGACGCCGATCAAATCTGCGATTCCTGTGGTTCTTGTGTTCCTTACAATCGTTCATCTGACCGCAAATCATAGCGCGCCCCCGGTAAGAGGGCAGGAGAAGGAGAGTCCTATGCAACACGCGCGTATGTCGGCTTCCAGTCTGGGCTTGGTCGGGCTGGTCCTGTTGAGTGTTTTGATGTACTCAGGAATGCTCCTGACGGGAGTGGATGCGCGCTCCCTTGCCATCGTCGTCACCAGCCGCACCGATTCGGGGTCTGGCTCTCTGCGCCAGGCGCTGCTTAACGCCACCCCCGGCGATACGATTACCTTTGACCCGGCGGTTTTTCCACCCACTACGCCTATGACCATTACTCTGCTTAAGGCGCTGCCGGCGATCACCCAGGGCAACCTGACTATCGACGCCAGCAACGCCGGTGTGGTGTTGGACGGGCGCTATGCCACTGGCGCGGATGGTTTCCGCATCACGTCGAAGGGCAATATCATCCAGGGGTTGCAGATTATCTATTTTCCCGGCAACGGTGTGAGGATCACCGGCGGCGCCCAAAACAATCGCGTGGGCGGCGACCGTAGCTTGGGCAGCGGTCCCTTTGGCGCGGGCAACGTCATCAGCGGGAACAGGGGTCATGGCGTCTCCATTGAGGGCAGCGGGACAATAAGCAATACAGTCAGCGGCAATTTTATCGGCGTCGATGCCAGGGGCGCGTCTGCTCTGGGAAACGGCATCTATGGCGTGAATGTGAGCAATGGCGCTGCGCGCAACACCATCGGAGGGACAAGCGCCGGGACGCGCAACCTTATCAGCGGACAGACAAACAGCGATGGAGTCTGGATCGGCGACGCGGGCAGCGCACACAATGTAGTTGTTGGCAATTACATCGGCGTCGATGTGAGCGGCGCAAAACCCATCCCCAATCGTAACAATGGAATTGTCCTGGCAGACGGCGCGATATCGAACCGCATCGGCGGCGCGGCAGCCGCGGAGCGCAACCTCGTCAGCGGCAACGGCAGCAATGGAGTCTACATCAACGGTTCATCGGCCGCGAATAACAGCGTCACCGGCAATTACATCGGCGTCGATGCCAGCGGCAAAGCCATTGTGGAGAACGCGGGAAACGGGGTGACTATCAGCAATGGCGCACACAGCAACCGCGTCGGAGGGACGACGTCCGGGGAGCGTAACGTCATTAGCGGCAACCGGGAGGCCGGCGTCGGCCTTCTGCACTCCGGCACAATGAGCAATACCGTCACCGGCAACTTTATTGGCGTAGATGTCAGCGGCGGGCTTGCCCTGGGCAATCGCTGGGGTGTGGGTTGCTGGAGCAATGCCCAGCGCAATACATTTGCAGACAATGTTATCGGCGGCAATCGCGAACACGGCATCTACCTGAACAACTGCCATGGCAACACGATTGCGAACAATGGGATTGGCGTCGACGCCACGGGTCAGGTCGATTTGGGCAACGCCAACCGGGGCATCGACCTCTGCTGTGGGTCGCAGGGAAATGGGATCGGGCCGGACAATCGAGTTGCCTTCAACAAAGATCGCGGTATTGTGTTGGCAAATGTAGCGACTTTGTACAACACCATCACCCGTAACGCCATTTATAGCAACATCTCTCTGGGGATCGACAACAGCGACGGCAGCAATACAGAGCTTTCGCCCCCCGCTCTGATCCAGGTGAGCGCCGACACGGTGATCGGTATTGCTCCGGTGGCTTCGGCCGTTGTGGAGATCTTCTCCGACGATGGAAGCGAAGGACGCATCTATGAAGGCAGCGCTACAGCCGGCGTTGACGGCAGTTTCACCTTCAGCAAAACCGGCGGTTTCCATGGCCCTAACCTGACAGCTACGGCTACTGATGCCGATGGCAATACATCGGAGTTTTCCCAGCCGGTGGTGAAGCCTGGTCCTACGCCTACGCCCACGTCAAACACCCCCACGTCGACGCCAACGAATACGCCGACCCCGACACCGACAGATACACCGACCCCGACGCCGACAGATACACCGACCCCGACGCCGACGCTCACGCCGACAGCAACGCCTTCTGTGACAGCAACGCCGACCGAGACTCCGGTTACAGGCCAAACCAGCTTCATCGTCTTTCTGGCAATGATCAACGCGGGAGGCGAAGTCAACGCCGGGCGATAGTATATAATATATCGTAACAATCTGCGTAGCTACTCAGGCCAGCTCCGGTTGAGTAGGCGGGTGCCCTTTCCCACCGTATCGAAACCAAGCGGGTAGACGCGTTCGCTAGATTTCGATACGCCTCGAAGACGCAGAATTCGAAGGATTCTGACGGCTACTCAATCAGCGCTCACAGATCTGATCAGCCTGAGTAGTTGTCAATCTGCGTCTTGCCGTTCCTCATTTGAGCGAGCGCAGAGCAATGAGAGGAAGATCGCCTTATGAAAATCGTCAGCAAAAAGAGCTCAGCAATTGGATTGGCCCTTCTCCTGGCCGGTCTGTTGCTGCTCTCCTTTCTGGGCGCGACAGCCCAGGAAACCCTCCCATCCGACCAGACACCCGTCAACAGCGCGGCCGGTATGGACCTGGCGGTGGTGTCGGTGGTGCTCTCTCCGACCAATCCCCAGACCACCCATCCGGCCACGGTGACGATTACCGTGCGCAATGTGGGCAGCGAGACAGCGGCAGGTCGTCGGGTCAATCTCTACGTCAACCCAGCGGACAATCCGCCCATAAGCAGCACCCTCGCTACCAAAGAGTTTCCGGTCGCTCTGCCCTGGCCGCCTGGCGAAGATATGCAGGTTCAGTACGCCGAGTTCACCTTCAACGCTGGCTGCGGGGACAAAGTATACGCCTGGGTCGATCCCTATAACCGCATCGCTGAAGTGAACGAAACCAATAATCTATGGACATTGGATGTCTGCGGCGAATACGAAGTGCCCAACGGTCAGTTGGACAACTTCGAGGCTGACAACAGTTGTGGGGCAGCCAAAGATATTCCAACCGATGGCAGCGGCCAGCTTCGCAACTTCTCGCCGTTGGGTGATGTGGACTGGGCCAAGTTTCAGGTCACTGCGGGCAGCCTCTACACCATCACCGCCAATGGCCGGGGCGCGCAGTCTATGCCGCGTATCGAAATTGCGGATCGGTGCCCGGAAATTTCGCTGCCCGCCTTTGGCACCACCGCGCGCACAATCTTCCTGGCCCCCACCAGCGGCACATATTATGTGAAGATCATCAACGACGAACCCAATGCCGCGGTTGCCGCCACCAGCTATCTGTTGAGTGTAGAAGCCACCAGCCCTCCAGCCGGCAGCCCACCTGTCATTTCCAGCCTAAGCCCAGCCCAGGGGCGCAACGACCAGGAGACAGAGGTCCGCATCTCTGGAACGAATTTCATCTTTCCGCCGATGGTGCAGCTCTGCACCTACGCGGCCAATCACTGCTCCAGCCGCTGCCAACAGGTGCGGGACGCCAGTTGGCTCAACCCACAGACACTGCAAGTCTGGGTGCAGTCAGGGCTGGCCCCGGGCGAGTATTGTGTCGTCGTAACCAACGATGGCGGCCAATCGGCCACCCTGCCCCGTTCTTTCACCGCCTTGCCCGGGCCCGCCGCGCCGACGCCGACACCGACGCCGACCCCTGCCCCGGCTGATGACGCAGACACTTGTCAGACGGCCGGCTTCATCCCCAATAACGGTGTCGCCCTGGACCGAACCTTTAGCAATCTGCAGGATGAGGATTGGTTCTACTTCGACGCCTTACAATTTGGCGAGTATCTGGTCCAGGCCCAGGTTCCCCCCGCTTCCCAGGCCGACGTCCAAGTAGATATCCACGCGTCCTGTGTGGACCCGAGTGCGGCTACACAAGAGCCTTCCTTTAGCACGGCGGTTCGCATCAAATTTGTTGCCCCCACCACCGGGCGCATCTATCTGCGCCTGCATAATAGGGGAGGCGGCAGCAACCAACCCTATCAGTTCTCTGTGCGCCGCTTGCCTGTGGCGGCCAAATCGAGTGCTGTCATTATTGTGGCGGGGAAATATCAACAGAACGATCGTCTGCAAAGGAATATCTACAATGTGACCCAGGCAGCCTATCAGATGTTTATCGACAAAGGCCAGTCTCCAGACCGCATCTATTACATCTCACCAGACACCCTGCCCGGTGTAGACGCCAGCGCAACCAAAGCCAATCTCCAAAATGCTATCACCCAGTGGGCATTGGATAAGGTGGGCCCGGATCAGGCCCTGACAATTTTTATGATGGACCACGGGGGGGAGGAGAAGTTCTATCTGGACCGCACGGCCAATCAGATTGTGAGCACGGCGGAGTTCAACGGCTGGCTTGACCAACTGGCAGCAGCCAAACCGGGGACGCCCATCAATGTGATCTACGAAGCCTGCTACGCGGGTAGTTTTATCGAATCGGGCAACGGTATCAGCAAACCAGGCCGGGTGATCATCGCCTCTACCTCGTCCAAACTGCGCGCCTTTGCCTCGCGCGATGGGGCCATCTTCTCCGATCACCTGCTCCACTGGCTGCGACAGGATGCCAGCCTCTTCAACAGCTTCCAGGAGGCGCGCTGGGCCACCCAATCCGGCGTGATGCGCCAGGAACCCTGGCTGGATGACAACGGCGACGGCGTGCCCAACACGGCCAGCGATGGGCTGGTAGCCGCCCTGCGCGGCTTTAACCAACCGGGCAGCTTCTCCTTTGAGCCAACCGATGACCCCTGGCCGCCTTTTGTGAAGCAGATCAGTGGGCCGGGCCAGGTGGTCCAGGGCCAGAGCGCCCAGATCAGCGCCCAGGTTCTCAGCCAGCCCACCAATCCCATTACCGATGTATGGGCTGTGCTCTATCCGCCTTCCTACACTGTGACCCACGACAGCGAGGAGATGGTGCCCCTGCCCGATACCATTGCTGCCGTTGCGCAGGGGGGAGATAGCTATGGCGTTGACCTGAGTACGCTGACCGAAACGGGGACGTATACGGTCGTTATCCATGCCCGCAGCCAGAATGGGCTGGAAGCCCGACCGGAGAATGCAAATTTCACGGTGGCCCCGGCCAATACGGCCACGCCCACATCCACACCGACCCGAACGCCCACGGCCACGCGAACAGCTACGCCAACTCCCACGCGCACGCCGACAGGGACGCCCACGCCAACCCGAACACCCACGGCCACAGCTACACCGACCAATACACCGGTGACGCCCGGCGCGTCCACCCATACGCCGACACCGACGCCAAGTGCCACACCGACCGATACGCCGACTGGAACACCTACACCTACGCCAACAGCAACGCCCACAAATTCGCCGACAGCCACGCCGACACCGACCCACACGCCGATGGGGACATCAACACCAACGGCAACGTCCACGCCGACTAATACACCTGTGACGCCCGGCGCGTCCACACATACGCCGACACCGACCGTTACACCGACACCGACCCACACACCGACTGGGACGCCAACGGCCACGTCCACACCAACACCCACCAGCACGCCGACGCCAACGCCGACCGGAACGGCAAGCCCGACTTATACGATTTACTTGCCTGCGATTCAACGGTAGATGAAACCGGGAAAGTTTGCGCTCCCAGGACGTATGCACTTTCTCCTGGGAGCGCAGGCGTCCCGCCTGCTACCGTCAGGATGGCGACGTTCCCAGGTACGTAAATCCTGTCTACAATTTCCAGTACCCAGCCAGAGGAGACCTTTGTTGAACCACCCCACCAGCCCCCTTCATTCCCCATCCACCGCCCCGACCAACACCACCCACCCCCGCCGCGGGCTGGGCTGGCTCAACCGGCTGCTGGCCGTCTGCCTGCTCTGGTTGAGCGCAGCCCAGCCAGGCTTGGCCACACCCCTGGCCCCGGCAGCCCCGACCAGCGGGGCCGCCACCATCACTGTGACCAACACCAACGATAAAGGCCCCGGTTCCCTGCGCCAGGCCATCGCCGACGCCAGCCCCGGCGATACGATTGTGATTGGCGTGACCGGGACGATCTTTTTGTTGAGTGGGGAGTTGGTTATCAGCAAGAATCTGACGATTCAAGGGCCGGGAGCAGGTTCATTGTCCTTGAGCGGCGAATTTCAGAAGCGAGTGCTGCGGGTGACCAGCGGTGTGACAGTGGGGATTTCCCAAGTCACAATTAAGGAGGGGCTAAGCGAAACAAACGGCGGCGGCATCTACAATGACGGTAACTTGACGTTGACCGACAGCGTGGTGGTCGAAAATACGTCTAGCGGAGCTAGCGGCACCCAATACGGCGGTGGTCTGTACAGTACAGGATCGCTAACGCTGATCAATACTACGGTAAGGAACAATGCAATCAGTGGAAACCAACCATCAGGTAGCGCTATCTATAGTACGGGACTATTGATTCTTAACAATGCTACAGTATATGGAAATGGGGGAGGCGTTGTCATAACCAGTGCAGGTGGTGCCAGAATTTCCGAAAGCACCATTCACAGCAATAGTGGATCCGCTATTGATTCTGGAAACAGAACATTGGATATCAGCAACACGACGATTTCGAGCAATTCAGGCTATGGAATTGTAGGCAATGGAGCAATCACTGTCACAAATGTTATCATTGCGAATAATTCAGAGGTTGGAATATCCATTGGTTCGGGAAATCTTATCCTTATAACCAGTCAGATTTATAAAAATGGGAGTCACGGGATCCTTAGCTATGGGACTGCTCGTATATCGGGGAGTACTATCAGAGAGAACGGAAATGTCGGGATATACAATGTCAACACACTTTTTTTAGAAGACACAACAGTCAACGGCAATATAAACACTACAAACCCTTATCAAGGAGGAGGGGTCTATAACAGTGGAGTCTTTACTGCTACAAATAGCACAATTACAGAAAATCGTATAGGAAACCCACATTTTTGTACTTCGGCTTTTGGAAGTGGCGTTTTCAATAAGGGTATTGTGTACCTTTTTAATAACACTATTGTAAACAATTCGATGACCAGGAATACGAATTGTAGCGGCGGTTTCATGCGCGGTGGAGGCATATACTCAGATCCCGCTGGGACCACCTATTTGCGCAATACCATTGTCGGTAACAACTCGGCTAACGAGGGTTCGGATGTCTATGGAACCATGCAATCTGAAGGCTATAATTTTATCGGTACAGTGAGTGGGGCGATGATTTTGGGTGCTACCGTGGGTAATCAGTCCGGTGATGCCCGCCTAGCACCACTTGCCGACAACGGTGGCCCAACCCTAACCCATGCCCTGTTGTCTGACAGTCCGGCTATTGATGGGGGGAAGCCTACTGGTTGTCGAGATGGCGAAAATGTATTTCTTGCTACTGATCAACGCGGAGCTGCACGGACAGTTGACGGCAACAACGACGGTAGCTCCATCTGTGACATTGGGGCCTACGAATTTGGCAGTGAACTTGTGCCAACCCCCACGCCCGATCCAGTCTCCGCCCCTTCGCTAAATTCTGTCACCCCAACCGAAGGCACATCCGCTGGCGGCACATCCATCACCCTGCAAGGGGGCAACTTCCAGAGCGGTATGACCGTCAGCCTGGACGGGGCGGCCTGCGCCAATGTGGTGGTCAACAACAGCAACAACGCCACTTGCACCACGCCCTCCCACTTCCCCGCGGTGGTGGATGTGGCGGTGACCAATCCGGGCGGCCAGCGGGCCACTCTCCTGCGCGGCTTCACCTATCGGGGGGGCACAGCCAGCCTCAGCCTGCCCGACACCATCGCCGACAGCGGCAGCACCGTACAGATACCCGTCCAGGCCACAGGGATTGGCGGGCTGATGGCCGTCAGCCTGACCGTCAGCTACGACAGCGGCAAAGCCACCCTGCGCAACGTCACGGCGGGCACGCTGACCGGCGGCTGGAGCACCATCAGCAACACAGTCAGCAGCGGGCGGGTGCAGATCAGTATGGCCAATCCGGGCGCACCGGCCCAGGGCGACGGCAGCCTGGCCCTGCTCCATTTTCAGGTCACAGGCAGCCCCGGCCAGACTTCGCCTCTCTCGATTGTCGGCGTCTCCCTCAACGACGGCACAATCCCCACCACTACCACTGCGGGCAGCCTGATTGTGGATAGCCTTTCCACCCTGGCCGGTCAGGTGGGCTATTGGACAGAGAGCCGTCCTGTGCCCGGTGTGGGTCTGAGCCTGACCGGGACCAACAGCCGCAGCGCCACCAGCGACAGCAGCGGACTCTACAGCCTGGCCGATGTGCCCAGCGGCAGCTACACCCTTTCCCCCAGCAAGAGCGACGGCGTGGGCACGGATGCCATCACCAGCTTCGACGCCTCGCTGGTGCTGCGCCACAGCGCCGGGGTCGAGATTTTGACCGGGAATGCGGCAACGGTGGCCGATGTGGACCGCAGCGGCAGCATCACCCCCATGGATGCCTCGTACATCCTGCGCAAATCTGTGCGTCTGATCGACGTGCCCTTCCCCGGCGCGGGCCAGGTCTGGGCCTTTGCCCCGGCCAGCCGTTCCTATGCCCCACTGACCGGGGATCAGTCGGCCCAGAACTTCACAGCCCTGCTGCTGGGGGATGTGTCGGGCAATTGGGGCAGCAGCCAGAGCCAGGGCCGGGCCACCCCAGAGACGGTTCGGCTCACCCTGGGGGAGGCAGGGCGCAGTGGGCTGGACGGCCATACCCTCTCCCTGGCCCCCAACGCCACACCCATCTACAGCCTCGATCTGATCCTCCGCTATCCCCCAGAGAGCGGCGCAACGCCTGTGGTGGCTTTGGCCGCTCTCTCCCAGTCGTTTGCTCTGGGCAGCAACAGCCCGGAAGCGGGCCTGCTCTATAGCGCCCTGGCCGGGGTCGCGCCCATCCAGAGCGGGGGCGATCTGCTGGTCATCCGCTGGGTCGATGGCAGCGGCAACCCCGTCCCTGGGCCTGCCCTACAGATCGTCGAGGCCCGGGTCAATGAGGGCCGCATCCCCGCGACTGTGGAGACGAGCGGATGGGGCCAACTCTTTCTGCCCACAGTGGGGCGCTAAGCGATGAAGCAGACCCTACGAAGACGGGAAATCCTGCGGGGGCTTCTCCTCCTGACGCTTCTCCTTCTGGGCGGTTCGGCTTTCGCTGCCGTCGGCCAATCAGCCGGTAGCCTTAGTCTGCCCCAGGTGCAAGTCGCGCCTGGGACAGAGGCCGTCCTCTCGCTCACCCTGACGATTTCTCAGGTGCAGGTCTACAGTGGGGATGTCACCATCGGCTACGACAGCGCCGCGCTCACACTGGTTCGCATCGAAGCGGGTGACCTGCCCGACGATTGGAGCTTTGCAAGCAACAGCAGCGAAGCCGACCGCATCTATCTGGGCCTGGCCGGGGTGACAGCCATCCAATCCGAGCGGGTGCTGGCTCGATTGACCTTTCGGGCCAGCACAAATGCAGGCGCGACTGATCTCTCCCTGCTGCGGGGGGAGCTAAACGAAGGTGCCATATCGGTTGCCCTGCATAACGGCCAAGTGACGGTTTTGTCGTCTACAGCGACGCCCACCGCGACGCCCAGCCCAACGACAACCCCCACATCGACAGGGACGCCCACAGCAACAGCCACGATTACACCGACCCGCACCCCCAGCGGGACCCCCACCGGGACACCCACGGCAACCAAAACGCCCCTGCCAACCCATACCCCCACCCACACATCCACGCCCACTGGGACTGCCACCGCGTCTCCTACGCCGACAGTCACACCCACCCTGCGTCCCGGCGAGACAACGCCCACGCCAACTCTTACCCCTACCCGCACAGCCACAGCCACTCCGACACCCACAGGAACGGCTACTGCAACCAGAACTTTGACGGCGACAGCCACCGCCACCCCATCCCCTGTGCCCACCTCCGCCACCGGCTATGAACCCAACGACACCTGCGCCGAAGCCCGCCCCATCAGCGCAGACGGGGTGGTGCAGACCCACAGCTTCGGGGTTGCCGGGGACAACGATTGGGTCTACTTCGCGGCAACGGCAGGGGTGACTTATCTGGTTGAAGCGCGCACAGCGCCGGAGTCCCGGGCCGATGTGGACCTGGAAGTTTACAGTGGGTGCAGCGGGGTGCCCGGTGCCGGCCAGGGCTATGCCTTCACGCCGGACATCCGTCTGGAGTTCAAAGCGCCCGCTGATGGACCCCTCTATCTCAAACTGGTCAACAATGCGCCCGACATTTTTGGCGGGGATGTGACCTATCAGCTCTCTGTGCGCGCCCTGGGCCAGACCGCCCAGCCCGGCGCGCTGATACTGGTGGCCGGGCGCATCAAAACCAACGATCCCTTGCAGGCCAATATCCACCACGTCAGCCAGGCGGTCTACGACCTTTTCCAGAGCCAGGGCTACGACGACGAACGCATCTATTATCTCTCCACGGATCGCTCCCTGCCCGGTGTGGATGGTCTGCCCAGCGCCGCGGTGTTACAGGCGGCTATCACCACTTGGGCCGTGGACAAAGTGGGCAGCGACCGCGCCCTGACTCTCTATATCGTGGATCACGGGACGAAGGATCGCATCTATCTGGACAAGACCCGCAACGAATGGGTGACGCCGGAACAGATCAATAGCTGGCTTGCTCAATTAGAGCAGGCGCGTTCCGATATCAAAATCAATGTCCTGTTGGAAGCCTGCTACTCGGGCAGCTTTATCGAAAACCCACAGAGCCTGAGTGGACCGGGCCGGGTAGTGGTTGCCTCCACTGGGGCCAACAGGCTGGCCTACACATCGAGTGATGGCGCGCTCTTCTCGGATCATTTCATTGGGGGGCTAGGCCAGGGCAAGAGCATTTTCAACAGCTTTGAAGCGGCCACTTGGGCTGTGCATTCTGTGCGTCCCGGTCAGACACCCTGGCTGGACGCGGACGGCGATGGAGTCCCCAACAGTAGCAGCGATGCAACCATCGCCGCCCAGCGGGGCTTCAACTATGCTGGCTCCCTTCCTCCCGAAGTTTGGCCCCCTTATGTCGAAACAGCGACTTTGCCATCAGGGGTCAATGAGGGTACAGGTGTGATTCAGGCTGTCGTGCGCGACGACGAGAATGTCAAGCGGGTGTGGGCGGTGGTCTATGCCCCCTCCTACACCCCGCCGACAGACAGCGAGGAATTGGTAAAGGAAGTCCTGCCCACGCTGGTGCTACTGCCCCAGGGACAGAACAACTTCGCCGCCACCTACACCGGCTTCGACGAAAAGGGTCTCTACCGGATTGTCATCTACGCCGAGGACGACGAGGGCTTGGAAGCCCGGCCCCTGGCGTTGGAGATCAGCACAGGCGGGCAGTTGTTCCTGCCCGCGATCAATCGATGAAGGAATTGGGGATGTAAATTTTGCAGACTAAATCCGTGTTTCTTTCTATCCGTGTCTACCCACCCTATTTCCCAGCCCGGAGGCAAGAGAAAACCGATGCGCTCACTACTCACAGCCAAAGCCATCCTATTGGCTCTATTCGCCCTGCTTCTGCTGGGGGCTTCTTTCTCTGCGGTCAGTGCCGTGGATGGGCCGACTGGTCAGGGAACAATTCCACCCCGGGTCGATCTGGCCGTTCAATCCCTGGTGCTCAGCCCGTCCAATTTCCAGGCCGGACAGCCAGTGACAGTGACGACCACTGTGGTCAATGCTGGGGACGTTTCGGTCGCGGGACGCCGGGTCTATCTCTACATCGACCCGGCAGACAGCCCGCCCGTCAGCAGCACTCCGGCTACGAAAGAGTTTGTGGTGGCCGTCGAATGGCCAGCGGGGGACGCGATGACCGTCCAGTATGCCGAATTTACCTTTACAGAAGCGGGCTGCGGCCATACCATCTACGCCTGGGTGGACCCACTGAACCGGATCGCCGAGGTGGATGAGAGCAACAATCTGGCGAAGATTGAGTTCTGTGTGGGTGAATCTCTCTCTTGGCCAGATGCGGAGCCGGATCAGTTCGAGCCGGATGATAGATGCCAAGAGGCCAAAGAGATCAGCGTGGATGCTCCGGCCCAGGCCCGCACCTTCTGGCCCGAAGATGATCTGGACTGGACAAAAGTCTGGCTGGAGGCGGGACACACCTATCGGTTGACCAGCGAGAGCGCTCTGGCCTCGATTCTCCCCTCGCTCTCCCTGACGAGGGACTGCAATATCGAACCACCCATCTCTTTTTGCATGCCCCCGCCTGTGCTTACGGTAACGCCACCCCAGAGCGGCTGGCACTATATCCGAGCTATCAATGGTGGGTCTCTGCCCGATGAGCCTGATGACCGCATCTATCGCCTGTCGGTCCAGATTGCTGACTCGTTCGGTGGGGATGGATTCGCACTCTTTTTGCCCCGGATTACGTCATCTATCTCGTCTGAGCGGTGGAGACCAGCCGATATGTCGTGTGCCCGGAATGTGCAATTTGGCGACAAGATACCATAAAGTCGCAGAGTGACGTCTGGCAAGCGATTGGGTGTTCTTCCTGTATACCTGCCCAGGACATCCTACCCTAACTACCCGTCCGGCTAGTTGACAATCCAGCCCTTTTTGATTATCGTTGTGGATGAGAGTAAAGCACGACATCGCATACACTCCATCATCCCCTCTTTACTCCGCTATCGCGTGTTCTTCCTGAATATCCATCAGGTCGTGGCCGTGCGCCAGGAGTACTTCCCATGCGTAGGTTGATCCCTCTCGCCGCTGCATTGTTGGCTTTCTTTGGCTTACTTTTTACCCTCGCCAGCGGGACAGTGCTGGCCGGTAAGACTGCCACAGATGGCCCTACCCAAATGGATTACGTATCCGAAATGCAGCCCCTGCGTTCGGTTGCCGCCGCGCCGCGCGTCAGCGCGCCCGGCTCCCGCACCTGGGACTCGGACAGTGATTTCGCCGGGGGAACTGCGCAAAATACGACAGTACTCACTGGCTCCGTGCGGTTAGATCGCCAGTGGATTGCGCGCAGTCTGGTCAACGATGACACGGGCGGTAGCAGCCAGGAAAGCCCGGCCATTGCAACGAGCAGCGACGGCACGCTTTATGCTATTTGGGTAGATTATCGTAACAGCAATCGGCAGGATATCTATGCAGGCCGCTCCACGGATGGCGGAACGACTTGGGGCGCAAATAGCCGTGTCAACGATAATACGAGTTATGTCAGCCGCTCCCAACCTGCAATCGTGGCGGCTTCCAGCAATTTGGTCTATGCAACTTGGATAGACCAACGCAACGGGCAGTCCGACATCTACTTTGCTTCCTCCAACGACGGCGGTGCTACCTGGAGCACAAACCGTAAAGTAAATGATGATACAGGTAGCGCCAGCCAGGCAAGCCCCGACCTGATCATTGGCAGTGATGGCAAACTCTACTTAGTCTGGATGGATTCCCGCACTGATGTTATGTCGGACATCTATTTTGCTGTATCGTCTGACGGCGGAGTGACGTGGAGTGCTAATGTCAAAATTAGCGACGACACTACTGACTCCGAACAATCTGCACCTACTCTGGCAATAGGTAGCAACGGCACCCTTTATGCTGCTTGGCAAGATCGGCGCAGTGCCAACGGCTACAGTCGTATTTATATGGCTTCGTCTAGCAATAGCGGAACCACTTGGAGTACCAACCGCCAAGTCTACAACGATCCCTACGCTTACAGCAATCAGATGTGGCCGCGGCTAGTTGTCTCTGGCAATAGCACCCTCTACATGGCTTGGACTGATGAACGTGACGCAATGGACATCGGTCTCTACTCTGCCTCCTCCACAGATAGTGGTCAGAATTGGACGCCCAAGCTGATCGTCAATCATTCTTCGGCTGCGGAACGGTTTGCGCCGGACATTGCCCTGGCATCTGATGGTTCGCTCCATGTGATTTGGAGCAACGTGCAGACATTTTCCTATAAGTCAACGAATGGTGGGACGACCTGGAGTGGCCCAGTGCAAGTGGACGATGGCTCCAGTGCCATAACCCGCAACCCGAAGTTGGTGAAAGGATTGAACAGCGCACTGTTTGCACTCTGGCAGGACGAACGGGAAGTTAATAATGATATTTTCTTTGCCTCATCCAGCAATAGCGGCACAAGCTGGGGCACGAATGTGCGCGTCAACCGGGACCCCGGCTCCGCGGGGCAAGACTCGCCCTCTCTGGTCATGGACGCCAACGGCGTGCTCTACATGGCCTGGGCAGACAGCCGCACGAATGGCACAGCCATCTACTTCGCCAAATCCCAGGACGGCGGCAAGACCTGGAGCCAGAATGTGCGTGCCAGCGCCGACAGCAGCACCTGGGCTCAGCATCAAAGCCCGAGCCTGGCCGTCAACGCGACGGGCACACTCTATCTGGCCTGGCAGGGCGACGCAAACGGAGTTTTTGTAGCTTCTTCAACAGATGGCGGGTCCACGTGGAGCAACGCTGTTCAGGCAGATTCCGGCGGCGGATCTGGTCAAGCTCCCCGCCTGGTAGTAGATAGCAATGGCAACCTGCGCCTGGCCTGGCAGGACAATCGCAACGGCAATTGGGACATCTATTTTGCATCCTCCACCGATGGCGGTGCCACCTGGAGCGCCAATGTCAAGGTGAATTCGGACACGGGGACAGCCCAGCAGTCCTCCCCCACCCTGGCGGTAGACAGCGCCGGAAAACTCCATCTGGCCTGGCAGGATGAGCGCAACAGCAACAGCGATATTTACTTCGCTTCGTCCACAAACGGCGGATCTTCTTGGAGCAGCAACGTCAAGGTAGTCGACGACACAGGGAGTAGCTCTCAATCGCAACCTACCATCGCAGTAGACGGTAGTCGCGTCTATGCCGCCTGGGTGGATTATCGCTTCGCCGGTTATGCGGAAATTTACTTTGCGGTATCGACAAATGGCGGCGGCACTTGGGGCAAGAACCTCCGCATCCGCCCAGCCACCGATCCGAACTCAGGGTACGGTCAGTCTATGCCCTCTCTTGTGGTAGATAGTATAGGCAAACTCCACATGGCTTGGCTGGATGAACCGTCTGTCAACTATACAACTTCTGGTGATAGAGGAACGACCTGGACCGATGGGGTACGCGTCAGCGGGTTTATGGCCTGGTCGCCTAGAATCGTGCTCAATTCCAGCAACATTCCGCACATCTCTTGGATTGAAGATACCGGAAACAGCGACCTCTACTTCACCAGCCGCGACTCGGGCCTGTACGAAACCAGCGGCGCGTACAGCGCCATCCAGGATGCAGGCGACCTGGTCAAATGGAATTCCCTGGCCTGGACAAAGACTCAGCCTGCAGGCACAGCTATCACTGTCAGTGTGCGGGTGGGCAATACGGCCGCACCCGATTCCCACTGGACCGGATGGACAACGCTGAGTTCCTCGCCGGCCAGTCTCAGCGCCCTACCCCCTGCCCGCTATCTGCAGTGGCGCGCCGAACTCTCCACCAACAACAGCGGCGTCACCCCCAGCCTGGACAGCGTGACTCTGGATTGGGATGCCTTCACCTCCACGGCCAAGAGCGGTGTCCTCAGCGCCAACACCACCTGGAATGCTGCGGGTTCGCCCTATGTCATCACCGGCACGCTGATGGTGGCCCAGAATGTGACACTGACATTGGAGGCGGGAGTTGAACTCTGGTTCCGGGATCAGGCGCGCCTGCAAGTGCGCGGCGCGCTGGTCTCCCTCGGCACGCCGACCCTGCCTATCACCCTTACCTCCTGGCATGTAGTTCGCCAACCCGGGGACTGGCGCGGGGTGACCTTTGAGAGTACGGCCATCCCCACTACGCTGGGCAGCAACGATAGTTATGTGAGCGGCTCGGTCTTCAAGCACACGACCATAGAGTACGCGGGCGGCGGCAGCCGTTACGCCATCGACGCACCCAGCACCGCCTTGCTGGTAGATCGCAGCACGATCCGCAACAACGGCTCTGGCGGCCTGCGCAGCCAGGGTGGTCTGATCGCCAGCAATCTGGTGGCTGGGAATGTAATGACCATCACCGCTGACCTGAACGGCTTTGGCATTTCCAACAGCGGCGGGCGTATCGAAGGCAATACAGTGCGCGACAATCGAGTGGGTGGAGATGGCTGGAGCTATACTGTGCGCGGTGTAGGTATTTACAGCAGCAACAACGGGCAGGTAGCGAATAATCTGCTGGAAAGAAATGTGGTGGATAATCAGTACTACGCCTATGGTGGGGGCGTGTTTATCGCTTCTGGCGTGTTGGAAAACAACGTCATCCGCGACAACCGCATCCAACAGGTGAATATGGGTTTTGGCGGCGGCGTTTTCTTGGAGGGAGCCGTACGCGTTGCAGATAATAGCGTCTACAGCAATACGATCAACGCTGGCAACGCGGCATTTGGCGGTGGTCTCTCCGGCGGCAGTACCGTTGCGCGCTCGATTGCTTCAACTGGTTCTACCATTCGTTCCAATGTGTTTGACGGCAATGATGTGACCTCCCCGAACAACCAGGCCTACGGCGGCGGTCTCTATGTTTCCGGCGTGACCGTCGAAAATAATCAGATTCGAAACAACACAGCCGCTCACATGGCTGGAGGAATCTATGCCACCGGCGGAAGCGTACTGCTTAACAATCAGGTTGAAAGCAACAGCGCCAATCAGGCGGGCGGCATCTTCAGTCAGGGCAGCACACTCACCGGCAACCGTATTCTGAACAACCACGCCGAGAGCAGCGGCGGTGCCATGCACTGGCAGGGCGATCAGACCATCAGCTACAACACCATCGCCAACAACACCACGGCCGGCCACACGGGCGGTATTTGGGTGGACAGCGGTCTGCCGCGTATCTACGCCAATACCTTCATCGCCAACGACAGCTATGCCCTCTACAACAACAACGCCTACGTCAATTTTGAGACCAGTATTGACGCACGGGGCAACTGGTGGGGGACGGTCGATGTCAATGGCATTCAAGATCTGATTTTTGATTATAACGACGACCCGGACAGAGGACCGGTCAATGTGGACGACCCAGCCGGTCCTGACCAGGCGAATCTGGTCGTCAGCCAGAGCGTACCAGCGACGAAAGCTGCTGTGGGCAAGCCCTTCACCTATACTGTCTCCATTCAGAACAGTGGCGGTGCGGCGACGTATGTGCAGTTGCAGCAAAGTCTCCCTATCACAGCCACAGCTTATACAGCCGTGCCGTCTCAGGGCAGTTGCAGCAAGAGCGGCAGCGCTTTCGCCTGTGAACTGGGGACGATTGCCAGCAATGCTTCTGCTGTCGTCACCCTGACTGTCAAGCCAGGCGCGCCGGGTACGCTCACCCATCAGGTCAGCGTGCGCGCCACCGAGCCGGACAGCGTTCCGGCAAACAACAGCCACAGCCGCAGTGATACGGTCTACGTGGCACCGAGGCAACTGTTCGTTTACGGGCCCAATGCCGGTTTGTACGGGGCAACCCACACTTTTTCGGCTACGACAATCTATGCTGGACGTGCAACATTCATTGGCATTGACAATACTACGAAAGGTAATTGGGGCGGGGTGTATGGCGGTGACGGCTATTCACTTCCGTACTGGGAATGGGGCAACCACCGGCAGAGTTTGCCTGGATACATAAGCAGCGTTAGCTATACCAGCGGCAGTTACAACGCATGGGACTGGAATAGCAGCGATATCCGAGCATTGCCGGGTCAGCCTGACAACAATGGGGAGCGTCACGCTCTTGCCATGACAGACTCCGTGATCGAATTTAGCATTGATGTCACAGACAATTCCATACATGAACTCACTTTTTATGTTTTCGATTGGAATGAAGACTGGCGGCAGCAGACAATTCAGTTGTTCGATCCAGCTAGCAACACGCTTTTGGCGAGTTCTGGTATTCTCTCTCATTTTCAAAATGGTCTGTACATCAGCTTCCTCTATCGGGGAGATGTGAAGGTACGGGTCCAGGAATACTCGAATGATCCGATGATGGCAGGGGCTGGCGCAAGACTTTCGGGTGTCTTTTTTGATGCGGACCCGGCAAGCTTGTTTTCTATTACCCTCCCCCTGACCTACACCTGGCAGGCAGCGGGGCAGAGTCCGGTGACCCATGTAGTCAACAACCAGAACCCGGATGCGATCTCCTGGCTGTGGAACAGTTGGGGACGCAAGCCCATCACCCTGACTGTATCCAATATCGCGGGCAGCGCCACGACTTACTACGGTATCGACATCCTCACCCCGCCCAGCAGCGTCAGTGTCAGTGGCCCTGCCAAAGCGTTGATTGGCGAGGGATACCGGTACACCGCAGCCGTATCGCCCATCACAGCCACTGTGCCCATTACGTACATTTGGGAGTTGTCGGCAGGCGGTGTGCCATTTGTGGACAGCAGTTGGCAGGCCAGCTATTGGAACAATACAGATCGCTCCGGTCCGCCTGTTCTTCGCCGCCTAGACGCAAATATCAACTTCCAGTGGGATGGCGGATCGCCCGATCCGTCGGTAAACCCGGACAATTTCTCGGCCCGCTGGGAGCGACAGGTTTATATCGACCGGACTGATGATTATCGTTTTAGTGTCCAGTGTGACGATTGGCTTGCTCTGATTATTGATGGTCAGTTAGCGTTTGATGGCTGTTATGAGACAACCATTCACCTGGAAGCGGGTCTGCATAGCTTTGTTGTAGAGTATTACGAGAACGGCGGCGGCGCTTATGCCCGGCTTAACTGGACGCCGGTCAATCCACCCGCTGGCGGTGTTGGTAACGCCAAAGTTGTGCATGTCGGTGGCTTGACCGATCCGTTGACCACCACCTGGACGCTGCCGGGGACGCAAGTCATTACTGTGACGGCGGTGACGCCTTTGGGCAGCGCTGTGCGCGTCTACAGCGAGACAGTTCTGGTACCACCTCTCTCTGCGGTTATCGGCGGACCGACGGCGGGGTTGTATGGAGCCAGCCATACCTTCACCGGGACAGTACCCGTCTTTGCTGGACAGGCTGCTTTTATTGGCGTGGACAATACGACTCAGGGCAACTGGGGTGGTGTTTATGGCAAAGATGGCTACTCTCTGCCCTATTGGAATCAGGGCAACCATCAGGAGAGTCTGCCTTCTTATGTGGAAAGTTTCAGTTACTACAATGTAAACTTTTCAGCCTGGGACTGGAACGGTGATGTACGTGCGCTACCCGGTCATCCGGATAACAGCGGCGAGCGTCACGTTGCCTTTGGCTACGGTAACTTCGACGTGAGTATAGACGTGAACGATAACGCCGTTCATCAGGTCTCCTTCTACAGTCTGGACTGGCAGGGCTACAATATCGAGCAGCGCATCGACCTGTTGGACCCGACCACAGACGCTGTGCTGGCGACCTCTGGGACGCAGGGGAGTTTCAGCGGCGGACGCTACGTGTACTTCCGCTTCCAAGGCGATGTCAAGGTGCGCTTCACTTGGACAGGGGGCGGGTGGGGCAATGCAATTCTCAATGGCATCTTCTTCGACGGAGGCAGTGCCAACGCCATCCAGCCGACCCTGCCCCTGACCTACACCTGGCAGGCGGCGGGACAGAACCCGGTGACCCATGTGGTCAACAACCAGAACCCGGATGCGGTCTCCTGGCTGTGGAACAGTTGGGGGCGCAAACCCATCACCCTCACCGTTTCCAACATCGCGGGTAGCGTGACGACCTATCACGCCATCGACATCCTCACCCCGCCCAGCAGTGTCAGCGTCAGTGGGCCGAGCGAGGGGGTGACCAATGCCCCCTACGTCTTCACGGCTGCGGTTGTGCCCGTGACGACGACTCTGCCGGTTACCTATGTGTGGGAACTGCCGCCGGGCGCATACGCTGGTTTGCCCGGCAACTGGCGCGCCAGCTATTGGAACAATACAGAACGCTCCGGTCCGCCCGTTCTTCAGCGGATGGAAGATGGTATTAACTACAATTGGGGCAATGGCTCACCTGACCCTTCAATCAATCCGGACAATTTCTCAGCCCGCTGGGAACGGACTCTCGAGATTGAAACAGGTGGCGACTACTATTTCAGTACTTACAATTGCGATGACTGGATGCAGGTCGCCATCAACAATCAAGTGATCATCGATGGCTGCTACGACACCTGGTACAACCTCTCTCCGGGGACATATGAATTCCGGGTGGACTTCATTGAGTACGGGAGCCAAGCACGGGCCAGACTCGATTGGTATTACGTAGATATGCCACCCATCCGGGCTGCACGCCTTGTCTCTGATAATAGTGTCACCCATGTAAGTGGTCTTAGTGATGTCCTGACCGCTACTTTTGGCATTTCAGGAACTCAGACAATCACCGTCACCGCATTCAACGGCTTGAATGCAGTCAGCAAGACGCATACCTTCCTGGCCCGCCAGGAGCAGGGTTTCAACGGCGCGGTCTACGATGCAGGCAATATCGTGCGCTGGCAGGACCTCACCTGGTCCACCAGCCTGCCTGCGGGCAGCCCCTATACCCTCAGTGTGCGGGTGAGCAATACGCCACTGGTCACCGATACCCACTGGAGCGACTGGACACCTCTGCCCAAGACCTCGCCTTCCTCTCTGGCTGCTCTGCCCCCAGCCCGCTACTTCCAGTGGCGGGTGCAGGCGGCCAGCCAGACCAACGCGGCTGGGGCTTTTCAGGTGGGCAATCCACGCCATACATCCTTCACCTATACCCAGGCGCCCCAGAACATCAGTAGCAATACTACCTGGCGTAAGGCCAACTCGCCCTATCGGGTGAGCAAACAATTGCTGATCAATGCCGGGGTAACCCTCACCATCGAACCGGGGGTGACTGTCTGGTTCGACGGACGCCATGTGGTACTGGTGGAAGGCACGCTGATTGCCCTGGGCACGGCTGATCAGCCCATCCGTTTTACCTCCTGGCACGCCCAAGGGCAGCCAGGCGATTGGGGTTTCATTGTCTTTGAGCAGACAGCTACCGACGCCAGTTTCGACAGCCAATTCAACTACACTGGCGGTTCCGCCCTGCAGTACGTGATTGTCGAGTATGGCGGCGGCAAAGTCGCGCCAACCCGTCAGGCTCGCTTTGTATATGAGGAACTGAACTACGCAATCGATGCCCTGGACACGGCTCTCTACGTAGACCATACCACCATCCGCAACAACGCAGCAGGCGGTCTGCGCAGCGTGGGTGGGGTTGTAACCAACAACACGATTGTCAGCAATACATTGACATCGGATCGGGATGTCAATGGGGTTGGCATCGCCAATCTGGGCACAGGTTTTATTGTCAATAATCGTGTGGCGGGTAACCGGGCGGTCGCCAGCAACCAATCTTACAACTACAGCCTCAGAGGGGGAGGCATTTACAGCGCAGAAGCTGGTCAGATATCCGGTAATCTGGTGGAGAATAACGCTATTGAGTACTTTAACACGGTTCACGGAACTGGTATCTACGCAGCCACCCGGGCAAAAGTGCTGAACAACATTGTCCGTTCCAACAGGGCAGACCCAGTGGGACGTGTCTATGGCGGTGGGATCGCCGTCGAATCGGCCAGCGTTGTCCAAGACAATCTGGTGGAAGACAACCGTTCTGGGTCCCAGTGGGAAAATCAGGGCGGGGGTATCTATGGACGCAGTTCTGTGCTGCGCGACAACACCATTTCAGGCAATGTACAGAATTCTCAGAGTTCCTGGTCTCAGGGTGGTGGTATCTGGAGCTATGAAGAGGCTGGCTGGGATTGGCAGAACAACCAGCCTCTGCCTGCGTCCGGTGGGGTAATTGACAACAATGTTGTACAGAATAACCGTAGCTATGGACAAAGCGCCCAGGGCGGTGGTATCCACGCCAGCGGCCAGTTCACCATCACCAACAACACAATCAATAACAACCAGGTGGAACATAGCGGCGGCAATGAAAGCGACGCTGCCTGGGCGGGGGGACTCTATGCCGCGGGCGACAGCCAACCGACGGCCACGGCCCGGACCACCTGTGGGACGGCTCGGGGCAGCGTAGACAACAACGAAATTCGTTCCAACCAATCCCTGGGTACGCGGGGCAGGGCTGGCGGTGTTTATATGGCCGGGACTGATCTGCAAAATAGCCTGATCATCAACAATACAGCCAGCGGCAACTATGCAGGCGTCTGGTGGGTCTGCAATGGAAAGCTGACCCACAGTACAATTGTGAGCAATACAACCCCCGGCAGCACTGGCGGTCTCTACGTGGATGGTCGCCCGATCATCAACCACAACACCATCCAGGGCAACAGCGGCTATCAGCTCGATACTACCAATCAGAGCAATAACCCCCGGCTGAATGCCCGCTACAATTGGTGGGGTACCACAGACGAGGCTGTACTAGACGAGTATATCTATGATTTCTTTGACAATGCAGCCCGGGGACTGGTCAACTACATACCCTATCTGACAGAAGCCCCTGTCCTTAGCCCAGTCGGAGGTACTGTCACGGGCCGTACCGCTGGGCTGGCCGGCGCTGCCTATCGCTTTGATGTCAACGTCTATCCAGTGGCTGCGATTAAGCCCATTACCTTCCGCTGGGAAAGCGAAGGGCAGAGCGTTGTCCATACAGTCAATACGCTGCACGACGATGCTACCTGGACGTGGAGTACTCCAGGCACAAAGACAATGCGCATCACAGCCAGCAATTCAGAAGGTTCCACGGTCATCACCCATACCGTAGAGATTGTGCCGACAGGGACAAGCGACACCTTCGAACCCAACGACAACTGTGTCCAGGCGGGCACCATCAGCACCGATGGCAGCACTCAATTCCATACGATCCACAGCGTCAACGATGTGGATTGGATCGCATTCCAGGCTACAGCCGGCACGTCCTATATTGTCGAGGCGACAAGCCCGGACGACTCCTTTGCCGATATGAAACTCGATGTCTTCAGCACGTGTAACGGAAGTACAATCCAAGGCGACGACCACTCCTTTGGCCCAGATGTCAGCTACAACTTCAGCGTGGCCTCCGCGGGCAAAGTCTACCTGCGTCTGGTCGATGAAAGCGGTGCAGTGGGGCGCGGGCAATCAGCTTCCTATTATCTGTCAGTCCGCGGTCTCTCGGCACAGCCGACCCTGGGTGTCGTGATTCTGGTGGCGGGAAAGTTGAAGGAAAACGATCCTGTACAGGCAAACATCTACAAAGTTATGCTGGACGCTTACGATATCTTTGGGCGCAATGGATACGGACCGGATCGGATATTCTATATAGCCCCCGACAAGTCAACGGAAGATACAGACAAAAAGATATTTGTCGATGCAATTTCCAGCAGAGCCTCTCTCCAGTCGGCCATCACCGAATGGGCCAAGCAGGAGCTTAGCCCAGGTCAATCCCTGACCCTATACATTATGGATCACGGGGATTACGATGTCTTCTACCTGAATCGGATGCCCAACGGGCGGCTGGAAACGGTCACGCCTAAGGAACTCAACGAATGGATATCTGAACTGGAGGCCGCTGTCCCCAACCTGAAGGTCAATATCATTGTGGAAGCCTGTCGTTCAGGCAGTTTCATCACGGCCAACGATTTGGTGGAGACAGTTAGCAAAGCGGGGCGGGTGGTCATTGCCTCAACAGGGGCCTATCCCCTGGCCTACGCCTCGCCCAATGGTGGCGCGATGTTCTCCGACGCCTTCCTTGCCGCCGTAGGACGGGGTAATAGTCTCAACAGCAGCTTTGCCGAGGCCCGCTGGACGGTCGAGCAGTCCCATCCCTACCAGACGCCCTGGCTAGATGACAACGGCAACAGCATTCCCAATGAACTGGAGGATGGACAGGTTGCTGCCCGGCGTGGTTTTGCCTATGTGGGGACTTTTTCCAACGTTCAGTGGCCTCCGCTGATTACCTCCTCCAGCTTTGATCGGGATACAGGCGAGATAGTGGCTCGGCTTCAGGTGCAGGAGGGCAAAACACTCCGTGATATTTGGGCGACTATCTATCCACCTTCTTACGTGCCACCTGTAGAGGGTGAAGAGCTTGTGCAAGAGAACCTGCCCAAAGTCAATCTGACTTTGCAGGCCAGAGATGGCACCTATCGAGGCAGCTATGACTTCGCCGAAGCTGGTGGATATCGAGTGGTGGTTTATGCGACCGACAGTGGCAACTTGCTCTCCCGGCCAGTGGAAGCAGGCTCAGGCCCGCAGGTCGATCCGCCGACAGCCACACCCACAGCCACACCGACAGCTACGGGAAGTAGCACATCGACATCAACGCCAACACCGACGCGGACTCCTGCCGCTACGCCAACTGGAACACCAACACCGACCAACACACCAGTAACACCCGGTGCGCCCACCCACACAGCCACGCCGACGGCGACGTTTACACCGACACCGACGCGGACTGCTACCGCTACGCCAACCGGAACATCGACACCGACCAACACACCCGTAACACCCGGTGCATCCACCCACACAGCTACGCCGACGGCGACGTTTACACCGACACCGACGCGGACTGCTACCGCTACGCCAACCGGAACATCGACACCGACCAACACACCCGTAACACCCGGTGCATCCACCCACACAGC
>JAHDWH010000001.1:4823-10182 GCA_023384455.1 Caldilineaceae bacterium | reverse complement strand
ACACACCCGTAACACCCGGTGCATCCACCCACACAGCCACGCCGACGGCGACTGTCACACCGACACCGACGCGGACTGCTACCGCTACGCCAACCAGAACACCGACACCGACACCAACGCCGACAGCAACACCGGGTAGCTCAAACCTGTGGCATATCTTCCTGCCGCAGGTTACTAAAGGATCGATTGCCGCACAGGGACAGCGTCCCGCCGTCGATGCTGAACGCTCTGACTTTCACCTCTATATACCAGCTATTGGCCGTTAGCTTAGCGTAACAACTGTGCAATCAGGTCATAAAAGGCAGTACCGCAAAACTTGCTATCGTACTCCTGGGAACCCTGGCCAAGCGTGAATTGCTTCATCTCTGGTGGACGTCTTGGTTCATAGCAATTTTTGTGGTACTGCCATAAAGGTGATCGAAATGTGCTGATCAAGATGATGAAAGAATGCTGGACGCTGATCGGCAATTCCCGGAGGTTGGCTAAAGTGGAGTATTGTGGGTAGAGAAGGGAGAGAAGAAAGGGGGTTTGCACGAATAAAACGGTGAGAATCGCTGTTCATCTCATCAGAAAATACTGGATTTTCCTGTCCGGAGTGCCAGAGTAAGCACCTCCCTAAAAGAATCTTCCTGTCTGCAGCGGATTCTTTACAAGGAGGGGGTCGGGGGTTCGAGTCCATCTTCGCCCACAAGTTGTGTGCTCAAAAAGGCCAACCTGCGGTAGATTAGCCTTTTTGTTTCGCAATTTTGCCCACAACGCGACGATTTGGGCAAAATTGACAAGACCCGGTTGCCGTGCTATCGTTGGCATAATCGTTATCTTGTAGGCTCGCCTGAGCCATTCCTCGTATTTTTCTTGCATATACTCGACACGGGCATAAACTGACATTTTGTCACCTTGTCACCCGATTAATTTGCCACCTTGTCAAGTATAGTTCGCTGATCATCGCGTCAGAATAAGACAATTGTTTTACCAATCGAATCCTGTTCCCCGGTTCAACATCACCCCACTACATCGTCGCTAGAACCGGCCTGTTTCTGTCTCCCCACAGACTGGAGGTTTAGCGATGCGCCGGATTTCTTTTTCTTTCTTTACATTTTGTATTCTATTCCTGTTCCTAACCACAATCGTATTGGCGGAAGAACCAGCACCATCCCCCCCTGTCGGAAATGGACTGTTGCGTACGGCAGATGGTCTCTGGATATCTACAGGCGAGGACGAGGCAGCCGCCCAGGCAAGCAAACCCCAAGCGAGCGGCGGCCCCGATGATTACGGATATGTCTGGACCAATACTACGCCTCTGGGTTGGATTGACGCCGGGGGAGGGATCGATTCGGGCATCAGTTCCACGAATGATCACACGGGGCCGATCGACATTGGCTTCCCCTTTAAGTATTACGAGAATACGTACACAAACCTGTACATATCGCTTTATGGGTTTGTAACTTTTCGTGATACCACCAGTTGGTGGAACGGCCAGTCGCGGGTGCCCAGCCTGGAAAAGCCGGACGATGTGATCGCGCCGCACTGGATTCCCATCCACCGGGTGGACGGTCACATCCGTTATCTGCGTGGGGGGGATGCGCCCAATCGCTGGTTTGTGGTTGAGTGGAATCGGGTGGTAAGTGATTGCTGCACAAATGATTCAGATGTGGATCGATTTACATTTCAGGTTGTATTGTATGAGAACGGAGACACCCGCTTTCAATATTTGGATATGACAGTCAATGGAGGTTACTACTGCATGGCCTCCGGAATTGAAGACTCGACAGGCTTGGATGGTCTGGAAATCACTCCTTTCTGCGGGCGGGTCACGTCTAATCACGCAGTACATATCACACGACCACCTGTCTCGGCCCGGGTGAATGTCTATCCACGTTATCAGGGCCGTTTTACCCAGGGGGCGGCTGTTGAGCGCTTTGAGATTCCCGTGCGCAATACTGGCGAACTGGGGGTGGATACCTACGATGTGACCATCAACTCGCCCTGGCCTGTAACACTCGTTTCTGGCGACGGCGCGACCCCGTTGACCGATACCGACGGAGACAGCGTACCGGATACCTGGCAGGTACCTCAAGGTGGCAATTCGCGTCTCTTTGTGGATGTGCAGACGCCGCTGGCGGTCAATGTGGGTGATAACAACGAGACGGTTGTCACCCTGCGTTCGTCTATGGATACCTCTAAAAGCAAAAGTGCGCATCTGCGTACAGCCATCCCCGCGCCTTTTGCTCAGGTCTATTACGACTATGCAGATGGGGCTATGCAGCTATATCGGGTTGCGCCCTCTGCGCAGGTTGCCCAGAAAGCAACGGCCGATAGCTACTTTGGTTCGAATCCTGCTGTGACCGAAACGCCTGGGGGATATCTCTACGTGTGGATTAAAGGGCGGCAGAACCAAAACAAGATATGGACAAATGAGATCGAGTATACCCTGTTGAATCGTGCCGGTCGGGCTTCCCAGACGATCTACCGGTTGACCAATCACGACAGCGCAACCGTAAACGTATACGACTACAGCCCTGTAATTTCCACTGCACCCGACGGGCGGATGGGCATCCTCTGGTATCGTTATATCTACAATTCACAAAACAGCCAATGGAACTACAACATCTTCTTCGCTATTCTGGACGGCGCAGGAAACTTGCTCCACGGCCCGGAAGATATGACGAAAAATGGACAATGGGGTGGTTCAGATGCCATTGGTATCCCGCGCTTCTGGGGTCCGCGTATCACCGCAACGAAAGATAGTCGCTTTGTGTTAGCGTGGGAAAAGTACCTGTGGTCAGGCCAACGCTCCTACGCAGACATTTTTATCGCGGTGCGTGATACGGCTGGCAATGTTGTGAAGGAAGTTACCCAGTTCACGAATGCGATCGCAACGGGTTATTACTATAATGATCCGGCCTTGACCTCGCTTGTCAACGGAAGGGTCTTTTTCGCAAATTCCCGCAGTGGTCTGATCGAATATCGCACATTGGATAGTTCGGGCAATCTGGCTAAAACTATCCAAACGCGACTCCCTGCCGCAGAGCTACGCGGATATGCTTTGGATGCCATCCAACTTTCCGGAGGTTATGTTGTGCTGGCCTGGACGGATAGTTCTACCGCATTCGATACCACCACAATCGCTTTTCTGGATGCCGATAGTTCAGCCATCATAGCCGGACCGGTGCAACTGCCGGTTGCGCGCCCGCGCACGGATAGCTACAATCTTTCGGTGACTGCGGATCAAAATAACAACGCGATTGTTACGTGGGCAGATGTCTCGTCCTATCGCGATCTCTATTATGCACTGGTGAATGGCGATGGAAATGTGCAAACACCGGCTACGATCTTCCGTACAAGTCAGGTAGTCAACGGCGAACCACGTATCTATTCTAGTTATGAAGGCTATGGCAATACATCCAACACAATTTTGCCAACCACATCTGGTGTTGATGGATTCGCAACTGCCCCAGAGTTGGTCGGTGCGGCGCAAAAGGGACAGGTAACTATCCCTATTGGCTACGGCAATAATGGCGGAAAAGGTATGGATGGCGCTACACTTTCGATTGCTTTGGACAGCGGCTTGTCGTATATTGGCGCCAATCCGCCGCCACAAAAGATGTCTGCGGCCAGCAGTGACGCCCCTGCTAAGCTCACTTGGTCGTTGCCAAACCTAGAATTGTTAGGGTATGGACGCGTTCTGCTCACGGTGGCTACCCCTTCAACAACGATAGGCACCCGGCACTCGGTACAGGTGGAGCTGCTTGCCCCTAATGATCAGAATGGAGCTGATAATTCCTGGATGATTCAAGTGATGGAAGCATTGCAACTCTTTTTGGCGCAGATTCGCCGCTAGAATTTCAGGAGAAATCTCATGCGAAACCCATTTGTTCTCTTCTTCCTCTCCATATTGATTTTGCTGGCGATGGGCGCGGCGCGAGTCCAGGCAACCGAGCCGACCCCGACACTGCCCGTGGATTCTATCCAGGCAACCCCTGTCACCGGCGATACACCCGTAATCGTTGGTGGACAGGAGGCAAGCCCGGGCGAATGGCCCTGGCAAGTTTTAGTGCAGCCCGGCGGTTACCTGTGCGGTGGCTCTCTTATCCATCAGGAATGGGTGTTGACTGCGGCGCACTGTGTCTTCGACAGCAATAGCAACGTCTTTCCGCCGTCGTCGGTGACTGTTGTATTGGGTGAACATAACCGGTCAGCGAACGACGGTTCGGAACAGCAGCGGAATGTGAGCCAGGTTGTCCCGCATCCCAGCTACAGTCCCCAAGGCAATGACAACGACGTTGCCCTGCTGCGGCTGAGTTCCCCGGCTACATTGAATGCCCAGGTTGCGCTTGTGCCGTTGCTCACCAGCCCGGCCAATGACTCTTTGGTAGAAGCGGGTGACACCGCGACTGTCACCGGCTGGGGCACCACCGCGGAAGGGGGAAACACGTCCAATGTATTGATGGAAGTGGCCCTGCCCATTGTCTCCAACAGCACCTGCAACCAATCGTATGGCGGCATCACAGCGAATATGCTCTGTGCTGGTGAAACCAATGGCGGAAAGGACTCTTGTCAGGGCGATAGCGGCGGCCCACTTGTGGTTCCTAACGGAAGCGGTGGTTGGTTGCAGGCTGGGGTAGTCAGCTTTGGGATTGGCTGTGCTCGTCCCGATTTCCCGGGAGTATATGCCCGGGTCTCCCGTTATACCCAATGGATCGAAACGACGATAGCCGGCGGCGGCGGTGGTGGCGGCGGGGACAGCTACGAGCCGGACAACAGTGCGGGAGCAGCCAAGAGCATCGGCACAGACGGCAGCAGGCAGACCCACAACTTCCACGCGGCGGGTGACAACGACTGGGTGAAGTTCACCGCCACTTCTGGTCGGCAGTACACAATCGAGACCTCGAATCTGGGGTCGGGCAGCGACACATACATCTACCTGTACGACACAAACGGTTCGAGCCAGTTGGCAGCGAACGACGACGGGGGCAGTGGGCTGGCCTCGCGCATCGTCTGGAGTGCGCCGGGCAATGGCACGTACTACGTACGCATCCGCCACTACAACAGCAATGCTTCGGGCAGCACCACCAACTACGACATCAGCGTCCGGGATACGGGCGGCGGCGGTGGTGGCGGCGGGGACAGCTACGAGCCGGACAACAGTGCGGGAGCAGCCAAGAGCATCGGCACAGACGGCAGCAGGCAGACCCACAACTTCCACGCGGCGGGTGACAACGACTGGGTGAAGTTCACCGCCACTTCTGGTCGGCAGTACACAATCGAGACCTCGAATCTGGGGTCGGGCAGCGACACATACATCTACCTGTACGACACAAACGGTTCGAGCCAGTTGGCAGCGAACGACGACGGGGGC
>JAHDWH010000001.1:0-4723 GCA_023384455.1 Caldilineaceae bacterium | reverse complement strand
CTACCTGTACGACACAAACGGTTCGAGCCAGTTGGCAGCGAACGACGACGGGGGCGGCGGGTTGGCCTCGCGCATCGTCTGGAGTGCGCCGGGCAATGGCACATACTACGTGCGCATCCGTCACTACAGCGGCAACGCTTCGGGCAGCACCACCAACTACGACATCAGCGTCCAGGATACGGGCGGCGGAGGGAACATCAACCTGGCGCTGGGCCGCACAGGCTATGCTTCCTCTCAGGAGAGCAACGCGCGTGCGCCTCGCTATGGAAATGATGGGCGCACGGATACTCGCTGGTCATCTCAGATCAGCAGTTCCCTGGCGGACCAGTGGTGGTGGGTTGATCTGGGCAGCAGACAGAACTTCTCCGAAGTGGTCATTCGATGGGAAGCGGCCTATGCCGCCCGCTATTTTGTGGGGTGGTCGAATGACGGCACAAATTACGAAGGGTATTGGTATGAGCCTACTGCCCCCGGCGGGTATTCTCATGCAATGGGCAACCGCACAGCCCGCTATGTGGGCGTGGCTATGGTGGAACGCGCACCCACAATGAATAACTACTCTCTCTGGGAGTTTGAGGTATATCTGGGCAGCCGCAGCGTGAATGGTGCCGCCCAAGATAACTCTCTTTCTCTAGCGGCGGCTGTGGCAACAAAATCCGAACCCGTCGATCTTCAGGTATCGCCCCTGGCGGTGAAGGCAGTGCTGGGTTTGCCGGATGACAAGACACCGAAGATTGGTTCTGTGGCATTTGTGCCCTCAGAGGGCAGCCCAGGTGGAACAGTCAGGATAGAGGGCAATGGCTTCACAGAGACATCTAAAGTTCGTTTGTGGAACAGTTCTGGGGATATCTCGTTCGGCGATGTGACGCTCATCAGTGCAGATGAGATACATTTCACAGTGAGTGATACCGAGCTGCTAGCTGGTGGATACAAAGTGGAAGTGCGTAACGCCAATGGCGCTACGGCAGAGGATTCTTTCACTATCGGTGGTCTTAATATCTATCTGCCGAACATCGGCAAATAGCCATATGCCACACGTGAAATGCTGGGCCGGGGCACAACACCCGTAGACAATAGAGGGGGCAGACAAGAAATTTGTCTGCCCCCTCTGGGTGTGGGGCAGTCGCCCCTACTCCGCCACGCTCAACCCATTCACCTTCTTCACCCGGATCAGCTTTTCCGTTGCCTGCTCGAAGGTGTCGTCGTGGCTGATCACAAATAGCTGGCGGAAACCCTCAATGCCCAGAATCTGTCTCGCCAGAGCTTCCCGCCGGGGTTCGTCCAGATTGCTGGTCGGCTCATCAAAAAAGGCCACCTGAATATCGCTCATCTCGCGCAGCAGGGCCAGGCGCACAGAGAGGGCCGCGGCCATCTGTTCCCCGCCGGATAGCTGGGCAAAGTGGCGGTCCCGCCCATCCACCTCCAACAGAATCGCATATTCCTCATCCCAGCGCAGATGGCGGCTGTGATCCTGCATAATCTCGCTGAACAGTTGGCCCGCGCCATAGCTGATCTGCTGGACCAGCGCTTTCGTCACATACGGCCCGGCCTCCCGCAGAATACGGCGCAGAGTTTCCAGCAATTCAGCCTGCTCCAGCAAAACGGCCCGTCGGGCCAGGGCTGTCTCCAATGCCGCCTGCCGTTGAGCCAGTTCGGCCATCTCGTGGCGAATTTCCCCCACCTGCCGCGCCCGCTCGGCCAGCTGACCCTCCAGCGCGCCCTGCCGTGTGCGCAACCCCTGCTCCTCCGTCGTCACCTCCCGGTAGAGTGCCTCATCAAAGCCCGCCTCCTGCTCGGCCAGAGAACGGCCCGTCTCATCCAGCCGCTCCTGGGAGGCAGCCAGCAGCGTCTCCGCGTCCGTGGCTTCCTTCTGGCGGGGCACAAGACTCAACCCGGCCTGTTCGTTGCGCCGATAGACGTCGTCGGCCTCCCGGTTTTGGGCAATCGCCCCGATCACCCGCGTCTGGGCTTCGTCCAGCCCGGAAAATTCGGCCAACTCTGCCTGCAAAAGGGCCGCCGCCGCCCGACTTTCGGCCAGAATCTGGGTCTGCTGGGCCAGCTTGCGCTCCACCTGGGGACGGCGGGCCGCGCTGGTAGCTGCAAAGTCCCGCCGTTGCCGGGGATTTTCCAGGAATTTGAGTTGGCCTGCCAACTGGTCAGCCTGGGCCGGCGCGGCCGATAGTTCGGCCTGTCGCGCCTGGGCTGCGGCCAAATTTGCGCGGGCGGCTGCCAGCCGCTCCTGGGCACTGCGCACTTCGTCGGCTCGGGGCAGACCGCGCAAAGTGGCCTGCTGCCTCTTCACCTCGGCCTGGGCCAGACGCAGGGCCTGCTCCCTGGCACTTTGGGTCTGCTGGGCCGCTTTGCGCGCCTCTTCCAATTCATTCAGCCGTTGACTGTTGCGGGCCAACAGGGCTTTGCGGTGATCTTCGGTCAGCGGCCCTTCGCAGACAGGGCAGGCCGCGCCGCTGGCCTGCTGCACGTTGGCAATCTGCTTGCGCAGGGCATCGCCCTCGGCCTGCTGTTGCGCCACCTGCCGCTGCCCTTCGCCTATCTCGGCCTGCTGCGCGGTCACCTGGGCTTCTGCCGCGGCCAGCGCCCTCTCCACGCCCTGGCTCTGGGCGGCCTTTTCGTGCAGCTGATTGAAGTGGCTTTCGGACTGGGCGGCCTCCGTCTGGGCCTGGGCAAGCTGGCGCTGGGTATCGGTCAGGCGGGCCACCTGCTGTTCGGCCAAACGCAGGGCATCCTCCAGCCGCTCCTGTTCGGCCACCCCGGCGGCCAGAGCGGTCACCGTCGCCTCGGCCTGGGTTATCTCCGTCAGGGCTGCCTGCTGGCGTTCGGCTTCGGCCTGGGCCAGGGAAAGCTGCTTGTCCAGCGCTGCCTGACGATCGCGCAGGCTCTGGCGGCTGCGGCTGCGGGCGTCCAGTCTCTCCTTTTCTGCCTGGGCCGACTGATAGGCCAGGTGACCGGCGCGGCTCTTTTCCACCGCGGCCTGGGCCTGCTCGGCCTCGGCCAACCGGCGGCGGGCGCTTTCGGCCTGGCGCTGGTTGATGGCGACCTGTTGTCGGGCCTGCTCCAGCGCGGCCCGCAGGCTGACCAGCGCGGCCCGTTGGCTCTCCAGTGCGGTCCGGCGCTGCTGGGCTGTCGTCAATGCGGCCGCGTTCTGCTTCAGTTCCCGTTGACCGGCGGCGATCTCCTGGGCCAGCTGGCTTTCCCGCTGTTGCAATTGGGGCAGCCGCTCCAGCCGGGCCTCCAGCCCGCTGACGGTCACATTCAGCTCTGCCTGGCGCTGGGTGAGCAGACGACCCGGCTCCCGCAGGGCCTCGTAGGCTTTGCGATACTCCTCCACCCGCAGCAGGGGATCGAAGATGCCCTTGCGCCGGCTGGCCGGATCGAGAAAGGCCGCGGTCAATGTGCCCTGGGGCACGCCCACCGCGTTGGTGAAAAGTTCGCCCAGATTGGCCGTTGGCTCTGCGCCCAAATGTTGGCGCAGAAAGATGAGCACATCGGCTTTGCCTTCGCAGACTTTCTGGTCCAGGCCCGGATCAAAAATGCTGTGGCTGCTGCTGCTGCCACAGCGCCGGATGGCCTGGTACTCCCGCTCGTCCGCACTGCTGATAAAGTTGACAGTGACGATGGCGCTCTTGGCCCCTGCGCGCACAAAATCCGCCTGGCTATAGGGCAGGTGATCGAAGAGGGCAAAGCCGATGGCTTCCAGAATCGTGCTTTTGCCCGCGCCGTTATGTCCCACAATCGCGTTTGTGCCGGGGGCAAACGCGATTGTGCCGTCGGCATAGCTTTTGGCATTTTCCAGGGTCAGGGAACGAATGTGCATAGTTTTGTCTCGAAGAAAGGAACGCAGATTGAGCGGATTAATGCGGTGAATACCCGTTCAGTGAGCGCTGATTGAGTAGCCGAGTCTTCGAGACGTATCGAAATCAAGCGAACGGGTAGATGAGCATAAGCTATCCTACCCGCTTGGTTTCGATACGGCTGGAAAAAGCCCCAGCCTACTCAACCGGCGCTAGTCCTATCCTACCCGCTTGGTTTCGATACGGCTGGAAAAAGCCCCAGCCTACTCAACCGGCGCTAGTCCTACAGGAAGCGGAATGAACCCGCGTCATCCGCGTTCTATCAATTCTGCTCCCGGCGCGGCGTTCGTCAGTTCGTCCAGGATGGCTTCGGGGGCTGCGCCGGTCAGGGCCATCTGCTTCAGAGAGAGGGCCAGCCGGGTCCAGCCTTCCCGCTGGCTGGCAAAGCGGGCATCCCGGCCCAGCAGGTCACCGATAATCTGCTGCTCCAATTCCCGCCGGTTGAGCTGGGCGTCCGCGGCCACAGCAAATTCTGTGGGCTGGGTGGCGTTTTTGACAAAGGCCAGCAGGGGCGCAAAGCTCTCCTCCAGCAGGGCCTGGTAGCGTTCCAACTCCAGCCCGGCCCGGTCAAAGGGGAGCACGCCAGAGAGACGCAACTCCACTACCGGGCTATCGTTGGTGCGGCTTTTGATAGAGCGATCCCTGGCTTGCCGCTCGATATATTCCCGGCAGGCAGTGTAGAGCGCGTCGGGGCTGGGGTAGTGGTCCACTTTGAAGGAGAGGCGCACAAAATCCCGCCGGGGATTGGCGCAGAGCCGGGCCGTGTGAAAGAACCCCACCCCAGTCCTCCCCTCAAGCCGGGAGGGAGCAGAACCCCCACCCCGGCCCTCCCCCGCCCCAGGGGAGGGAGCAGA
>JAHDWH010000246.1:5575-8991 GCA_023384455.1 Caldilineaceae bacterium | reverse complement strand
CAGGGAGGGAACTGGAGCGACTCCTCCCCCACTGTGGGGGAGGTTGGGTGGGGGTGAGCAGTTACGCTGGGACGGAGCGTTCCTATGGTTGGCGCGCAAAAGCAGATCAGCCCCCCGCCTCTGGTCTGAAGGAAATCCTATGAAACTTCGCTCCATCGACCGGCGTCTATTGACGGTTCTGCTGATCGTCTTTGTCAATATGCTGGGGTCTTCGCTGATCCTGCCTATTCTGCCTCTCTACGCCCAGCGCCAATTCCAGATGTCACCCCAAACCATCGCGCTGCTGATCGCCTCCTTCTTTGCTGCGCAGTTTCTGGCCGGCCCCTATCTGGGCAAATGGTCCGACCGCTACGGGCGGATTCCGATTCTCATCATCAGCCAGGTGGGGACGGTTATCAGTTTTGTGATGCTGGCCTATGCGCCCAACACCGCCTGGCTCTTTATCGCCCGCATTCTGGATGGGATTACCGGTGGCAATATCATTGTGGCCCAGGCCTATGTGACCGATGTGACGCCTCGGGAGAGGCGGACGGAATCTTTGGGCTATATCTTCGCCGTTTTTGGGCTGGGTTTTATGTTTGGCCCGGCACTGGGCGGTCTCTTGTCCGCAGCCTACGGTATTCGTCTCCCCTTCCTGCTGGCGGCCCTGGCCGCTCTGGCTGTGGTGATTATGACCTGGCGGCTGCTGGACGAGACCCTGACACCTGAGCAGCGTATGGAAGCCCGCAAACGGCGCGTCAGTTCGCTGTCACCCGGTGCCGTGTTGCGCAATGGGCCGCTCCTCGCCATTTTGGGGATTGCCTTTGTCGGCCAGTTTTCTCTGGGGATGCTGCAATCGACCTTTGCCCTCTACGGCGAGGCCGTGCTCTTTCAAAATTATAGCGAAGACGCGACAAACATCGGTATTGGGTTGCTTTTGACTGTGGTGGGGGCTGCCCAGTTTTTCACCCAGACGTGGCTGCTGCGCCGTCTGCTGCGACGCTACCCAGAGACCTGGCTCGTCATCCTCGGCTCGATCCTGCGGGCTGTGGGCGGTTTCATCTTTGCAGTGATCACCACCCCCTGGCTTGGCCCGTTTGGCTCTCTGTTTTTTGCTACCGGTATTGGAATTATGATGCCACCGCTCCAGTCCCTGGCTACCACAACAGTAGATGATCAGGAGCGGGGCGGGGTACTGGGGCTATACCAGTCCAGCATCAATCTTTCCACGATTATCAGCACAGCCCTGGGCGGCTATTTCTTTGGCATCAACCCCACCCTGCCCTATTCCCTGGGCGCGGTGACTTCGCTTTTGGTGGTGATTCCGGCTTTGGGATTGGTACGCTGGCGAAAGCGAACAGCGAGTACATTGGACCAACCGACGGGGTGAGAGGAAAGGAAGACGAGGGACAATCATCCCGGAGGCCAGCAGCCTCCGGGATGATTGCAGAAATCTAGTGCGTCATCTGTGCTAAAAATACGGGTTACCTGACGAGGGATAACCCGAAAATCAAGGATGGACGATGCACTAGGCAGACAATTGGTACCTGTTCAGCGACCCCACCCTACCCCATTCCAGGGAGGGAACTGGAGCGACTCCTCCCCCACAGTGGGGGAGGTTGGGAGGGGGTGAGCAGTTACGACAACTGATCTGATCGCCAATTCTATGCGTGCTGGGCCTGGCCGTTTTTGGCCCACAGCAGGCCCAACTCGGCCAATTTGGCAATGGTGGGTACGCCGTTATCGCCCCAACCGGCCATCTGGTAGTAGGTCTGCATAGCTGTGGCAAACTCCTGGCGATCCAGGGCCACCCCTTTCAGCTTGCCATTTTGCAGCGGCTCGAACATACGCTGGGGCAGGTTGTCATCCGCCGCGCTGAAGCCTTCCCGCAGGTTGTAAATTCGGGACATTGTATTGGAGCGTTCGCCCACCTTCATCAGCTCCCAGGCTGTCATATCCCAGCCCGTGGCTGCGTTTACAAAGTCCAGCAGCGCGTGAAGCTTTAGCGCGCCGATGGGCATACCCACAAAGTCGCACATCCCCACGCTGTTGTAGAGACCCCAAACCGTTTGGGCATAGAAGAAGGCGTGAACCTTTTTGACGCTCAGGTCCAGACGGTCCAGGGGTTCGTGGAGACCCACTTCGCTCAGCCCACTGTCCAGCACGCCCAGCCCCTCGAAGGATGGGTCGTGGATGGCTTCCATGTGGTCTGCGCCGGTGGGCGAAACTGCATAGGCCATACTCAGGCTCACTTTGCCCCGGGGTTCGTGCATAGGCAGCTCCTGGCCTTTGACGTGGAGGGCAAAACGCTCGGCGCCTTTACCGATCTTTGCCGCGGCCCGTTTCACCCCATCGGCCAAAATATTACCCAGGCCTTCCCGTTTGGCAATCTTGTGAATCATCGCGATTACTGCGTCGGCGTTGCCCCAGGTCAGATCGATGCCATCTGTATCTTCTTTGGTCAGAATGCCTGCGTCATAGCACTCCATAGCAAAGGCGATGGAGACGCCGGTGGAGATGCCATCCAACACGTAGCGGTTGACCCACTGGGATGCCTCGGCCACCGCGGCCATATCGCCCACCCCGCAGAGTGAGCCGAGCGCGCCGATGATTTCGTATTCCATCCCGCCATATTTGGCGATCACACCCCGTTCGGGCACGTCCACCTCCCGTTTGCAGGCCACGTTACAGGAGAAGCAGGTGCCCCGGTTGACGAGAATTGTATTGGACATTGTGACACCGGAGATGGCTTTGGCGTGTTCAAAAGAGCCATTCCGGAAGTTGTGGGTGGGCAGAATACCGTCCCGATCCAGCTCTTCTATGCCCCCGGCTGTGCCGTGCAGGTGCATACCGTCCGTGGCCTGGTCGTAATTGTCGCGGAACCAACGCAGAACGCTGTTGGAATCTTCCCGGCTTGCAGGTGCAATGCGTTCCCGCCCCCGCACAACAATCGCCTTCAACTTCTTGCTGCCCATCACCGCGCCCAGGCCCGCCCGCCCGTGGAAGTGGCGTAGCTGGTTGACAATGGCCGCATAGAGCACCTGATTTTCGCCCCCAAGCCCGGTTTGGACTACACAGATGCGCTTGTCCTTCAATTCTTCTTCCAGGCCGTCCTGGACTTCCCCGGCTAACTGCCCCCAATACTTGCTGGCATCGCGGAATTCGCATTCGCCGTCGTGGATGTAGAGATAGACGGGCTTTTGCGCCTGGCCGTGGACAATAATGCCGTCGTAGCCCGTGCGTTTTAGCTCTGGCCCCCAGAAGCCACCGGCCTCGGCTTCGCCAAAACCACCGGTCAGGGGTGATTTGGCGGCTGCCGTATAGCGGTTGGCCCCGGAAAGGGGCAGCCCATTGATGACGCTCGTCATAAAGATCAGTTTGTTTTCCGGGCCCAGGGGATCGATACCCGGTTTGATGTCACGCAGCATAAAATAGGT
>JAHDWH010000246.1:0-5565 GCA_023384455.1 Caldilineaceae bacterium | reverse complement strand
AGAGCGCGCCGCCACCCAAATAGCGGCGATAGATCAATTCGTCGGGTTCTTCAACCCACGTGCGCTGGTCCGTCAGGTCTACGTGCAGGACTTTGCCGTTGTAGCTTTGTGGCATAGTTCACCTCCGTTTGGGGAATGAGGGGATGGGGAGTAAAACAGTGGGGTTGCTGTTATGTGGTTATCGCCGGATGGCTGGGTCCGTATCCGAACGACTGCCCTATTATAGCGCCAAATCAGGAAAAATTCAAGGGGGGGTTTATCGAAAAATGTACTGGTCAAAAACATCGTGAAATCTGTAGGTGCGGTTTGCAACCGCACTTCTTCGGGTGAAAGTGCGGTTGCAAACCGCACCTACGTTTTACCATCTCGTTGACCAGTACAGTTTTTATCGAAAAAGCAGAGAGGCTTCCCACGGGAAGCCTCTCTGCTTTTGTAACAGCGTTCTTTTCCGTATTGGTTGGGCGGCCTGGGTGCGCTGTTCAGCCATCCCACCCAACCCCTCTCCATTCCAGGCAAGGAACTGGATCGACTCCTCCCCCACTGTGGGGGAGGTTGGGAGGGGGTAAGCAGTTACGGCCGAAGCTACTACTGCACAGGCCGAATTCCCAGATAAATCTGGCGACCACCCAGGGTAGCCAGAATAATCCGGGCCGGTTTCCAGGGCAGAATCTGACTCAGTTCGTTGGGTGACAAGGGTGTGTTGTCGTTGGCCAGAAAGACCCGGAAACAGGCTGCGCCGATGGGCAGATGTTCGTTGATAAAGTCCGGGTCGTTGGCGCAGCGGGTGCGCAGACATTCCCACAGGGCATCTGTGCGGTGGACTTCGCCGGTTTCCGGGTCCACCCAATCCACATTCTCTGTGTTGCGATGATCGTTGAAACGCTCCCGGCACTCCGCGCAGAGTTGATCCCGCAGATAGAGGCGGAAATCCCGTCCGCTATCCTCCCACCAGGAGTAGTCAATGTGAAATTTGGTGTCCGCCGTGGGGCGAAAGCGGGTGATGTCGGGCCTGGTTACGGCAGGGGCCATTCGTTATACCTCCAGAGCGAAGAAACCGCCGCCGGCATCGCGGAAGCGACGATTGCTGATCAATGCGTAGAAGACGGGGCCAGGGGGGCAGCGCCAGAGCATATTGACAGCGCTGTAGACCGTCTTGGCGTGGGCGGTGCCCTGGGGGCTGAGCTTTGTCAGCTCCGGCACAATCTGCTCCACAAGCTCGTCTACACTGACGCCTGCCTTTTCTGCCCGCTGGCTCAAGGCGTCCAGTTGCTTGGTTTCCTCTGTGGAAACGATGAGATAGTCATCGTATTCACAGGTAATCTGCACTTTGTTCATCTCGAAAGTGATGCCAAAGCGGTTGCCATCGGCGGAGGCAAAACGGCTCCATTCCCGCTTCATCCGGCGGGGGCGATAGTCGATGACCACTTCGCCGGGGTTCTGGGTGCGTTCCAAAGTCACCTGTGCGCCCACGGGCAGGCTGTGTTCTTCCATCCACTCTTTCAGCCCGCTCACGTAGCGCCCGCCGTGTACAACCCAGGCGCTGAAACGCTTGCCCCAGCGCCCGTCGATGACTGTAACCATCGAGCGCCCTTCGCTGCCAGCCGGGAAGAAGCTGCGGGTACGGCTGCCCAGGGGTAGGGTTCCGTAGTGCCGGTGGGGGTATATGAGGGTAAAGCTGGTGCTGGGAACGATCGACGGCACATCACTGCCAACGCCGCTTTCGCCCCATTCGTCATCCAGTTCCCACTCCAATTGGAGCAGTTCTACGCTGAGGAGTGCCCGGTTATAGCGGGGGCTGTGGGGGCGCAGGAGCGCGGGGATTTCCAATGCTTCCTTTGGTTCCAACCGTTTTAGATACCAGAGATGGTTTCCGCCATTGCCCACTTTGTCAAAGCGATCATCCCCAGAGAGCGCGTGGTTGATGCTGATAGTCCGCATGGGCTGGGAAATATGGCTGCCCAGGTCGATCTCTTTGAGGATTTCCTGGGAGGTCAGCGGGCGGCTCTGCATTTCAATCAGCGCTTCGGCAATATTCAGGTGGCCGACATGCACATCGGCCAGCATATCCGAGAGCAGCCAGTATTCCCCCACCTGGACAAACTCCGTATGGCGTTCGCCCTCTTCCAGCGCGTAGAGTACGCTCTCGTCGATCTCATCCCGGTAGAGCCTGTATATCTCTTGGGCGGTGAGAAGCGCGCCTTTTTCCACGATGCTCTGGCCATTGGCCTGGTTCAACCGATGGGGGGTTTTCAAGCTGGCGGCAAACTCCCGTTTGCTGCCATTGTCGGCGAACTGCACTTCAATCACGGAAAAGTCGCCGTGCTCCGGGTTTTCACCGGGCCGGGTAGCCGTAATCTCTGCCACGGCAAAATCCATCGTAGGGAAGACGAGGGTTTGGCCTACGGCATAGGCTTTGTCCGGCTGGTAGATTTTGCCTTTGGATAGCTCGGACTCCATACGGCTTGTCTCCCGCCGCTGGTACTCCTCGATCAGCCGCTGGGACAATTGCTCGGTTGTCAACGGCGAGCTGGCATCCAGAACAAGTTCGTGGATAAAATCCAGATCATCCTGAGTCACTTCGAATTGATTACGCCAAAATGCAGCGGTTTGGGTCTTTCTCTGCAACACGTACCCCTCCTGCTTTCAAATCGTAACTGCTCAGGCTCAGGATGCGACGCACCCGCCACATCCTTTTTGCAGTGGAATCTATTCCTGGCGAGTGCGTTGCACCCTGAGTAGTTACTCCAAATCAATCAATACCGTCAAGTCAGCAACTGATTATACCAGCCGTCAGGATGAATTTCAAAAAGAGAGTTGGGGTATCAGAATTGAAATTGCGTTCCGCTGCGCTTTGGGTTAGGATATTCAGGCCATTTTGTCTTTTTGTTCCTCTTCCCGTGGAGAAAGAAGGTCTGAATGACCACAATTGCAATGATTTTGGCTGGCGGTGAAGGTACCCGTCTCACTGTTCTTTCTGAACAGCGGGCCAAACCGGCGGTTCCCTTCGCCGGTAAATTCCGTATTATTGATTTCCCCCTGAGCAATTGCGTCAACAGCGGCATTTACACAGTCGGCGTTCTGACCCAATACCGCCCCCACAGCCTGAACGAACATATCGGCATTGGCAAATCCTGGGATCTGGACCGCACCCGGGGCGGGGTGCGTCTTCTCCAGCCCTATCAGGGCCGGGGCAACCAGAACTGGTATGCGGGCACTGCGGACGCCATTCACCAGAATATGGATTTTGTCTATGAACACAACGCTGATCAGGTGTTGGTTCTCTCCGGGGATCACATCTACAAAATGGATTATGGCCCCATGCTGGCCTGGCATCGGGAAAAGAACGCTGACCTGACGATTGCGGTCATGCCCGTTCCTATGGAAGAGGCGAACCGTTTTGGTATTATGGAGGTGGCGGAAGATGGCAGCATTACCCAATTCTATGAAAAACCCAAAGAGAACCGGGGCAATCTGGCCTCTATGGGGATTTACGTCTTCAATACCCGCTCTTTGACCCAGCGGCTGAATGAAGGCAGCCAAGAGACACCCCGGGAGGATTTCGGCAAGCACGTCATCCCGGCTATGCTGGCCGGGGGAGATCGGGTATATGCCTATCGCTTTGAAGGTTATTGGGTCGATGTAGGAACAGTAGATTCCTATTGGACTACCAGTCTGGATCTTGTACAGCCCAATCCGGCCCTGGACCTCTACAGCGAGAAATGGCCCATCCACACCAAATCGGAAGAACGCCCGCCGGTTAAGATCGGTCCCCAGGCAAAGGTAGTGCAGAGTATGGTTTCCAACGGCTGTGTGGTGCGTGGGCTGGTGGAAAACAGCGTACTCAGCCCCGGTGTCTACGTTAGCCCCGGCGCGGTGGTGCGCAATAGTGTTGTGATGAACGATGCCTGGATCGGGCCAGGCGCGCTCATCGAAAAATCAGTGGTGGACAAGCAGGTGATTGTGGGCGCGGGCGCGCAGATCGGCGTGGGGGATGCCGCGGTGGTCAACGAAAAGATGCCCGACCGCCTGGCCTTTGGGATTACTGTGATCGGCAAAGGCGCCGAAATTCCCGATGGGGCACGGGTGGGCACGAATGTGTTGATCAACAGCGACCGCCGCTCTGGCGACTTTCCCGCGGATGGCGAAGTCAAAGACGGGCAGACGGTTTAACGAAACGATAGTTCGCACAATAGTTCGCATAAACGTAGCGAGGTGGTATCTATGGCCCGTGCATTTGCAATGATTATGGCCGGTGGGGAGAGCAAAGACCTGAGCGTACTCACCGAAATCCGCTCGGAACCCAGCGTGCCCTTTGGTGGAAAGTTTCGGCTGGTCGATTTTTCCCTGAGCAATTGTGTCAACAGCGGTATTCATAACGTGGCTGTGTTGACCCAATACCGCCCCCGCAGCCTGAACGATCACATCGGCATAGGCAAGCCCTGGGACCTGGACCGGGCCAGCGGTGGCGTGCGTCTCCTCCAGCCCTACCGGGGTGGACCCTATGGGGATTGGCAGCGGGGCTCCGCCGACGCGGTGCGGCGCAACCTGGACCACGTGGCCCAGCAGAGCGAGGAGTATGTGCTGATCCTCTCGGGCCGCCACGTTTCGGTGATGGATTATCGCCCTCTTCTCGACCAGCACGCCCAGACCGGTGCGGATGTGACGGTTGCCGTGCGTCGGGTCAATCACTACGAAACCCACCGTTTCGGCATTGTCTCCACCGCGGCAGATGGGCGCATTGTGGAGTTTCAGGAGAAGCCCCGCCGCTCCCCCCGCAATCTGGCCTCTATGGGGATTTATGTCTTTCGCCGGGATTTTTTGGTCGATCTCCTGGCTGGCAGCACCCATGTGGATTTTGGCTATCACGTCCTGCCCGCACTGCTGGCGGAAAGCCGCCGGGTGCAGAGCTACACCTTTCCCGGCTATTGGGCGGACATCAGCACTGTGCAAGCCTATTGGGAGGCCAATATGAGTCTGATGGCCGAGGAGCCGGCCCTGGACTTGTATGATCCCCAGTGGGTGATCCATACCCGCAGCGCAGAGGCCGCGCCGGTCAAAGTAGGCCCCAGCGCAGATGTGGACGGCACGCTGCTTTCCAATGGGTGTCAGATCGACGGAACGGTCGAGCGCAGCGTCCTGTCGCCAGGGGTGCGGGTGGCCGAAGGGGCAGTCGTGCGGGACAGTATCATCCTCAACGATACGGTCATTGGGGCGGGCGCAGTGGTGGACCGCTGTATTGTGGACAAAGGGGTGATCATCGAAGAGGGCGCACAGGTGGGCTACGGCGATAACAATAAGCCCAACACGGCCCTGCCCGAGCGGCTGAACACTGGCATTACCCTCATCGGCAAAGGCAGCCGTATCCCCGCGGGTATTACTATCGGACGCAATGCCGTAGTTCATCCCTTCAGCGGCGACGATGCCTTTGCCAAGCGCAAGAGTGTGCGCAGCGGCAGCGACGTGGGCAAAGATTTGCGGTAACTGCGCACCCCCTCCCAACCTCCCCCAAAGTGCTAATCATTACCCACAAGTATGCGAGGGTGGAAAATGAGTCGGGAGGAAGAG
>JAHDWH010000245.1 GCA_023384455.1 Caldilineaceae bacterium | reverse complement strand
GAAGTGCGGTTGCAAACCGCACCTACAGATTTCACGATGTTTTTGACCAGTACAGCAATCTCCTATTTCGCTGCATATTCCAATAGCATCCGCAGCGCTAATTGTGCACTGAGCAACTTATTTCCTCTGCGATCCAGCGTCCAAACGACCCGTTCGGCCCGCTCGCTGCCATCGGCCGCGCTCAAGTGCAGATGGACCAATCCGGTGGGCTTTTCGGCAGTCCCCCCCCCCGGCCCGGCAATCCCGGTGATGGAGACAGCCACATCTGCGCCGTAGAGGGAGAGCGCGCCCTGGGCCATCTGCTGGGCTACCTCCCCGCTCACCGCGCCCTTTGCCAGCAGCGTCTCGGAGCGAACGCCCAGCAGCCGTTCTTTGGCCGCATTGCTATAGACCCCAGCGCAGCCGTAAAACCAGGCCGACGAGCCGGGAATTTCGGTGATCAGATGGCCGACCAGACCGCCAGTACAGCTCTCGGCTGTGGCGATCACCAGCCCGGCTGCGGCCAGCGCCGCGCCCACCTGCCGGGCCAATGGGATGAGATCGCTTTCGGTCATGGGTGTTTCATTGTTTTTCATCGATGAATAGTTCCTCTCAAACGCGTCGGGCCATCAACAACAGCCGTTCATCACCCCGGCGGGTCAGAATCGCCACGCCGGGCCGCCCGCCTTCCACCAGCCGCAGCCGGGGGCGCAGACTCTCCGGCTCGATGGGTGGCCCCCGCCGTTTTAGCTCTACCTGTCCGATATTCAGGGCCTGCAAACGCCGGTTCAGGGTTTTCAAGCTGAAAGGATGAATCTCTTCGATCTGAAAAGTCTGCACAAAAGGCGCCGCCTCGCTCCCCGGGCTGGGCAGTGGGCCGACCAGATAGGCGATCTGCGGATCAAAGAGATGGGCGTCCAGCATCCCGCAAAGCTCGGCAAAGGGGCCGGCACGAACAACCGCGGGGTCTGGCTCGTAAAGATATTGTCCTGGGAGCAGATCACCGACCGGCGGCAGGGCCAGGGATGCTTCCAGCGAATGCCAACCCTCGCCGTCATAGACAGATGCCCAGCGTTTGCCCCCATTGGCCAGCGGGCCAAACCAGAGCGCCGCTTCCTTGCAGGTGCGCTGGTGGCTGATGAACTCCACACCGCAGCCAGCCGGAATCTCTGCGTCTGCCACCCCGGGGGCCATCTTTACTCCCAGCGCGGGAATGCGTGCTTGCAGGCGCAGCAGCACAGAAAGAGGCGGGATCATCTGCTCCAGGCCAAAGAGCCGCCGCCCCTCAGCCCGCCGGGCTGGGTCGGCAAAGGCTGCCGCGGCAAAGGGCAACCGATCCCCCGCCAATTCCTCAGCCCAATCGGCCAGCCGGAAATCGACCTGCCCGGCAAGCCCCAGCGCGGCCGCATTGGCTTGGGCAAAGCGCAACCGCATCGGGTCTGTCTCGTAGGCGATCACAGATCGGTGACGGGCCAGGGCCAAAGTGTCGCCGCCGATACCGCAGCCCAGGTCCAGTACCGGGCCAGGGGGCGCGTGGCGATGGAGATAGGCGGCCCGGTGTTGGGCAATAGGCCAGGTAGTGGCCTGCTCCAACGCTTCCGGGGTAAAGAAAAGCCGGTCAGCCTCCGGGAATTTGTCTGCGGCTTTCTGCCGGGTTATTGCCAGCGACAGCAGCGCGCCGGCCTGTTCCGGGGTGTACGTGGCGCGCAGTTGGGTCAACAGGGCCAGGTGATACTGGTTCGCCAGATTCTGTTGGCCCAATGCGCGCAGACCTTCTTCTGCCTGGGACGAAAGTAGAAAATCCTCCATCGGCTCGGTGAACCCACGCTTGTTTGCCATAGTCCTCGGCTGGGCCTTTGGCCGTGTCCGGCGTGTTTAACGGCCAGGGGCGCTGCTTGGCAGCGCCCCTGGCCATCCGCCACGGCGGCACAAGACGTTATGCCTCTTGAATGCCACCCTCGGTCAACTGCCGGGGATCGAGCAGGCGGGTCAGTTCTTCGCCCGTCAGCTCGGTCATTTCCAGGGCCACTTCCCGCAAAGAGCGGCCTTCGGCGTAGGCTTTCTTGGCGATCTTTGCGCCCAGTTCATAGCCGATGACCGGATTGAGCGCTGTGACCAGAATCGGGTTGCGCCCTACCAGATCACTGATCTTCTCCTCGTTGACCGTAAAACCGGCGATGGCTTTGTCGGCCAACAGCCGGGATGCGCCAGCCAAAAGGGTAATGCTCTGGAGCAGGTTGTAGGCAGCCACGGGCAGCATTACATTCAGTTGAAAATTCCCAGACTGACCGGCCAGGGTAATCACCAGATCGTTGCCCGTCACCTGGGCGGCCACCATCGCCACCGCCTCGGGGATCACCGGGTTGATCTTGCCGGGCATAATGCTGCTGCCCGGTTGCAGGGCAGGCAGAGAGATTTCGCCAAAGCCGGCAATCGGACCGCTGTTCATCCAACGCAGATCGTTGGCAATTTTCATCAGCGAGGTAGCGACGACCTTTAACTGGCCGCTCAATTCCACCGCGGCGTCCTGGGTGCTCAGACTTTCAAAGTAGTTGGCGCTGGTGACAAATGCCTGTCCGGTCTGTTCGGCCAGCTCGGCCGCAATGGCTCTCCCAAAGCCGGGGTGGGCGTTGATACCAGTGCCGACGGCTGTGCCGCCCTGGGCCAGCTCGGCCAGACGGGGCAGGCTGCTCTCGACCCGCTGAATGCCGTGACGAATCTGGCTGAGCCAGCCGCCCAACTCCTGGCTCAGGCGCACGGGCATGGCGTCCATTAAATGGGTGCGTCCGGTAGTCACTACGTGATCCACTTCGGCTGCCTTACGCTCCAGGGCGTCGCTCAGATAGGCCAGGGCAGGCAGGAGTTCTTCGGCCACGGAAAGATAGGCGCTGACGTGAATCGCCGTCGGGATCACATCGTTACTGCTCTGGCTCATATTGACGTGATCGTTGGGGTGTACCTTCTGCCCCAGCTTACGGCTGGCAAGATTGGCGATCACTTCGTTGGCGTTCATATTTGTGCTGGTGCCGGAGCCGGTCTGGAAGATGTCCAGGGGAAAGTGGGCGTCGTGATCACCCGCGGCCACTTCGGCACAGGCCGACTGGATGGCAGCGGACATGGGCGTATCCAACAAGCCCAGCTTCTCGTTGGCAGCCGCGGCCGCGCCTTTGATCAACCCCAGGGCGCGGATAAAGGGCCGGGGAAAGCGCAGATCGCTGATGGGAAAATTCTCTACGGCCCGCTGGGTCTGCGCGGCATAGAGGGCATCGGCTGGTACCCGCACATCGCCCAGGCTGTCCCGCTCGATTCGATATGTCTGATCGCTCATGGCGAAGTACTCCTTTGTGGTCCAGGTAAGGAATATGGGGTTCGTGGCATATTTGTACTGGTCAACGAGATGGTAAAACGTAGATGTGGTTGCAATCGCCTTCTTCGGGTGAAAGTGCGGTTGCAAACCGCACCTACAGATTTCACGATATTTTTGACCAGTACAGGTTCGTGGCATATTGCACAATCTTCCCCCAGCTATTGTAGCACTATTCCCCACCCAACGCACGTTTGCAGGGAAAAGTGCATTTTGTGGTAACGGCACACCCCCCCCCAACCGCCCCCCCTGTAGGAGAGGAGTCGCTCCTGTTCCCTCCCTGGAATGGGGTGGGGTTGGGTGGGGTGGCTCAACAGGTACAATCTGCTTTCATTTCATCCATAGGCAGAGCGACTGAAAAGGTGGTGCCTCTGTGCAGTTGGCTGCGAACCCAAATCTCGCCGTGATGGGCTTCGACAATGGCCTTGATCAGAAAGAGGCCCAGCCCAACACCTGCTGTTCGGCGGCGCAGGCCGCTGTCTACCCGATAGAAGCGATCAAAAATTTTTGGCAGCTCTTCTTCTGGGATTCCGATCCCTTCATCCGCCACATAAATTACCAGCCGGGGGCGGGATTCAGACCCGTTTTTCTTCTCATCCACCCAGCCGCCAATACGGATCACCCCCCCATCTGGTGAGTATTTGATAGCATTGCCCACCAGATTGGTGAAAACCTGGCGCAGCCGTTCTTCGTCGCCAGAGATGATAGGCAGGGCATCTGGCAGGTCCAGTTCAATCTGGTGATGCACAGTCTGGGTGCGGTAGTCCTGGGCGATCCGCTCCAACAGACGGCACATATTGACATCGGCAATTTCCAAACGCAGGTCACCAGCCTGAATTCGGCTCACATCCAACAAATTATTGATCAGTGCTTCCAATCGGTCGGCCTCTTCCTCGATGATCTGCAAGCTCTGACGCGCGGTCTCCGGGTCCCAGGCGGCATCGGGCCGGGCCAGGGTCTGGGCATACCCCTTCACCAGCGCCACAGGGGTCTTCAGCTCGTGGCTGATAATGGAGACAAAGGTGGATTTCATCTCCTCTTCTTCCCGGAAGCGGGTAATGTCGATGACATTGGCGATAATATCGGTTAGTCGTCCCTGGCTATCAAAAAGCGGAGTATAGGTAATTGTAACGGCCAGGTTGCCCCCCGATGACCGGAGAAGCTCACCCTCACAACGCAGCCCTTCCGGCGGGATTGTTTCCTTTGACCCAGCACACAGATCATCTCCGGTCACATTCTGCAATTCGAGAACTTCGCTGCACGGCCTGCCCACCAGCTCCTGGGCGTCCCGGCCCAGCATCTTTACCAGAGCCTGGTTGATCACAGCCACCCGGCGATCCGGGCGCAGCAGGAGAATGCCATCCGCGCTGTTCTCGATCACAGCAGCCAGACGGCTGCGCTCTGTGGAAAGCTGGGCATAGATCCGGGCGTTGCGTACAGCAATCGCGGCCTGATAGGCAAAACCTTCCAAAAACTCCCAGTCCAGTTGGGTAAAAGCGCTGCCTCCCCGAAAGAGGTAGATAACCCCCAGCATCTCCTCTTCAAAAAAGAGAGGCAATCCCAGCACCTGCCCCAGTTTGCGCCCCAGATTCTCTTCCACCTCCTGCACCCGCCGCTCCAAATCCCGTCGATAGCGTTCACCGGGCGTTTGCACCCCGTCATTTTCTTCGTCCTCCAGGGGCAAAAGGGGGGCGCTTGGCCGCAAAAGAGGGCCAAAAGCGGGCAGGAGTTGATCGGGAACGCCATAGGTTGTGCGGATGCGCGCCTGTGGTTCGGCCTCAATCTCAATAGAATCCCATTGGGTCGTCCGAATCGGAGTGGTTCCCATCTCATGCAGAACGATCAGCCCGGCTGGCGCAGCAACCATCTCGGCAGCGCTGGTCAGGATCAGTTCGAGGAGGCTGGGCAGATCGAGCCGAGAGGTCATAGCCCGGGTGATGCGTAGCAGATATTCACGCTGGCGAAGTTGATAGGTGGCCATCAAAGCAGGAACATTCATAGGCGCACCATACCAGAAGCGGGGGTAAAAGTCAACGGAGTAAGGAGGATGAAAAGCCGGGCGCAGTCAATACCGCAACCTGTAATGCCCGCCAACTGCGTCAATCTGTCTTTTGCATTTTCGAGCGCGCAGGGGTGATCAGCCCAGAGCCGTCAAAGGAGTCGGGCAGAAGTTCGCGGACTGTGGTGGAGCGAAACGCGCCCGAGGCGTCACTGATAAAGACTTGCATCTCCGGGCCAAGTTCCACCATCACCTGGCGGCAGATGCCGCAAGGGGAGCCGCCGTCTTCGGTAGCCACGGCGATTGCAATAAAATTTTTCTTGCCTTCGGCCACGGCCCGGGTCAGGGCCACCCGTTCGGCGCAGATAGTAGCGCCGTAAGAGGCATTCTCCACATTGCAGCCACTGACAATTGTGCCTTCACCTGTTAGAACCGCCGCGCCAACCCGATAGTTGCTGTAGGGCGCATAGGCAAATGTCCGCGCAGCTTGGGCAGCCGCGTTCAGTCGGCTGCATTCTTTATCAGAAATCGACAAGGGTTTTCTCCTGGGGCTGTTGCGCCCTCCAATTTTGGGGGTGATGAAGACAGAGCTGTCGCCTCTTGTAGACTAGGCTGTCGAGCCGGCCACCCGCTGATGGGCAGCCCTCTCTGGCGCTGTGTCACCCATTTTCTCCGGGTCAAAAGGGGTGTTTCTAACAATCCTCTCCGCCTGCACCTGTTCGATTCGGCGGGAGTTGATGTCTAACACAGTGAAACGCCAGTCAAGAATCTCCAGCCCTTCGCCCTGTTCTGGAACACGCCCCAATTGGCTGTAGATCAGCCCGCCCAACGTATCCACATTGTCATAGGCTTCGCTCAGGTCGATTTCGATCAACTCTGACACTTCATCCAAAGAGACTCGGGCGTTGAAGAGATGGGTATAGGGGTTAATCGTCTGGACAAGCAGATCCTCGGAGTCGTATTCATCCCGGATATCGCCGACGATCTCTTCGATCATATCTTCGATAGTCACAATGCCCGCTGTGCCGCCATATTCGTCCACAATAATCGCCATATGAATCCGCTTTACCTGCAACTCGCGCAATAGATCGTCCAGCTTTTTGCTCTGGGGCACAAAATAGGCAGGACGCAGAATCTGAATAAGGGGTATCTCTGAGCGCTCCTCCATAAAACAGCGAAGCAGGTCTTTGGCGTACAGCAGGCCGACGATATTGTCGATATTCTCTTGATAGACAGGAATACGGCTGTGCCCGCTGGAAAGAATGATGGGCAGACATTCGGCAACGGTCAATTCAGAAGCAATGGCCGTTACATCCAGCCGGGGGACCATTATTTCCCGGGCCGTTGTGTCGCCGAATTCAAAGATACCGGCGATCATCTGCTTTTCGACTTCTTCGATAACCCCTTCACCCTCGCCCACATGCAGAAGAAAGCGCAGGCCGTCTTCGCTCAGAAAGATACTCTCGGCGCTGGCCTCTTCGTTCCCATTGCGTACCCGGTTGCCCAGCCCACGCAAGAGCGCGGAAAAGGGGAGCAGAAGTGCAATCAACAGATTTACATACTGGCCCAATGTCAGGGCTGCCCAGACCGAGTTGCGGAGGGTATAGGCCCGACCCACAATCTGAACACAGACCAGCAGAAACCAACCTGCAAAGAGAGCAGGCAGAAGCACGGAAAGGCTCCATTCCTGGCGCAGGGAAGCGGTCACAATCACAGCGCCGGCCAGCACAAAGGCACCGTTTTTAGCCAACATCAGCGTGGAAAGAAAGCGTGCCGGGTCAGAGAGCAGCCGATCTACTCTCTTTGCCGAGGGATCGCCCCTCTCGATTAGCTGACGTATGCGTATACGGGGCGTCGAGGCCAGGGCTACCTCTGCCGAGGCGACAGAACCTATCATCACAATACAGGCGGCGTACAACAGAATCGCCACAATCACGTCAACAGCCACAATACTCTCCTTCAACCCTGCCCAGATCAATCCGGGTCGCGTTTGGGTATAGGCGGACGGGCCGGTACCCCATAGACCAGCGCACCCGCCGGTACATCCCGGGTCACCACCGAACCAGCCCCCGTGCGCGCCCCCGGCCCCAGCGTGACAGGCGCAACCAGCAATGTGTCGCTTCCCAGGAAGACATCATCACCCAGCTCCGTGTGATTTTTATGCTTGCCATCGTAATTGCAGGTAATAATTCCCGCGCTCACATTGACGTTTCTGCCAATCGTGGCATCACCCACATAACTGAAATGGCCCATCTTTGTGCCCGGCCCCAGATAACTGTTCTTGACTTCGCCAAAGTTGCCCATATGAACTTCTTCGCCCAGGTGCGCGCCTTTGCGCAGATGACCAAAGGGGCCGATCTCACTGGCCCGATCCATCCGCGCATATTCCAGCACCGAATACAAAACCCGGCAATCATCACCGATGAGAGATTCTTCGATCTGACTATTCGGGCCGATCTGGCAACCCCTGCCGATGACGGTCTTCCCTTTCAGATGACAGCCGGGGTAGATGGTTGTGTCCTGGCCGATCTCTACGGTTGCCTCGATGTATGTGGTTGCAGGATCCACAATCGTGACACCAGCCCCCATATGCGCTTGATTAATACGCTGACGCAAGGCAGTAGCCGCTACGGCCAGATGGATGCGGTCGTTAATCCCAAAGACATCCTCCAATGGTGCTTGCATCCCAACCACCCGCTGGCCCTGGCTGGTGGCAATCTCTATCATATCGGTCAGGTAGTATTCCCCTTTAGGACTCTGCTTCAATTTGGGCAAATTCTCCCACAGCCACGCACCGTTGAAGCAATAGATGCCCGGGTTCAACTCGCGAATCAACTTCTGCGCTGGGCTACAGTCCAGCTCTTCCACAATCGACTGAATCTGACCAGCCCCATCCCGAACCACACGCCCAAAGCCCTGGGGATCGTCCCGCACGATTGTAAGCATCGCCACCGCCAAATCGCCCTGGGGTTCATTCTGCTGGTATAGTTCCAGCAATTGCTGTAAAGTGGCTTCCCGCAATAGGGGCATATCCGAATAGAGCACAACCACTCTATCAGCCTGGCCGATTAAGAATGGGGTTGCTTGCATCACTGCATGGCCCGTACCCAGTAAATCCTTCTGTTCGGCATACTCCACCCGTTCCCCCAGCAAAGCCTGGACCTGCTCCTTGCCATGTCCTACGACGACGACGGGTCTCCGATCACCGATAGATTCGCCGGTCCTGACTACCCATTCCACCAGAGGACGGCCCGCCAGCGGGTGCAAGACTTTGGGCAATTCTGATTTCATCCGGGTTCCAAAACCAGCAGCCAGAATTACAGTGGCGGTTGTCATTAGGGCAACTCCTGCAGAATAGGTGGATTGATGGCGCAAAGCGCGAACGCAAAAAGACCGATCCTCTCCTTTGGGAAAAGGGAGAAAGTCGGTTTAGGGTCGTTTATGCGATTTCTGTCTGTGAAATCATACGCCCAAATATCAGCTTGGGCAGAAAACAGATCAGGTTCGGGAGGTTTGTCGTCCATTTGATTTGGCAGCAGACAGATAGAATCGGGTCTGTGCGTCAGTATACCACAAATGGACGCAATTGAAAGGGGAAGTATGCGGTTTAGAAAAGAAAAGAGGAGGGGAATAGTTGGCGACGGTCTACTCTCACACAGGGTTACC
>JAHDWH010000244.1 GCA_023384455.1 Caldilineaceae bacterium | reverse complement strand
CACTCGCCAGGAGTAGATTCTACTGCAAAATGGGTGTGGCGAGTGCGTCGCACCCAAGCAATAGCTTTTTGGAGGAGCGCAGGTATGGGCGACGACCGCAAGAGCACTGGCCGTCGGGGAGAAGAGATCGCAGTGCGAACCCTGCGGGAAGCCGGGCTTTCTATTGTGGAGCGCAACTGGCGCTGCCCGGCAGGGGAACTGGATATTGTAGCCGAGGAGACCGGCCCGGATTTTGCCACGGGTGGAGCTGATACCTGCTGGTTGGTGCTGGTGGAGGTGCGCACCCGGAGCAGCACATTCCGGGGCAGTGCTGCCCAGGCCTTCCCCCCGCGCAAACAGGCCAAACTGCGCGAGGTGGCCGCCCACTACATTCAGGCCAAAGAGTGGCGGGGTCCCTGGCGCATCGACGCGGTGGCTGTGCAATTGGATCGCAATGGGCAGGCCGCCGTCACCCACATACGCCACGCCGTGGGCGGGGGATGACAAGGTGAAGGGGTGACAAGGTGACATCACCCCTTCACCTTGTCACCTTGTCACGCACTGGAAGGGTTTTCGATGGTAGAACAATTTCCCCCCCTCATCGCCCTCCTCGGCCCGACAGCCGCGGGCAAGACAGCGCTCAGCCTGACGCTGGCAGAGCGCTTTGACGGTGAGATTGTCAGCGCGGACAGTCGGCTGATCTACCGGGGGATGGACATTGGCACGGCCAAGCCCAGCGCGGCAGAGCAGGCCCGCATCCCCCACCACCTGTTGGATGTGACGACACCGGATCGTCCCCTTTCCCTGGCCGAATACCAGGAGCTGGCCTATGCGGCCATCGACCACATCCACCAGCGGGGGCGGGTGGCTTTTCTGGTGGGGGGGAGCGCGTTGTATGTGCGGGCCGTGACCGAAGGGCTGCGTATTCCCGAAGTGCCGCCCAACCCGGCGTTGCGGGCCGAGTTGGAAGCCTTTGCCAAAGCAGAGGGGCACGCGGCTCTGCACCGGCGGCTGGCCGAATTGGACCCGGCCAGCGCGCAACAGATCGACGGACGCAATGTGCGGCGGGTGGTGCGGGCATTGGAGATTGTGCTGGAGAGCGGCCAGCCCAAGAGTGTATTGGAGGGGGCCGACCCACCGGCCTATGGCATCCTGCGCCTGGGGTTGGAGGTGGGACGGGAGACGCTGCACGCGCGGATTGTGGCCCGGGTCCACCAGATGATCCAGGCGGGGCTGGCTGATGAAACAGCCCGGCTGCTGGCCGCGGGGTATGCGGCCAACTTGCCGGCCCTCACCAGCCTGGGCTACCGGGAGATGGGTCAGCATCTGCGGGGCGAGTTGTCCCTGGACGAAGCCATCGAACGCATCTGTATCGAGACGAACCGCTTTGTGCGCCACCAATCCACCTGGTTTCGGCGGATGGAGGGGGTGGAATGGTTCGATTGGGAGACCCCGGACGAGGAGAGAGTGGCCCAGCGGGTCAGGGCGTTTCTGGTATAGACGGCGCTGTTGGCTCCTTTTGGGTGCTCCCCCCTCGCAGCAATTCTGCACCGGTGGTAAACCGCCGCCCCATCTCTCTCTATTCCGGGAGCAGGCTGATTTTGTGCCATTGCTGTTGGCAGGCTTCGCACGTATAATGTGGGACAACCGGACAAGTCAGGGCGCAGATTGTATCAAAGGTGGTTTTGTCAGCGTCATCCGCGTCCTGTTTTCATGGCAGACCACACGACTGTCTGACACCGGATAACGACGAAAATGTAGGTCGGACTGTCAGTCCGACGTACGAATGGCTATTTTCAGGGCAGGTCACACGACTGTCTGACACCGGATAACGACGAAAATGTAGGTCGGACTGTCAGTCCGACGTACGAATGGCTATTTTCAGGGCAGGCCACACGACTGTCTGACACCGGATAACGACGAAAATGTAGGTCGGACTGTTAGTCCGACTGGCCTGCACCGTCGCTGGTCGGACTAACAGTCCGACGTACGAATGGCTATTTCCAGGGCAGCGCTGTGTGAACCCGTTCTTTCTGTCTCCATCCGTGTTCTATTTACGTGATGCGCGGGGGTGTTGGGAACAGGAATGTATGATGCAAAATAGAGTGACAGCAGAAATGATTCTGGCTGAAGAGAGGGTGACTGCGGTGACTGCCGAAAGGTCCAATGGGGATGGGGTGCAGCCTTTTCTGTTAACCACCCACCCCCTGCTTGCCAAAATTTCCTCGTTGCCCCCCGCCGCAGATGGGATTGCCCCTCTGCAACCCACGCTCTTGCCTGCCGAAATCCAGGCCCTGGAAGATCTCTTTAGCCGCTTGCCCAAAAGCTTCTCCCCGGAACAACTCGACCTGATCTTGCGCGCCTATGTGGTGGCCAGCGACGCGCACAGCGCCCAAATGCGCAAGACCGGTGAACCCTACATCCTCCATCCCCTGGCTGTGACCAAAATCCTGTGCGATCTGCGCCTGGACCCGGACACCCTGGCGGCGGGTCTTCTCCACGATGTGGTGGAAGATACGGACTATTCCCTGGACTATCTACGGGCCTATTTCAATCCAGAAATTGCCAGTCTGGTCGATGGGGTGACAAAGCTCAACCGCATCAAAGAGCTGAGCAATATGCGCCACACGGTGGCCGACGAGAAGGCCGAATCCCTGCGCAAGATGTTTTTGGCAATGGTGGAAGATGTACGGGTGGTTCTGATCAAACTGGCCGATCGGGTTCACAATATGCGCACGTTGCAGGGGCAGCCGGACCACAAACGGCGGCGTATTGCCCGGGAGACCCTGGAAATCTTTGCGCCCCTTGCCAACCGGCTGGGCATCTGGCAGATCAAATGGGAATTGGAGGACCTGAGCTTCCGCTATCTGGAACCGGGCACCTACCGGGAGCTCTCCAAAGCCATGGCCCAGAAGCGCACGGAACGGGTGCAGTGGGTGGACGAAGTGCAGCGGATGCTGGTGAAAGCCCTGGACGATAACGGCATCAAAGCCGAGGTGAACGGGCGGCCCAAACATATCTACAGCATCTACCGCAAGATGCAGCGCAAAGAAGTTCCCTTCGAGCAGATCTACGACATCCACGGCTTCCGGGTGATTGTGGGCAATGTGGGCGAATGTTACGCGGCCCTGGGGGTGATTCACAGCCTGTGGCGGCCCATCCACGGCGAGTTTGACGATTACATAGCCAACCCCAAAGACAACCTCTACCGCAGCCTGCACACCGCGGTTGTCGGTCCCAATGGGCGTTCAATGGAGGTGCAAATCCGCACCCAGGATATGCACCAGCTCTCCGAGTTTGGTATTGCAGCCCACTGGCGCTACAAAGAGGGCACCCGTCCCAATCAGGAGATGGACAACAAAATCGCCTGGATCCGCCAGTTGATGGAGTGGCGGCAGGATGTGACCGACGCCCAGGAGTTTGTCAGCGGGATGAAGACGGACGTATTCCAGGACCGGGTATACGTCTTTACCCCCAAAGGCGATGTGGTGGACCTGCCCCGGGAGGCCACCCCCATCGATCTGGCCTATCACATCCACACAGAATTGGGCCACCGCTGCCGAGGGGCAAAGGTCAACGGCAAACTGGTCACCCTGGACACCACCCTCCACAGCGGGGATCAGGTGGAGATTGTCACTGCCAAGCGGGGTGGGCCGAGCCGGGATTGGATCAACCCGAATCTGGGCTATGTGGCAACCCAGCGGGCACGGGCCAAAATCCGCACCTGGTTTCGCAAACAGGCCCGGGAGCAAAATGTGGCCCAGGGCCGGCAGGTATTGGAAAAGGAGCTGAAACGGCTCTCTGTCACCCTCCCCTTCGAGACAGTCGCCAAACTGTGCAGCTATGAAAATCTGGACGACTTCCTGGCCGCCATTGGCTATGGAGATGTAAACAGCCAGCACATTGCCAAGCAGGTGTTGGATTACGAACGGGCGCAGCAGGAGTTGCTGGAAGATGACGAAACTATTCTGCGCAAGGCCATCGGCCCGGAAAAGAGCGCCACTACCATCGACGGGATCAGCGTGGCCGGGCTGGACGGGCTGCTGGCCCACCCCGCGGGCTGTTGCCATCCCGTCCCCGGCGATTCGATTGTGGGTTATGTGACAATGGGCCGGGGGGTCTCCATCCACAAAATCAATTGCCCCAATATCACCGCGCAGATCCGGCGCAAAGAGAATGCCCGGCTGATCGAAGTGCAGTGGGGGGCCGAGTCCAGCGATACTTTTCCGGTGAGCATTCAGGTGCGGGCCTACGACAGGGCCGGGCTGCTGCGGGATGTGACCGGGCTGGTGGCGGATGAGAAGATTAATATGCGCTCGGCAGAGGCAGTGACGGGGATGAAGAACAATATGGCGATGATTAACGCCACCCTGGAGATTACCAACGTAGCCCAGCTTACCCGCATCCTCACCCGCATCGAACGGCTGCCCAATGTGGTGGATGTGGTGCGCAAGGCGGGGTAGGCACAAAGGGAATTTGACGAGAGACTGGTACGTACAATACAATAGAAACAGCTTGTGAACTCTTACACAAGTGCTCGACTCTACAATTGCTACAGCGACGTGGCAGATGGCTTATGCGGCCTCTGTAAACAGGTACTTCCTGGCAGGGGCCGTTTTTGTGCAATGGATTTGTGCCGGTTCGCCCGGCTTTCATTTTGATGTTTCCCACTTTACGATTGCTACGAAGGAGGGCTGCTTTGTTAGATGGAACAGCAGGTATCACATTTGCATTGGTTATTGCGCTGGTCGGTATTGTTTTTGTTGTGGTGCAATTGGGCCGGGTTCTCGGCCAGGATGCAGGCAACCCAAGGATGCAGGAGATCGCGGCTGCGATTCAGGAAGGAGCCGCTGCCTTTCTTAACCGGGAATACACATTCCTGGCCGGTTTTGTTGCAGTCGTGGCGTTGATTCTGGCTGTCTGGCTGGACTGGCAAACAGCGGTCAGTTTTGTGTTGGGCGCGTTTGCTTCGGCCTCCGCTGGCTATTTGGGGATGTTTACTGCGGTGCGGGCCAATGTACGCACCGCAGCCGCGGCCAGCAAAAGCCTGAACGACGGGCTGCGGGTGGCCTTCAACAGCGGTTCGATTATGGGTATGTCGGTGGTCAGTTTCAGCCTCATCGGGCTGACCGTCCTCTACTTCCTCTTTGACGGCAATATCAGCTACATCACAGGCTTTGGCTTTGGAGCCAGCTCCATCGCCCTCTTTGCCCGTGTGGGTGGCGGCATCTATACCAAAGCGGCGGATGTGGGCGCGGACCTGGTGGGCAAGGTAGAGAAGGGTATCCCGGAGGACGATCCCCGCAACCCCGCTGTGATCGCCGACAATGTGGGCGACAATGTGGGTGATGTGGCTGGGATGGGTGCGGACCTCTTCGAGAGCTACAGCGGATCTATCATTGCGGCTGCCGCGCTGGGTGCGACCGTGGCCGGCGGGGTGGGGATCACCCTCCCCTTCCTGGTGGCAGCGGTGGGCGTCATCGCTTCGCTTATCGGTACATTCCTGGTCAAGACAAAGGAGGGTGCCACCCAGCACGACCTGCTGGCAACCCTGCGTCGGGCCATCTACGCCTCGTCCGCCCTGGTGCTGGTCTTCGTCGCTATTGTCATAGCCATTACCGGCGCGGGCTGGAATCTTTTCCTGGTGATTCTTGTCGGTCTGCTGGCCGGCAACGGCATTGGCTATTTCACCGAGTATTACACCAGCTATACCGAGAAACCCACCCAGAGCATTGCCAAAGCGTCAGAAACCGGTTCGGCTACCCTGATTATTCAGGGACTTGCGGTTGGAATGGTCAGCACTGTTGCCCCAGTATTGATCGTAGCTGTCGCTATTATCCTGGCCCTGGGGCTGGGGGGCGCGGAGACGGGTCTCTACGCGGTGGCCCTGGCTGGCGTGGGTATGCTCAGCACCCTGGGTATTACCCTGGCGACCGACGCCTATGGCCCTGTAGCCGACAACGCAGGCGGCATTGCCGAGATGAGCCACCTGCCCCCGGAAGTGCGGGAACGCACCGACGCCCTGGACAGCCTGGGCAACACCACCGCGGCCACGGGCAAAGGCTTTGCCATCGGCTCGGCGGTTCTCACCGCGCTGGCGTTGATGGCTGCCTATATTCAGGCCGCAGGGCTGAAGCCCGAAGAACTGAGTCTGCTCGATTCCGAGATGATCCCCGGCCTGCTCATCGGCGCGATGCTGCCCTATCTCTTTGCCGCGCTGACAATGACAGCCGTGGGCAAGGCCGCTTTTGAAATTGTGATGGAAGTGCGTAGGCAGTTCAAAGAGATTCCCGGACTGATGGAGGGCACGGGCAAGCCCGACTATAAGAAATGCGTGGACATCAGCACCCGCAGCGCGCTGCGCGAGATGGTGCTGCCCGGAGCGCTGGCCGTGGTTGTGCCCCTGCTGGTTGGCTTTATCCTGGGCAAAGAGGCTGTGGCCGGTATGCTGGTGGGCGCGATTGCTTCCGGCTTTATGCTGGCGGTGATGATGGCCAACGCGGGCGGTGCGTGGGACAATGCCAAGAAGTGGATCGAGACTGGCGAACTGGGCGGTAAAGGTTCGGACGCCCACAAAGCCGCGGTTGTGGGCGACACCGTAGGCGACCCCTTCAAGGACACCAGCGGCCCGGCCCTGAACATTCTCATCAAACTGATGAGTATTGTCAGTCTGGTCTTTGCCAGCGCCTTTGGCAGCGGCATCATCAACTTCTTCTAAACGCGTCCGACGGGATTGTGGGAACAGAAGTTCGACTTTTTCCGAAAAGTCGAACTTCTGAAAATCCGAAAAGTGGTCGGAGCCTCTCAGCTCCGGCCACTTTTAATTTCAGCATCCGTAGAATATACTCGACGCAGGCATAAACTGACATTTTGTCACCTTGTCACCCGGTCAATTTGTCACCTTGCCAAGTGTATAAATGGCGAAGTGACGATTTGCGTGCGAAAAGGTGAAGACGTGAAACGTGAGAGTACGTGACGACACCTCACGTTTCACGTTTCAGATGGTTGGCCGGCAGATCGCCCTCCTCTGCGGTCTCGGCTTCGATCTCAACGACTCGCCGCCAACGGATACCCTCGGTCGCGGCAAACTGTGCGATGGCCTGCACAGCCGCGGGGCCAGCCAGGGCGATGATCAGCGGCAATGCTCCGCCTACCGCATAGACCGTCTGCCAGATGCCCTGGGCCGCGCTCTGTTCCCAGAGTTGGGCCAGAAAATCTGCCAGCACGGCTTCCTCCTCCTGCAAGCGGCCACTTGCCTGGGGCAGTTCTCCATCGGCGTCCGCGCTACTCTCTGCGCGCCGCTGCCCAAGACGACGCACCAGCTTCTCACACACATCCTCGACGCGGGTGGGAAACTCCCGGCCCGCAATCCCGCCCAGCGCTCGGCGCAGATCGGGCAAAAAGGCCCAGAACACCCGGTCGTGACGCACGGTGAGCAGGGGTTCCAACACGTTTTCTGTGTAGAAAAGAGCCAGGGCTTTGCCTTCCAGCAGATCGGGTGCCCAGCGCCGCAGCCGGGAGAGATGGACGACGGCCTGGTCTTCGCCCCCTTCTTCCTGCAAAAGGGCCGCGTGCATCCGCAAGGCTTCTTCCCGCAAGGCTTCTGCGCCAGGGCGTTCACCAAAAAGCTGGCGCAGCCGGACAGAAAAGCTGGGCGGTCGTCGCTGCCCCAAGACAGAGAGCGCCTGTTGGGCTTTGCCCTGGGCCAGATAGGCTTCGACAATCCCCCAGATGGTCAATCGCTCCGGGTGGTGTTCCGTCAGAGACCTGGCCCAGCGCAGGCCCATTGCGCTTTGGCTGGCCGCGGCTGTCTCGTCGCCATCGCGCAAGAGCGCTTCGACCAGCACCCGATGGGCCTCGCTGCGGCTGTGATCGCCGGGATCGATGCGTTCGTTGATAGCCGCGGCCTGGCTGCCCGCGCCCAACCGAACCAGCGCGCCAGCCGCCGCGGCCGCGCTCCAACCGTCACTGGAGCCGCCCAATTCGGCGATTTTGTCGGCCAGGGCCTGGCGTTGGGAGGGCGAGATTTTTTCCAGGGGCAGGGCTTCCACCGCCTCTTTGAGGGTGTAGATCTGGAAGTCCGCATCCGCATTGGCCCGGGGTCGGCGCACCTGGCGGATCACCTGTTGCTCCGCATCCCGCAGGGTATAGATGTTGCTCATACGCCGGGCTTCCTGGACGTTGGCAATAATTGTCAACTGTTCCAGAATGCGCTCCGGTTGACCAGCCAGACCAAAGAGGACGGCCGCGTGACGGCGGCTGATGAGGGAGGTGATGGCCGCGTGCTGGAAGGTATCGACACAGCGGCGCAGGAGGCGGCGGCTGGCCGAAATCCGTCGATCCTCCCGGATGTGGCGGGCAGCCGCTGTTCCCACGCTGAGCAGAAAATGGCTGCCCGGTTCGTCGTGCAGCCGCAGGGCATTGCGCAGGAGTTGCAGGGTGAGGGGGTGGGGGCCGGCCCAGACGACTGTCTGAGCCAGCCGTTCCCGCAGCTCTGTGCGGGCAAAGACGGTTGACCAGATGCCAGGCTGCTGATCCAACCTTTCCAGACAGGCAAAGGCCGTGCTGGTGTCGTCGATGCGCGCTGCGCTGTAGGCCACAGCCAATAGCTGTTCTGCCCAGCTTTCCCGGTCCCCGCCAAAGGGGAGTGCGGGCAAAAAACCCAGCGTGCGCAACTTCTCGGCCAGAGCCACAGCCAGTCCCACATCTCCCGGCGCCCGATCCGCCAGTAGGGGCAAGGCCCGATACAGGGAAAACGGCTCCCCCTCTCCCACCAGCGCCAGGACACTGAATGTTGCTTCGGGCGCGCCAGAGATAGCCAGCGCCTGCCAGGAGTGGCGAACCAGCCAGCTATCAGGCTGACGTACCTGCCGGTCATTAGGCGGAGGCGGGGTCTGGCTGGCTTTGCGCAGGGTGCTGACCGCAGCGGCGACGAGGGGATGGGCAGACACGGACGGGACTCCTGTTGCGTGGTGCGTAGTGCGTGTTGCGTAAGGTGGCGAAGCCACAGGGCGTTACGGCCAGATCAGACCAGTGAGCGCCGGTTGAGTAGCCCGGAGTCTTCGGAGGGC
>JAHDWH010000243.1 GCA_023384455.1 Caldilineaceae bacterium | reverse complement strand
CCAGCGCACGCGGGATGTAATTCAGATACTCAAAGATCATTTGGAAAAGAATCAGCCACCACACCCCTTTGATAATCTGCTGGCCCGACTGCCTGTAGAGACATTCATCACCACCCGCTACGACGACGGGTTAGAGCGGGCATTTAGTCTGGCAGAGCGCAAAGTGCAGCCGATTGTCACTGATTTCGACACTGCTCTGGCCCGGCGGGACCAGCCTGTGCTGATCAAACTCTACGGCGATCTGCGCCAGCCCCAGAGTCTGACCCTCAGTGAGGATGACCTCTACGATCTACCCTCGGCCAAACGGGAGATCCGCCGCCAGGTGGAAAATGCCCTGCGGGGGACCTGCCTCTTTCTCTGCTTCGACTTTGACAGCCCGGATTTCCTGATACTCTGGCGGGAAGTGCTGAGGGAGTTGGGCCGCTTTGCGCCTATGGCCTATGCGGCGCCGGCTGCACCTCTGGCTGCCGGGGACAGAGAGCTTTGGGCCGGTCGCAACATTACCCTTCTGGACGCGCCCGCGCTGACCGTCGTCCAGACCCTGGCCGAGCGGCTGCAACCGGTGGGCAAGCCGCTGGGGGTGACAGCGATTGTCAAACCCGCCCTGCCTGCTGCCCAGTCCCCCTTCAAGCGCTATCGCAACTTCGATCTGGAGCTTGCCAGCGGGGAAGGGGTGATCGAAGTCCGGGTGCTGCGTTCCAGCGAAGGGGAGGACGAGGAGGCAGTGGTTGGATTGGAGGGTCCGCCACCCCGGCTGGACGGTGTGGGTGCGCTGACCGGCATCAACGAAGAGATCGGTTACCGGCTGCTGCCGGGGCGGGTGGGGGAGCGCTGGGCCGCGGCCCAGGCCACAGCCGAAAACGCGGGGGAAGGGGTGCGCCTGCGTCTCTTTACCCGGGATGAGGAGGCCGCGGCCATCCCCTGGGAAGCCGCCAAAATAGGCGAGCGGCGGCCCGCCCTGCGTCTGCAAACGCCGATGGTGCGTTATGTCAACGCGGCCCGGCGCACGGACGCCCTGCTGGTAGCTGGCCCTCTGCGGCTGCTGGCGGTGCTGGCCCCCTCAGCCGAGATTGGGTTGGCATCTTTGGAGAGCAACCGGGAGCGGGCCGGGCTGGAAGATGCCCTGGCCGGGTTGCAGGCCACAGGCCGGGTGCAGCTACACTGGCTGGAAGGCGCGGCGGTCAGCCGGGATGGGTTGCAGGATCGGCTGCGCCGGGTGCAGCCCCACCTGCTCCACTTCGTCGGCCACGGCGAGTACGACGAGACGACCCGGCTGGGCAGCCTGGCCTTTGCCAGAGAACGGGGCGGGACTGTCGAGAAGGATTGGGTGAACACGGAGGAATTGTCGATTTTGCTGGACGGGCTGAATATCCGTTTTGGCCTCTTCAACGCCTGCCAGAGCGGGCGGGGCGCGGGGGGTGTGGCCCACGCGCTGGTGCGCAGCAGCCTGCCCGCAGCCCTGGGGATGCAGGCGGATGTGCCCGACAGCGCGGCGATCGCCTTTGCATCGGGCTTCTATCGGGCCCTGGCGGATCGCTGGCCGGTGGACGCGGCGGTGGTGGAGGCGCGCAAATCTGTGCAAAACGCGGTCGGGCTGGACGCGCCCTGGTGGGCGCTGCCCGTGCTCTATATGCGGGCGGAGGATGGAAAGCTGTTTGGGTAGGGGGCTTAGTAAGCGTCAAGAAATAACTTGCGGGTTCTGGTGCGTCGCACTGTCCAATAAATGGTTCTCAGCCCCAGATGTAGCCGGACAGTGCGACGCACCGAGTGTATCTTATTTCTGGACGCCTACTTAGCGGGGGAAGCTGCGGCGGGCCAACTGTAAGGAGAGGCTGCCCACGACGACCTCCACCAGACCCGCGGTCAGCCGGAAGGTGTCCAGCGTGCCCAGACCCCAGGCCACCGCCACGTACCAGAGATGGGTGACAGCCATTACCAGCAGGGTGGCGCCAAAGAAACGGAGGAAGTAGCCCCGGCTGCGCCCTTTGGCCAGGCCCACCCGGTAGCGATTTTCCAGGATCACAATCACAACCAGCAGGACAAGACCGAGCACAACGGTAATCAGTTGGGTGCCCAGATGGATCACATAGCGATCGGCGTCGCTGCTAATGAGGGCAAAGATGACCGTTTCGCGCACAATCATCCCGGCAAGCAGCCCCAGAAGGATCGAAAAACCCCAAAATCCGTAGGCAACTGCGTAGAAAGCAAGTCTGTTTTTCATCGACACTCCGCGTATGGAATGATGCGGCAGGGGCATAGGGTACCTGTTCAGCCACCCCACCCCCACCCAACCTCCCCCACAGTGGGGGAGGTTGGGTGGGGGTGAGCAGTACGGCATGGGTCAACACCCATGCCCCTGCATCTGTTATTTCTTATTGTAACAGATTGTTGCGCATCAATCGACTTGGGGATAGGAGGCGTATTTAATGGGCTGATTGATTCCCGCCAGTTCCAACTCCTGGGCAAAGTGACAACTGGCAAAGTAGCCCGGAGCCAGGGCGACAAGCTGGGGTTCTTCCTGGCTGCAAATCTCTTTGGCATATTTGCAGCGCTCGCGAAAGACGCAGCCGCTGGGCAGATTGGACACGTCTGGCGGTTCGCCGGCCACCACCACCCGCTGCCCCCGGGATTCTTTGGATGTGCGGGGCACCGCGGCCAGGAGCAGTTCGGTATACGGGTGGCGGGGCTGGTTGAGCAGGGCATCCTTTGCCCCCAGTTCCACCAGTTTGCCCGCATACATAACGGCGATGCGGTCGCTGATATAGCGGATGACGCTCATATCGTGGGAGACAAAAATGTAGGTTAGCTGGAATTCCTCTTGCAGACGCTGGAGCAGGTTGAGAATCTGGGCCTGGATCGAGACATCCAGGGCAGAGACCGGCTCATCGGCGACCACCAGTTTGGGATTCACCACCAGGGCACGGGCAATGCCCACCCGCTGGCGCTGACCGCCGCTGAAGCTGTGGGGAAAGCGGCGCAGATGCTCCACCCGCAGCCCCACCTGCACGATCACATCCTTCACCCGCTCCTCCAACTCCCGCCCCTGGGCCACTTTGTTCACCAGCAGAGGTTCGCCCACCGTCTCCAGAATGTTCATGCGGGGGTTGAGCGAAGCGAAGGGGTCCTGGAAAATAATCTGTGCCCGCCGCCGAAAAAGGCGCTGATCCTCGCCCTCCATCTCCGTCACGTCGATTGTCCGCTCGTCCAGATTGAGCAAAACTTTGCCGGCGGTGGGGGTATAGAGCCGCAGAATGCAGCGCCCCAGTGTGGTTTTGCCACAGCCGCTTTCGCCCACCACGCCCAGGGTTTCGCCAGCGGCTACTGTAAAGTTTACATTGTCCACAGCTTTGACGTGACCCACCAATTTGCGTAGGAAGCCCTGATGGATGGGGAAGTATTTTTTGAGTCCTTGCACTTCCAGCAGGGGTTTGACAGATTCAGCCACGGCGGGTCTCCTGCAAGAGATGGGGGGTAGATGGGCGATTGTCGGTGTAGAGAAAACAGCGTACTTTGTGGCGAGGCGATGCTTCCACCACCGGCGGGAGGGCTGCGTCGCACACATCGGGGATGCGCTCGACGCAACGGGAGTAGAAGGGGCAGCCTCGGTGTTGGGCAAAGGGGCTGGGCACACTCCCCGCAATGGGGATCAGCGCGTCCAGCGGGCCGTCGATTTTGGGAATAGAGCGCCAGAGGGCCTTTGTATAGGGGTGCAGGGGAGAGTCAAAAATCTCCGCAGCCGACGCGTGTTCCATCACCATCCCCATATACATCACCATCACCTCGTCGGCCACGCCGCCCACCACAGCCAGATCGTGGCTGATGTAGAGGATAGCCATACCCAGCTCTTCTTTCAGGCTTTGCAGCAGGTCCAGAATCTGGGCTTCAATGGTCACATCCAGGGCGGTGGTCGGTTCGTCGGCGATGAGCAGCCGGGGATTGCAGGAGAGGGCCATAGCGATCATCGCCCGTTGACGCATGCCGCCGCTGAATTGGTGGGGGTAGGCATCCACCTGCCGCTCCGGTTTGGGAATCCCTACCCGGCGCAACATCTCAATGGCCCGCTCTTTGGCCTCGGCTTTGGTAACGCCGGGGATATGCAGCAGAATCGACTCCATTATCTGGTTGCCGATGCTGTGCAGCGGGCTGAAGGAGGTCATAGGTTCCTGAAAGATAATCCCGATCTCCTTGCCCCGCAAGGCCCGATACTCCGGGCCCGTGCGGTGTAGTTTGGAGAGATTGGTCACATCCCGGCCACCGCTGGCGTTGTTCTGGTAGAGCAGAATATCGCCGCCAATCTGCCGGGCCGGGGGAGAGGGTACAATGCCCAGAATGGATTGGGCCGTGACCGACTTGCCAGAGCCGCTCTCGCCGATGACGCCCAGGGTTTGCCCTTCGTTGATGGAAAAGCTGACGCCGTCCACAGCGCGCACAATGCCTTCGTATAAAAAGAAATGAACCTGCAACTCCTTAACTTCGACCAGCAGCTTTCCGTTGGGATTCGCCATAGATGCGCCTCGGGCTTAGGAGTAGGGGTCGGCGGCGTCGCGCAGGCCATCACCGACAAAGTTGAAGAGTAGGACTGTCACAATCACAAAGAGCGCGGGGATGAGCTGCCAGGGCTGATGGGCAATCGCCACAATATCCTGGGCGTCTTGCAGCAGTGTGCCCCAACTGACCGCGGGGGGTTGAATGCCCAGACCGATAAAGCTGAGCGCGGTTTCGGCCAGGATCATCCCCGGCACCGAAAGGGTGAGGGAGACGATTAGATGGCTGGTAAAGCCGGGCAAGAGATGTTTGAAGATGATGCGCCCTTCGCTGGCCCCCGCGGCCTGGGCTGCCATCGCGTAATCCTCCTCCCGCAGGGAGAGCAGTTTGCCCCGCACCACCCGGGCCAGCCCTGTCCAGCCGATGACGGAGAGGATAATTGTGATGGCAAAATAGGTCTTCAGCACAGGCCAGTTGCGGGGCAGGGCCGCCGAGAGAGCCATCCATAGGGGCAGTTGGGGGATGGAGATGAGAAAATCGATGATACGCTGGATCACCTCGTCCACCAGACCGCCGAAATAGCCGGAGATGCCCCCCAGGACAATGCCCAGGACAAAGCTCAGCAGCACGCCGATCAGCCCGATGGAGAGGGAGATGCGCGCGCCGATGAGTGTGCGGCTGAAAATATCCCGGCCCAGCCGATCCGCGCCAAAGAGCATCAGGGGTGGGCCATCCTCCTTCGAACCAAAGAAGTGGATATTCGTCTCGAACAGCCCCCATATTTTGTAGGATTCGCCCCGGCTGAAAAGCTCGATGGGAATGATGTTGTCCGTATTTTCGGTAAACTCATATTTGAAGGTCTGTTGATTCAGTTCCCGCCCATAGCCATAATAGAAAGGGCCTTCCCAGCCATTCTCGCTGAAAAAGTGGACACTCACTGGGGGGGCCTGCTGGTACTTTTCAAAGCGCCGACCGGCTGAGTAGGGGCTGAAAAAGCCGGGGAAGATAGCCAGCAGGTAGAGTACAATCAACAGGACCAGGGAGATCATCGCCAGTTTGTGTCGGCGAAAGCGAAAGCGTATCAGCTCCCATTGGCTGGCATAGTAAAAACTTTCATCAACGACCTGGCCTTCTGCTGTTACTTCGTCTTCGATGTAGCCGCTTGCGACGCTCATAGGTTGCGATCCTGTGTTCTACAACGACTGATAAAATTAGCTGCTCCGGCCCTACTTCGTCACGCCTTCATAGCGAATCCGGGGGTCCATCAGGGCCAGAAGAATGTCGGAGAGGAGTGTGCCGACGACGGTCAGGGCACTGAGAATCATAATAATACTGCCAGCCAGAAACATATCCTGGGCCAGCACAGCCCGCAGCAGCAGAGGGCCGGTTGTCTGCAACCCCAGAATCAGCGAAACCAGCACCTCGCCGGAGAAGATGCCGGGGAGAACCCAGCCGATGGTGCTCAGCACCGGGTTCAGAGCCATGCGCACAGGATACTTAAAGAGCAGTCGCATTTCGGAAACACCCTTGGCCCGTGCCGTAATCACATATTGCTTCTTCAATTCGTCCAGCAGATTGCCGCGCATGACACGGATGGTGGCCCCGGTTCCAGCCAGTCCGATAATCATCAGGGGCAGGAAGAGGTGTTGGAGCATATTTACGAACTTGTCCATCGTCATCGGCTGGCCCATATATTCCACATCGTAGAGGCCCAGGGGCGAAAAGTTCAGGTAGCGGAAGAGCATCCAGGCCAGCACCATTGCCAGCAGAAAACCAGGGGTCGCCAGACCGATAAAACCAAAGAAGGTGGCTACATAATCCCCGGGGGAGTATTGATGGGTGGCCGAATAGATGCCGATGGGGATGGCGACCAGCCAGGAGAGCAGAAGGGCCAGAACCGAAATCGTCAGGGTCAGGGGCAGGCGCTCGGCCAGCAGTTCGTTGACTGTGCGATTCCACTGGAAGGACCAGCCAAAGTTGCCATCGACAAGAATGCCTTCCATCCAGCGCAGATAGCGCATATAGGCGGGCTGATCGAAGCCGTACATCGCGATCATACGGTCGGCCTCGTCCTGGTTCAATTCGACACCAGAGGCGCGCAGACTTTCGATCTGATAGGTTACCCAGTCGCCGGGCGGTAGCTCGATAATTACAAAGGAGACAATCGAAATCAGAAAGAGGATAGGCAGTAGCATCACCAGACGGCGAAGAATAAATACTAACACCGCAATGCCTCCTAAGCGGAGAGAGTGGCTGAACGTACAAGAGGAAGTGGTTCTCTGGCTGAAACGTGAAACGTGAGAGCGTACACCGATCTCACGTTTCACGTTTCAACCTGCTTTAGGGCGCTGACCAGATACTGCCTGCGCCCTGCTTCGCTGCTACTCCTTGTAGAAGAACTGCTCGCCCGAGAAGTTCTGGGCGATGGCAAAGCCGGCGCTGGCCACGTTGCCCATACGGGCAGAGATGATCAGCGGGTATTTCACCTTTTCTACCAGCGTAATCATGGGCAGATTGGCCCGTTCCCAGGCGTAGCCCTCTTCCAGCATGGCATTGTACTCAGCCGTGCCTGGCACCAGTCCCCAGCGGGCCTTGTCCAGATCAAAGGCTTCCTGAACCCACGCGGGCAGCTCCTCGCCTTCACCGGTTTGCATGAAGTTCCACCACAGACGACCAGCACTCCCAATGATACCGCTGGTGTGTCCATCGGCGCTGTTCTCGTCGTGGCTCCACATCGTCCACGCCTGCATCTCGTTAGCTGTCAGGCGCTGGCCGAACAGAGTCGGATCGATCTGCTTGACCTGGGTGAAGATGCCCACATCCATCAGATATTCACCGATCAACTCAGCCGCCGGGGCCAGGTCCACGGCTTGGGCACCGGTCTCCACCAGGAAGACGAAGCGGTTGCCGTCCGGTCCCAGGCGGTATCCATCTGCATCTTTCTTGTCAAGACCCATCTCGTCGAGCAGTGCATTGGCTCTGTCCAGGTTTTGGGTGTACAGGTCTGCCCCGACGCTGCGTTCGGGCAGGCTGGCAAAGCCGTAGTAGAGGGTCTCAATCATCGAATCCCGGTTCATAGCCAGGCTCACAGCCTGCCGGAAGCGCACATCCCGCACCACTTCCCGCCAGACCGGATCGTCAAAGGTCTGGTTGATGAAGAGGTTGCTGGAGTCTACGTGCATATCCAGCAGAACGGTGGTGAAGCCACCTCTGGCCTCGTTCTCTTTGTAGAGAGGCACTTTGACCAGACCCGTGGATTCGCGCATGAAGTCCACATTGCCAGCGAAGATATTGACATTCAACATCTCCACATCTTCGGTCAACACAGAGACCAGTTTGTCGATGTAGGGCAACTGCTGGCCCATTGTATCGACTTTGTGGTAGTAGGGGTTGCGCTCGAAGGTGAGCAGACCCGGCTCGGTGGAGGGGACCAGCAGCCAGGGGCCAAGCCGGGGGCTGTCGATGCACTTGGGCTGGTTCACGTCCCAGCTCTGGCAGACTTTGGCGGCAAAGACCTGCCACCATTCATCGGTCAGATTCATCGCCGTCAGTTCATCCTTCAGGCTCTCGATAGGAACGTAGTCGATGTGATACTGCTTCAGATAGTGGGCGGGGCGGATCAGTTCGGTATAGCCATTCCAGCCCTCGATTACCAGATTGCGCAGGAAGCCGCCATAGGGTTCGGGGAAGGTGATCTTGAAGGTGAAATCGTCGATGATCTCCAAACTCATCGGCTCGCCCGCGGCCGAATAGCCGGTCTTGAAGCGGCGGGGGAAAGAAGGTGTGAGCTTCTCGTTGAGGTAAATATCCTCATAGGTGAAGCGCACATCTTCGCTGGTCACAGGCTCGCCGTCCGACCATTTCATGCCTTCGCGCATGTGGAAGACGAACTCTTTGTTATCATTGCTCACCTCAAAGTCCTTGAGGACATTGCCCCGGATACCATCAGTCCCCAGGTCCGGCGCAGAGAGCAGCGGTTCGTTGATCATCACAAAGATATCCGGATTCCAGTCCGGGCGGAAGTGGGCGGAACGCAGGGTACCGCCATACTTGCCGGGTTCCCAGTCAGGCAGGCTGGCTTCCGACATCAGAACGCCAGGGCCAACCACAAAGGGTTCCAGGGGCAGACGATCATCAACCCCAGGCAGTGTGCCCGCGGCCACCCTTTCGGCCAGCATCGGTGCTTCGCTGTAGGTGCTGCTGGGAGCAGCCGGTGCAGCCGGTGCAGCCGGGGCCGGAGCCGCGGGGGCAGCCTCTTGTGCCGCGGGAGCGGCCGCAGCGGGGGCGGCCTCCTCTGCGGCAGGGGCGGGTGTTCCTGCGCCACAGGCAGCCAGGGCCAGTGACACAAGCAGCAGAATTGTCAACAACAGTGTCGATTTACGCATCTTCCTCCTCTTTTCCTTCCAATGGTTGGGACTACGGATAAACCTACGACAAACCAACAACGGGAAACACATGAAGGGAAACAATCGGGGGGTAGATATTGTCCGATTGCAAACACAAGTGAATGATCGGGCAGAAGCGAATTATCCATCCGGTGCGTCGCACTGTCCACGAAATGACTCTAGTCCGCAACCTCATCT
>JAHDWH010000242.1:1309-9111 GCA_023384455.1 Caldilineaceae bacterium | reverse complement strand
GAGGCCGACGCTATCACCATTCAGTTGCAGGGCATCGAAGTCAGCCGCCCGATGACCCACGATCTGCTGCGGGAGATGATAGAAAAGCTGGATGGCGAGGTGTCACACGTCATTATCAGCGATCTGCAAAACGACACCTTCTTCGCCAAGATTGTGCTGGAAGCCCGGGACGGCACCATCGAAATTGACAGCCGTCCCAGCGACGCGGTGGCTTTGGCCGTGCGGATGGATGCGCCGATTTACGTGGCGGATGATGTGATGGAAAAAGCCGGGATGGAGCCGGAAGAAGAGCTGAGCCTGGTGGATGACGAGGACGGCCCGGTCGGACAGGGGGTGGCCGTAGGTGAAGACGAAGACCTGGACGTTTTCCGGGACTTTATCGAGGGGTTGGACATCGACAATCTGGGCTGAAAATAGCAACCGGTTATCAGCACAGCCGCACATTTTCTGGTCACAACGGCGAGTCCATCAAAAGGCTCGCCGTTTTTGCGCCGTTGAACTTATCACCAGCCCCTCCCCAGCCTGTCACCAGATCCGTTCCACGAGATAGCCAATTGTGAGCGAAACCAACGACACGCCGATCAAATCCATCCCGGCCAACATCGACGCGGAGCGCGCTGTGCTGGGCGCGCTGCTCATCGATCCCGACGCGGTAGTCAAAATTGCCAGCTTTGTGCGGGCCGAGGATTTCTATCGGGAACGCCACGCCTGGATATACAGCAGCCTGATTGCCCTGCACGAACGCCGGGAACCCGCGGATTTTGTTACGCTGGTAGATGAGTTGGAACGGCAGGAGCGCCTGGAGGCCATCGGTGGCCCCGCCTATATCACCGAACTGATCAACAGCACGCCCACGGCCATTTATGTAGATTACTACGCCCGTATTGTAGAACGCACCGCCATCCTGCGCCGTCTCATCGGCGCGGCCGGGAAGATTGCCGAGCTGGCCTACGACGAGAGCAACGAAGTCGATGTGGTGGTGGATCGGGCCGAGCAGATCATCTTCGGCATCAGCGAGAGCCGCATCCACCGGGACCTGACCCCCATCGGCTCGATTATGGCGAATGTGGTGGACACCATCGACTTCCTGGCCCGCAACCAGGACACGCTGATGGGTGTGCCTACGGGCTTTGTGATGATGGACAAAATGCTGGGCGGCTTTCAAAAGAGCGATCTGATCATTCTGGCCGGGCGGCCGGGTATGGGTAAGTCTGGCCTGGTCATGAGCATTGCCCAGAACGCGGCCAAACGCCACGCCGCGCGGGTGGCTGTCTTTAGTCTGGAGATGAGCAACGAACAACTGGTCCAGCGTTTGCTCTCGACAGAATCGGCCATCGACAGCCACCGGCTGCGTATGGGCCAGGTCTACGAGGAGGAGTGGCCGATTCTGATGGAGGCGGCCAATACCCTGGCGGCCACCAAAATTTTCATCGACGACACCCCCGGCGCTACGGTCATGGACATTCGCACCAAATCCCGCCGTCTCTATGCCGAGCACGGGCTGGATATGATTATCATCGACTATATGCAGTTGATGTCGGGCAACAGCACACCGGGCCGGGGCGAGAATCGCCAGCAGGAGATCAGCTACATCAGCCGCTCCCTGAAAGAGCTGGCCCGTGAATTGAATGTGCCCGTCGTCGCCCTCAGCCAGCTCAGCCGGGCGGTGGAAAGCCGCACGGACAAGCGCCCCATGCTTTCGGATTTGAGGGAGAGCGGCTGTTTGGCCGGTGACACGTCCATTTATTTGCCGACGGAAGGGCGCAACGTGCCCATTCGTTCTCTGGAAGGGCAGTCTGGGTTTGAGATTCAAGCCCTCAATCCCGCAACCTGGAAATTGGAGACCGCCCCGGTCAGCCGGGCATTTTGCACAGGCACAAAGCCAGTCTTTCGGCTTACCACCCGTCTGGGACGGACGATCCGGGCTACCGGCAACCATAAATTTTTGACTGTTCGGGGCTGGAAACGGCTTGACGAATTGGCAGATGGCGAGCAGATTGCTGTTCCAGCGATGGAGCAGGCAGGCAAGACAACACGCCAGATGCAAGCAGAATTGGGCAATCAGTATTGTGGAACGACTATTTATTCGCAGAATTTGGGTAGAGAGCGAGCCGGCCGTCTTGCCGAGGTAGTCCAGTCAGACGAATTGACCCGATTGGCTGAGAGCGATGTCTATTGGGATGGAATTGTTTCAATTGAGCCGGACGGTGAAACCGATGTCTACGACCTGACCGTTCCCGACCTCCACAATTTTGTGGCGGGCAATATCGTCGTCCACAACTCAATCGAGCAGGACGCGGATGTGGTATTATTCGTCTATCGGGAAGACTACTACGTGGAAGATACGGACCGCCAGAACATCGCTGATGTGATTATCGCCAAGCACCGCCACGGCTCCACCGGCACTGTCAGCCTCTTCTTCCGCAAAGAGCTGACCCAATTCCGGGATTTGGAGATTCAGCGGGAAGAACTGGATTATTAGTCTGGCAAGTCGCAAGTGGCGGGTAGCCTGCCACCTGCATACCTGCCACCTGCATACCTGCCACCTATGCCAAAACAACTGCCCGGCTTTATCGGATTTCCAGAAAAACAGCGTGCGGTTATTGTGCCGGACAGCTTCTTCACCGATCTGCTGCCCCAGATCGATGACCTGGCCGAACTGAAACTGACCGTCTATGCCTTCTGGCTGCTCAACGAGCAGAGCGGTGATCTGCGCTATCTCTCCGGCGAGGATTTGCGGGCCGACGAGCGGCTTCTGCGCAGCCTGAATCTGGAGAGCGATCTGCGTACGCCCCTGGCCGCGCTGGAAGATGCCCTGCAACGGGCCGTGGCCCGCAACACCTTTCTGCGTATGGATGTGGAGACCGGCGACGAGGACGATCCCGAACGGGCCGACTGGTACTTTCTCAACACAGCCAAAGGGCGGCGGATGGTGGCGCTCATCCGCCAGGGCAAGCTGGGCGAACTGCAAAAGGTGATCCCGGAGGAAGCCCGGCTGCATGTGGAGCGGCCCAACGTTTTTGTCCTCTACGAGCAGAACATCGGGCTGATGACTGAACTGATCGCCGAGCAGTTGCGGGATATGGAGCGCACCTATCCGCCGGAGTGGATTCAGGAAGCCTTTGAGATTGCGGTGATTGCCAACAAGCGGGCGCTGCGCTACATTCAGGCCGTGCTGCGCCGTTGGGAGACCGAAGGGAAGAAGGAAAACAATGGAAGAGCTGGGCGAGATTCTGCGTCGGAACAATCCAAAGACTACACCCCGGACGAGTTCTCCGATCTCATCATCCGCTAGCTGGGAAGAGGCGTTGGACGGGCCCCAGCCCATTCGCCGGGCGCCGCCACCTGCGCTGCCCAAACGCGCCGCCGCGCCGTCTGTGTACCAGCCTCTCGCCACCTGCCCCCGTTGCAAAGGCGTGGGTTTTGTGCTGGCCGATGTGCCCCTGGGCCATCCCGATTTTGGCAAAGCTTTGCCCTGTCACTGCAAACAGGAAGAACGGCTCTGGCGACGGGTCCACGAATTCCAGGGGATGAGCAATCTGGCCAATCTGGCCCGCTACACCTTTGACGCCTTTGTCAGCGCCCCCTCCTGGCTCTCCAAACCGAGCCAGGAGAGTATTGGCCGGGCCTATCACGCGGCCTATGCCTTCGCCCAGAATCCAGAGGGCTGGCTGGTGTTGACCGGCGGCTATGGCTGTGGCAAGACCCACCTGGCCGCGGCCATAGCCAATGACCGGCTGCGGGCTACCTTTGGCCCCAACAGCGAAGCCGCCTACGACGAAATGTTCGAGCAGATTCGCACCACCCGTCTGCTGCTTCTGGACGATTTGGGCAGCCAGAGCGCCACCCCCTGGGCCCAGGAGAAGCTCTTTCAACTGCTCAACCATCGCTACAACGGCCAACTGCCCACTGTCATCACCACCAACCAGCGGCTGGAAGATGTGGACCAGCGGCTGCGCAGCCGTCTGCTGGACATCAATCTGGTGCAGCGGCTGCACATCACCGCGCCGGACTTTCGCTCGGGGGCCAACGCCACCCAGAGCGATCTCAGCACCCTCTCCCTCCACGCCGAACAACATTTCCACACCTTCGAGACCGCCCGGCGCAACCTGACCCCGGAAGAACTCTCCAATCTGCGCCAGGTGCGCCAGGCTGTACTGGCCTATGCAGACGAACCCAAAGGCTGGCTGGTTTTGATGGGGCCCCACGGCGCGGGCAAGACCCACCTGGCCGCGGCGGTTGCCAACCACCAGCGGGAGCAGGGCTACATCGACGCAATGTTTGTGGTCGTCCCCGACTTTCTCGACTTTTTGCGGGCGGCTTTCAGTCCTCAGTCACCCGTGCCCTACGACAGACGCTTTGACGAGGTGCGCCGAACGCCCCTGCTGGTGTTGGACGATCTGGGGGTGGAGAGCGCAACCCCCTGGGCCAAAGAGAAGCTCTTTCAACTGCTCAACTTCCGCTACAGCGCCAACCTGCCCACTGTTATCACCACCAGCTCCGCACCCAACGAACTGGAGCCCTGGCTGCGCAGCCGCATCTTTGACGCGGACCGCTGCGTGGTCTGCGCCCTGGAGGTGCGCAGCTATCGGGGCAGCGCGGACCAGAAAGGCCGCGCCCAGCGGCGATAGGCGCAAGCCAGGAACTCCCCCACTGCTTTGGGCGTTGCCTGCTGGTATGCTATACTCGGCCCACAGGTGTCAATTTCTACGAAGGAATTTATCAGATGCGTACCCGTCTATCTCTACTACTTGCCACAGCCATCCTCCTGGCTTCTTGCAGCTTTGGCCCAACGCCAGCGCCACCTATGCCCACCAACACGCCGCTCCCCACTTTTACGCCGACCGTAGAGGTGGTTATTGCGCCCGTAGACCCGGGCGCGGCAGCCACGGCCCGGGCCGCCGAGGAACAGGCCACCGCAGCCGCCCAGACTGCCGCCAACCCCCAGGCCACCCAAGCACCGGCCCAGGAGCCGACAGCCACCGATACACCCGTGCCCGCCGAAGCCTCCCTCACTGTCAATTCTGCGATGAATGTACGCAGCGGACCCGGCACAAACTACGGAATTGTCGGTTCGGCCAATGCGGGCCAGCGTTTTACAGTCACCGGCAAGAATGGGGCGGGCGACTGGTGGCAGATCAACTTTAACGGACAGACGGGCTGGGTCTTTGGGCAACTGGTCACCGGCGAGAATACGGGTGGTGTGCAGGTGGCTGCCAACATTCCCGCACCCCCGCCGCCCACCAGCCCGCCGCCCCCGCCGCCCACCAATACACCCGCACCAGCCGCGCCTGCGCCAGCCCCTGCGCCCGCGGCCAACTTCCCTTTCCAACTGCTGGAAACGACCAGTTGTAACCCCAACGAGGGGACGACCTATTTCAGCGGCTTTGTGCGCTACCCGGACAATTCGCCCCAGAATGGCGTCTGTGTCCACATTGCCTACTACGGCCCCCGCAATACCAAATGTTCCGGTTGTGATGGTGTTGGCGACGGTGTGTGGGGCTTCTCGCCCTTTGGCGGTCCCGCGCCGACCGGCACAACGGTGGAAATTTTTATCGTTCAGTGCCCCGGCCCTATGCCTCTGGGCGGCCAAACCGAGGCATCGGGCTTTGGGGATTTGACACCCCAATCGCCCAAATGGACCAAAACTTTCAGCCAGAGCGAGCAGTGTACGGGGATTACCTTTGTCAGTCGATAATCAGGAGTTTGGCTTTTGGCAAAAGTCGATGTCTATGCCAGATGGGGCACAATAGGCAATGCCAATTTTCAAAGTCGCCCTACTTTAGCCGGGAGGTCTCCGCAATGACGACATTAGAACAGGTGTTGGAAACGGTTGAGGAACTACCCTTAGAGCAGCGCGGTATGTTGGCTGACATCCTCCACAGTCGCTATGTGGCAGAACGACGCAGAGAAATTGCCGCTGATGCGCAGATTGCTCTTGAGCTATTCAGAGGAGGAAAGTTGAAGGCTCAAAGCGCGGTGGAACTGATCGCCGAATTGCGTACCCTATTGGAAGACGATGCAGACTCGGAGGAAGATGATCTGTGAGACGGCTCGTCTACACGCCGCAATTTCTCCGAAGCTATCGCAAATATATACGACGCAATCGGCTTCTCCAGGCACGAATCGAGGATACTTTTCGCCTGATGGAAAGCGATGTCTTTGCCCCATCACTTGGCACGCATAAGTTGTCAGGAGAACTGATGGGCCTGCGGACCTGCTCTTGCGGTTATGACTGTCGCATTGTCTTTCGCATCGAAGTCGATGAGAGCACAGAACTTGAGGTAATACTTCTTATCAATATTGGCACGCATGACGAAGTTTATTAGCCCGGTGTCAGCACTTTCCACAGCCTTCCGCCAAACCCTCACCATCTGGGCCGGTCTGCTCGTCACGGGCGGACTGGTCCTTTTGCTATTAACCACGCCCCCTGCCCGCCAGTGGATGTGGCAGCAGAGCGGGGAAGAAGCCTTTGCCGCCCAGGTGAAGGGGCTGAGCGATCTGGCCGGTGGCCTGTTACGCCCCCAAGTAAAACTGGACCCCCAGGCTGTGACCGCCCACGCCGACGTAAACCCGTACGGTGTCAATGTCTTTCTGGAGCAGGAGGTAGACCCGGCCAAACGCGCCCTGGCCGTGGAGATGGCCGGGGCCGCAGGCTTTCGCTGGCTGCGCCAGGAATTCCCCTGGGAGGATATCGAAATCCACGCCAAAGGGGACTTCGAGGATCGCCGTCACCAGCCCTACCGTTCGGCCTGGGAGAAGTACGACCAGATTGTGGCGCTGGCCCAGGCCCAGGGGATGGAGCTGATCGTACGCATCAGCAACCCGCCCGCCTGGAGCCGGGCCGGGGGCGATGCCGTGGGAACCTATGCCCCGCCGGACGACTACCAGGACTACGCGGATTTCGTGGCCGCGATTGTCAGCCGCTACCGGGGGCGGGTGAAGTATGTCCAGCTTTGGAACGAACCCAATATCAACCCGGAATGGGGCGTCTATCCCATCAGCCCGGAGCAATATACAGAACTGCTCAAAGCCGGCGCTACCGCGGCTCGAATCGCCAACCCGGAGATTGTCGTCATCGCCGGCGCGCTGGCCGCCACAATCGATCTGGACGGCACGACGATCCCAGGGCGCAACTTTAGCGATCTGCTCTTTCTCCAGCGCATGTACGACGCCGGCGCGGCCCCCTATTTCGATGTGATGGCAACCCAGGGTTACGGTCTCTGGTCCGGGCCAACGGATCGGCGGATGCAGCCCCGGGTGATGAACTTTGGCCGCCCCCAGTTTGTGCGGGATGTGATGGTTGCCAACGGCGATGGGCATAAGTCCATTTGGATCAGTGAGATGAACTGGAACGCGGCCCCGGAGGATGTGGAGGCCCGGTATGGCCGGGTCTCCCTGGAACAGCAGGCCCGCTATCTGCCCCTGGCCTATCAGCGCATTCAGGAAGAATGGCCCTGGCTGGGCGTAGCGAATGTCTGGTATCTTAAACGGGCGACGGATGTCTGGGAGCAGAAACGCCAGCCCGAAGCCTTCTTCCGCTTGCTGGCCCCAGATTTTACACCTATGCCGGTTTATGAGCAGTTGCGGGCGGAGAGGCGATACGATTAAGCCGCACTGATTCGTGAAAAGAGAGGCGTGAAAAGAGAGGCGTGAAACGTGAGGCGTGAAACGTGAGCGAATGTCACGTTTCACGCCTCTCTCTTTCGTCAATCAGCTTTGGTTGTGGGATAAGCGTCTACTCGCAACTCGCAACTCGCAACTCGCAACTCGCAACTCGCAACTCGCAACTCGCAACTCGC
>JAHDWH010000242.1:0-1209 GCA_023384455.1 Caldilineaceae bacterium | reverse complement strand
AACTGTGCGTTTTACTGCAATGCACCGGATTCCTGCAATAGCTCCAGCGTGCCCTGCAAATCGGCCAGATCGTTCAGGTCGATGGCTGGTGTGCTGATTTCAGCCAGAGGGGTGAGCAGGGGATTGATGGCAATGCCTTCGACCAGCGGGTATTCGGTGGTTTCGCTGGCAAAGTATTCCTGGGCCTGGGCAGAAAGCAGAAAACTGACAAACTGCTCGGCCGCGGCCTGATTCTTCACAGTATCCAAAATCCCCACACCTGCCACATTGATAATTGAACCCGCATCCGCCGCGGTCGGGTGGTGGTTACGGGCCGGGAAGCTCTCGCCCTGCTCGGCCAGGAAACGGTAGAGATAGTAGTGGTTCACCAGCCCCAACTGCACTTCTCCCCGCCCCACAGCCTCCACAATACCGGTGTTGTTAGAAAAAATTTGGGTTTCGTTGGCGATCATCCCAGCCAGCCATTCCCTGGCCTTATCTTCCCCTTCCAACACCCGCAGAGCCGTGACAAAAGCCTGGAAGCTCCCATTTGTCGGTGCCCAGCCCACTTTGCCCTTCCATTGGGGGTCGGTCAGTTCCCAAATGCTATTGGGTAGATCAGCTTCGGCCAGATCGTTCGTATTGTAGACAAAGACCCGTGCCCGGCCACTGGCCCCCACCCACGCACCGTCTGCCGCGCGGAAACGGCCATCCACCTGATCCAGAATTGTCTGGGGCAGGGGCACAAAGCGACCGGCCTTGTCCAGCGCACCCAGCGCGCCGGCGTCCTGGCCAAAATAGACATCCGCCGGTGAATTCTGCCCCTCTTCCAGAATGGTGGCGGCCAGCTCGGCGGTGTCGCCGTAGCGCACATCCACCTGAATACCGCTGGCAGCTCTGAACTGTTCAATCAGCGGGCCGACCAGATTTTCGTTACGCCCGGAATAGACAACCAGCGTAGCGGGTGCGTCTGTGGCGGAAAGCTCTGGCCCGGGGGCTGTCGTCGCAGCGGCGGGGGCATCGGCGGCGGGGGCTGTGGCCGAGGGCGCAATGGGTTGACACGCCCCAATCAACAGGGCGAGAATGAGAAGGGAAAACAAGACGGCTCTTGACTGCAAAGTACGCATACGGCTTTGAAACTCCTTTGGGGTTTGGGCAAAAATAACTGCTCACCTCCACCCAACCTCCCCCACTGTGGGGGAGGAGTCGATCCAGTTCCCTCCCTAGAAT
>JAHDWH010000241.1 GCA_023384455.1 Caldilineaceae bacterium | reverse complement strand
CCCGTCGCATGGAGAACTGTTCTGAAAATAGAACACGGATGGACACGGAAAGAACAGATTCGCACGGATTCAATCTGCGAAAATCTGCGCAATCTGCGTTCTGATTTTCATTGATTATGGGTGTGTTTCCTCGTGTACAACTGATGTATAAATAGCCCTGTAACGCAAGCTGTTAGCTTGCGCCAGCCCGCACTAACAGTGCGGGTTACAATCGGCAGTGTCCCATTTTCATCCCTGGCTCAAAAACCCCGCACCCCAGACGCCTGATACTTCTTGAAATTCTCCGCCTGCTCGAAAATCTCCTTATACACCTCGTCCCGGTCCACGGGCGGGTAGCCGTTCTCGGCCAGGAGGAGTATCAGGTCCACCTTCAGTTCGGCTTTGATGTCCTCCCGCCGACTCCAATCGGTGTACTGGGCTTTGTCATCCACAATGACTTTGACTTTGCGGGCCAGGGCCAGATTCATCTTGGCCAGCTTGTAGGTGGTGGCCGTATACTCCTGGCCGTAGACGGAGATGTCTTTGGTGTTGCCGTGGTGGCTGCGCACAAATTTGAGCGACTGCACAAACATCCCCCCGGAGCCGCAGCAGGGGTCATAGATTGTGCCCCGGTAGGGTTCGATCATCTCCGCAAGCAGATTGACCACACATTTGGGGGTGTAAAATTCGCCCCCCAGCTTGCCTTCCGACGCGGCAAACTTGCCCAGAAAATACTCGTAGACCCGGCCCACCACATCCTCTTGCGCGTCCGCCCCCTGATCTCCAATCGTGTCGATGTTGTTGATGGCGTCGATCAGCGCGGCCAGTTTGCTGCTCTCCAGCCCCAGCCGGGAAAAGTAGTTGTCGGGCAGCGCGCCCCGCAAAGAGGCGTTGCTCTTCTCCACATCGGCCAGGGCTGTGTCGATTTTGATGGCAATGTCCGCCTGCTTGGCCTGCTGCTGGATGTAGCGCCAGCGGGAGGTCTCGGGCAGGTAGAAGACGTTGCGCATTGTGTAGAACTCCACCATCTCCGCGTACTTCTCCCGGCCCTCGGCCAGCAGTTCGGCCCGGCGCTCCTCAAACTTGTCCGAGACAAACTTCAGGAAGATCAGACTGAGGACGACGTGCTTGTATTCCGACGACTCCACACTGCCCCGCAGCCGGTTGGCCGACTCCCACAGGGATTCCTCGAAGCCTTTGTCGTTGTTGGCGGTTGTCTGTGGCTGGGCCATTGTTCTCCTGTTGGGGGGTGGTGGGAGAAGTTCGACTTTTTCTGAAAAGTCGAACTTCTGTATCTGTGTGGGCCGTCGCTGCGAAGTCGGTGTTATTTTTGTATACACGGATGGGAAAGAAGACGGATGATGTGGATTTTTCATCTGTGTTCTTTCCCATCCGTGTATACAAACATCCCGGATATGGCAGATTCGATGGGTGTTAGGAATGGAGTGTGGTTGGGGGCGTGGAGGCTGACGCCGCGGGCAGATGCGCGCTAATCCGGGCCAATTCGAGCAGGCCACGCAGGGCGTCGTTGACAGCTTTGGTATTGGGGAAAGCTTCGGCGATCTCCGGGTCAAGCACGACGACATTTGACGACTCCTTCAGGCGTGCTGCGTATTTGCCCCGCACCATACCCCCGAAGTCTTCACGACGATACTCAGGACGCAGATCATCATTTACCATTTTATCCTTCTTCATAAAATTTTCTCTCTGCCCGCGTAGCAGGTCGGGCGCTGATAATACGAATCCGTTCGCCCCTTTCCGTGTGCGAAACGGTGAGCAATCGTCCCGCACTGGAAACGCCGAATGTGATCAGGCGCGCCTCAACGATCGAATGATCCGGGTCATCACCTGTGAGCGATAACGCATCTTCCAATGCTGTGGAGGCCTCTTCAAAGGTCACTTTCCCCTGACACGTCTTTTTCTCTTTTGCAGTGGAATCATTTTTCAAACTTCTTGAATCTGGGGGACAATATCATCCAAGCCGACACCCAACGCTGTAGCGATGGCGCGCAGCATCTCTGCGGTTCCGCTGCGTTTGCCAGTCTCGATCTGGGACAAATAGGGGGTACTGATTCCCACCATTTCGGCCAACTGCTGCTGGCCCAGCCCCCGATAGTCCCGCCATACTTTGACCGGATTGCCGCCATCCAGCAGTGCAAATGCGACTTCTGCGGGGATCAGTTCTTCCGTCCCCTGGGCAATTGCCGCTTTCACAGCGTCGTAGTCGCGAATATCCTGCAACATTTCGGCGTCCTCGGCCAGTTGCAGGTATGTCTGCATGCTTACTGCCCCCACAGCACCTGGGCCACTTTCCCGCTGGTGGCTGCCACATCGACCACAAGATCGCCGCCCCGTCGATTGATGTACTCTTTGGGGCCATAGTTGATGCGCCAAACCAGTGCGTCGTCCACAACGCGCTGGGTGAGGGTGAGCAGGCTTTCCGCAACATCCACGCCCATCTCACTGGCGCGTTTGTTGGCTGTCGCCAGTACATTCGCAAGTGTTACCGCAATATCGTCTTGGTAGACTTCTGCGGTCAGCATTACGGCCATTTTCAATCCTCCTCGAACAACTCGCGTCTACGCCCCATTTTCAGTACATCACCGTCTGGTCGAATCAGATAGATTTGATCATTGGCAATCACATATTCACCGACATACAGTATACCTTTGAGATGCGGATCGTCTCGCACTGCGCGCTTGTCGGTCGTGCTGGGTTCCTGCAGAAAAAGAGTGCCTGTGTTTGGATGTGTGTGGAAGGAAGCCAGAATGTCGTTTTCGTCAATCCGGCAATTGGGATGCACCGGCACGGAAATCTGGTTCTCTCCTCCAATCGGCCAGCGTTGAACGAAAATCTCTCCGTCTGGACGCTGTAGAACAAAACCGCCTTCTTCGTGAGCGCCTGCAATGCCAGGGGATGAGTCATCCCAGGCTGATTGCAAGGCGGTTCTGACTGTCTGATTTTGGAGCAATTCAGTCGGTGTGGTTCGCATCATTCGCTACTCAAAATCCAATTGTATCGTTTTACATCCATTTCTCCCACCATCTGCCCAATCTGCGTTCCCATTATACCCACTCCTCCCCCCATAAACAACAGAACGGGCGACCCCAAACCCCGGGATCGCCCGCCCGCCCAACAGAAAGGAGGAGAGAAAGGAGGAAGCTACGGGAGCGTCACCGGCAGCCCAGCGGCGGTCCAGCCGTTGTAGCTGGCGGGGAAGGCCCGCACATTGTCATAGCCCATTACGTGCAGCGCGGCGTTGGCCAGGGCGGCCCGGTGGCCGGAGGCACAGTAGACGATCACCTGCTTGTCCGTGGGAATCTGGTCCACGTGCTGGGCCAGGCTACGCAGGGGCAGATTGATCGCTTCGCCGATGTAGCCTTTGGCATATTCGGCCTCTTCCCGCACATCCACCAGAAAGGCGCCGGCGTCCATCGCGCCCTGCATCTTTTCCACCGCACCCACCGAATACCAGCCCTCGGCGATATTGACCAGGAACTCATCCACCGCGGCCAGCATCTCCGGTTCGATTTCGGGCAGGGCGTAGGTGGCAGCGTCCGGCACATCCGTCGTCACCGGCTGGTCTGCCGCGGTCCAGCCGGCATAGCTGGCCGGGAAGGCTTTCACATTCTCATAGCCCAGCATATCCAGGGCCGAGAGCGCCATCCCCGCCCGGAAGCCAGAGGCACAGTAGACCACCACCGGGCGGTCCGTGGGGATTTTGTCCAGGTTCTGGGATAGGGTGCGCAGGGGAATGTTGACCGCACCAGCAATGTGGCCGTCTTCATACTCGCTCACCTCGCGCACGTCGATCAGCGCTACGTCCGTATTCGCCATCATTTCGGTCAGGGCGTCCACGGAACCCACGGCCAGCCAGCCTTCGGGAATCTCCATCAGCGCCGCGTCCACCGCGTTCACCACAGCGAAGTCGGACTCCATCGCCTCTGCGATTTCCGCGGGAACGCCAGCCTGGGCTTCGGCCCACCCCTTGTAGCTGGGCGGGAAGCTGCGGATGTTTGTATAGCCCAGGGATTGCAGCGCGGCCAGAGAGATGGCCGCCCGGTGGCCGGAGCCACAGTAGAGCACTACCTGCTTGTCCGTGGGAATCTGGTCCAGATTGTCGATGAGGGTGCGGATGGGGATATTCACAGCGCCGGTGATGGCGCCATCGGCAAACTCCGACACTTCGCGCACATCGATCAGCACCGCGCCCGCATCCGTGGCTTCGGCCAGCTTCTCCACAGTGCCCACCGAATACCAGCCCTCGGCAATGGTGCTGAGGAAACCGTCCACCGCCGCCAGCAGATCAGCCCCGATCTCCGGCACCGCGTAGGTCATCGCTGCCGGCACGTCCGTCGTCACCGGCTCGTTGGCCTCGGTCCAGCCTTTGTAGCTGGCGGGGAAGGACTTCACATTTGTGTAGCCCAGCATCCCCAGCGAGGAGAGGGCCATAGCCGCCCGGTGGCCCGAGGCGCAGTAGACGACAACCGGCTTGTCCGTGGGGATTTTGTCCAGATTGTCGGCCAGGGTGCGCAGGGGAATGTTCACCGCACCGGCAATGTGACCGGCTTCGTATTCGCTCGCTTCGCGCACGTCGATAAGGGCCATATCGCTGGCGGCCATCATCTCTTTCAGCTTGTCCACCGAACCCACGGCCATCCAGCCTTCGGGGATAGTAGACATAAAATCATTGACCGCGGCGGTCAGGTCCATCTCAGCCGCGGCAACCGGCGCGGCAGTGGGCGCGACTGTGGGGGTAGCCACCGCGACCGCGGCCAGGGGTGCAGAGGTCACCGGCTCGGCGGTCGGTTCAGCGCCGCCGCCACAGGCCGACAGCACCAGTATAAAAATCAACAGAAACGAAACGATAGGGGAAAATCGCTTAGACATTTGTATAGCTCCTTCGGAGTTGATAGAAAAGGGACGCAGATTTTCATGATTTGAATTGATCTGCGCTGATTCTGTTTGCAAAAATGGAACGCGGATTGAGCGGAAAGGTCGGATACCTACGGATTTTATCCGCGTACATCAGTTTTTTCCGCGTCATCCGCGTCCCATTCCTATTTCTTGCTTTCCTCCACAATCCACGGCTCGGTCTCCGGCAGAGACTCCACCCATTTGCTGTGTTCCAGCCGGGCTTCCGTCTCCGGGATATAGCCCTTCACCATCCCTTGCAGCGCGTTGTAGACGAATGTGAAGTAGAGATGGCCCACCAGCAGCACCGTCAGTACCAGCATAGAAATGTCGTGGACCATCGCCGTCAACGCCAGCCCGTTAGGGGTCAGCGATCCTTTGGCCGCCCACAGCACCAGCCCGGAGGCTACAATCGCCGCGGAGAAGATGACCACGCCCGCGTGGTGCAACTTCTGACCCGCATTCAGCCGGCCCTGGGGGGGCATCTCCGCCGCGTGGCCCAGAAAGTAGCGGTACACCTGCTTCAGCCACTTCCAGTCGTCCCGGTCGTAGTGAAAAGAGTCCCACAGCAGCTCTTTGGCCCCGGGCCGGTCGAAAATCAGATAGGCCACGGGAATCAGCATAAAGACGACAGCGCCGATGCGGTGGAGCAGCCTCGATCCGCCGCCCGCGGCGTAGGGAGCCAGCGGCCCCCAGACCAGCATCAGCCCGGTGATGAGCAGGACCAGAAACGAGGAAGCCAGCATCGCGTGGATAATGCGGGGGCCGATGCGATAGCGCAACACTTTACGCTCGGGTTGCAGGGTTTGGGTCGTCATTCTATTTCTCCTTCTTCGTCACAATTCAAGGCCAGCCGTAGGTGCGGTTTTCAACCGCACGATTAGGGGTGGACCAGCCTGTGCGGTTACAAACCGCACCTACTGGTTTTCTGTTTCCTGTGCTTCTGGCATCGGCTGTTCGACCTTCTGTCGGGCTTCCAGCGTCCGCACTTCCTGCAGATGATTGCGCCGGGCAATCACCGCGGCCAGACCGGTGAAGGCGATGCTCAGGCCGGTGAGCCCCAGGCTGGCGGGCTGCAGAACTTTCTGCCACGCATTAAGCGAGACCGGCACATCCGGGCTGGCTGGCAGGCCCAGAGTCACCGGATCGTCGGGTAGCACCATCACTACACCCAATCCACCAGCTTGCGTCTCGCCGTAGACCTGTGCGTTGGGATAGCGCATCCGCAGCGCGTTGGCCCGGCTGTGGGCTTCGGCCAAAATCGTCTCTCTCGTGTCATACATCAGCGCGTGGCTGGGACAGGTCTTGACACACCAGGGCTGACCGCCCGCCTTCACCACCGCCGCGCAGCCATCGCATTTGCTGCTGCGCCCGTCCGCGGCCATCTCCGGCACGTCGTAGGGGCAGGCGTCCACGCAATAGGTGCAGCCGCTGCATTTGGTCCGATCCAGCCGGGTCAGCCCGTCTTCCTTGAAAAGCGCACCGGTGGGGCAGACTGTCACACAGGCCGCGTCGGCGCAGTGGTAGCAGCGGTGGTTTTGGAAAGAGCCTTGCAGGTTGGGGAATGTGCCCCGGGTCTGCTCGACAATCTGAATGTACTGTCTGCCTTCGGGCACTTCGTTGCCGGTTTTGCAGGCGGCCACACAGCCCTGACAGCCGATGCAGCGTCCGATGTCGAGTAAGAATGCATAGGTTGTCACGTCAGGCCTCCTTCACAATCCGTACAAAATTGACACGCATCCCCGCGCCGCCGCTGATGGGGTCCAGCTTATAGCGGGTCTGCAATTTGGCGTCGCTGGCCCCTCTGCCGTTGGCCCGGCTCAGCCCCGGCGCGTCCTGGCCGAAGCCGTGGGCCATAAAAACTGCATCGCCCCGGATGCGTTGGGTGGCCTTGACTTTGATGGGGCTGCTGAGTACGCCGTCCTGATTTTCCAGCCGCACATACGCGCCGTTTTCCACGCCCATCGCCGCGGCTTTGTCCCCATTCACCCACACTTCGTTCTCCGGGTAGAGTTCGCTGAGTAGGGGGGTGTTCTGGGTTTTGGCAAAGGTGTGTACCGGGTGGCGGCCATAGAGCAGGCGGAAGAAACCATCCGGCGGCGGCTCCACCGCTTCATAGACGGGGATTGGATCGAGACCGGCCAGCCCCAGAATGTCCGAATAGAATTCGATCTTTCCAGAATGGGTGGGGAAGGGGGAAGCGTCGCCGAAATCGGCCAGATAGGGCTTGCCCTTCTGAATGACGATCCCTTCTTCTTCCCGCATCTTTTCCAGATTGCTGCCGATGGAAGTCAGCCGGGTGTTCAGATATTCCTCGGCTGTCTCCCACTTGAAATACTTCTCCATTCCCAGGCGCATCCCCAACTCCCGGACCATCCACCAGGCCGGTTTGGTGTCGTAGAGCGGCTCAATCGCCGGTTCGCGCAGGGCAATGTATGGCGTCTTGTGGGCCACTGTCCACAGTTCGTCGTGGCGCTCCAGATTGGTCGCTTCGGGCATCACAACATCCGCCCAGGCCACGTGCTCCTGGGGCAGCACATCCACCACCAGAATGAAGTCCAGTTTCTTGAATGCCTCAATCGTGCGCGGCACATTCGGAATGCTGTGCAGGGCGTTGACCCCGTAGATAATCAGCGCTTTGATGGGATAGGGCTTGCCGCTGATCATCGGTTCGATTAGCTCCTGCATAGCCGTCGCGCCGCGCAGGAAAGTCTGCCGTGCACCGTCGGCCCTGGCCTTGCCGCTGGGGCCAAGAGGCAATTCGTCGCTCTCTGCCCCCGGCTCTGCCGAACAGCCGCCGGAACTGCCGGTCACTTCAAAAGGCGGGTGGGGGTAGGCTTCGATGTACGGGCTTTTGTTCAGATACATCCCGCCTTCTCGGCCATAGGCGCCCAGCAGTGCGTTGATGCTGAAAGCTGCCCGCATGCGCTGGGTGTCGTTGCCATACCAGGTGACGTGACGCCCCGGCACAATCGCGGCTTTGGGTGAATTGGCCCCCATCGCACGGGCCGTCTCCCGGATCAGATCCGGGTCCAGTTCGGTGATGGCCCCGGCCCATTCGGGGGAATAGTCCTGGACGTGGGCAGCCAGTTGCTCGAAGCCCTGTGTCCACTCGGCCACGTATTCTTTGTCGTAGAGTTCTTCTGTGATAAGGACATTTGTCCAGGCCAGGAGCAGGGCGGTGTCGGTTCCCGGTTTGATGGGCAGCCAGTAATCGGCTTTGGCCGCTACACTGGAAAAGCGGGGGTCCACGACGATTACCTTCGCGCCCCGTGCCCAGGCGTTGGAAAAGTCCTGCATCAGCGTATTGCGGGCATCTTCGCCGATGTGGCTGCCGATGAGGGTGATGCAGCCGATGCTCTCCCAGTCCACCGGTTCGTGGCCGCCGACGGTCAGGCCGTAGGTGTACTGCGCGGCTTCTTCCCGTGGTGTCGTGCAGAGAGAGGAGGAGGGTTTGGCCGCGTTGGGCGTGCCAAAGGCCTGGGCGAAATAGTCGGTGAACCAGAAGTCGCCGCCGGTGTGGCCGAAGATCGCCACCGATTCCGGGCCGTACTCGTCGCGAATGGCCGCCAGTTTGGCCGCGCTCTGGTCCAGGGCCTCTTCCCAGGTCACTTCCTGGAACTTGCCCTCGCCCCGTTCGCCTGTGCGCACCATCGGCGCTTGCAGCCTGTCCGGGTCGTAGATAAACGAGACGCCCCCCTGTCCCCGCGCGCAGAGCATCCCCCGACTCTTTGGGTCTTTGGGGTTACCATCAATTTTGCGCACGATGCCGTTGACCGTCTGCACAGTCACCCCGCAGCGCCAGGGGCACATATCGCAGATGTTGTAGGTCGTGACGATTTCGCCCTGGCGAAACCAGGGCAGGGCTGTGTCCAGGGGTGGCGCGGCGCTGGCCGGTTCGAGGGAATACCCCGCCAACGCCGCGCCGCCTGCACCCACCAGCGCCGATTTGAGAAAAGTACGTCGGGAAATTTCTAATTGTACGCGTGCCATTGTTTTGTCCTTCGTAATACGCTGGAATCTGTTCGGGACTAGCCATCGCCGGTTGAGTAGCCGCCGCAGACTTCTCTCAAACTCGCGCTCTCTTTGTGGCGGCGTATCGAAACCAAGACGGCGGGTCTACAGCAGATTTCGTTGCTTTTCGGTGTGACCCGCTTGGTTTCGATACGGCTGGAAACAGCACCAGCCTACTCAACCGGCGCTAGTACACCCCGGCGTAAATAAACCAATGGTTAGGCCATAAGTGGTTTGCCCT
>JAHDWH010000240.1 GCA_023384455.1 Caldilineaceae bacterium | reverse complement strand
GTTATCGCCCCGGCTGGGAGAGGGGCCGGGGGTGAGGGCAGACACCTATTGCGTACTCCGTATTCCGTTCCCCATCGACCCCGCCCCACCCAAACCCGCCTCAATCACAATCGACACTCTCCCCTCTCCCAGCCCCGGCTCTTCCCCCCGCCCTCCATTCACCCCGGCTGGGAGAGGGGCCGGGGGTGAGGGCAGACACCCATTGCGTATTCCGTATTCCGTTCCTCCATCGACCCCTCCCTACCGAAATCCGTCTCAATCGCCATCGACACCCTCCCCTCTCCCAGCCCCGCCAACTCCCTCCGCCCCCCATTCGCCCCGGCTGGGAGAGGGGCCGGGGGTGAGGGCAAAATAGACGCGCCACCCGATTTGTCGTACAATACCCTCACGCATTCTCTCCCGGCGCGCAACACCGGTTGACGGCTCACGCCCATTCCCACCCGACCCTATGACCGATCTCTCCCACGACCCCCAAGCCAACGCCATTCTCGGCCAGTTCCGCTCGGCCCGCCTGGCCGCGGATTTGGAACGGCTGTGGGGACGGCTCACAGGCCGCTCAGCGGACCTCCTCCCCTTTGACGAAGTGCGGGCCTACGTCAAGGCCAACACCCCCCGCCAACGGGTACGCCGCACCATTCCCCTGGAATCCATTGTGGGCAGCGTGGGCCGCTACCAGGACTTTACCCGCAGCTTTCTCCCCAGACGGGACAGTAACCGGACCCGCTGGGCCAGCGTGCGCCAGGCTGTGCTGGAGCGCAAGAGCCTGCCCCCGATTGATGTCTATAAGCTGGGTGATGTCTACTTTGTGCAGGATGGCAACCACCGGGTTTCCGTGGCCCGTCAGGTGGGCGCGGATAGTATCGACGCCAATGTGACCGAAATCGAGACAAGCGTCCCCTTGCAGCCCGGCGACAATCTGGACGCGGTGATCATCAAAGCCGAGTATGCCGAGTTATTGGCCTATACGGAGATTGCCCGCCTGCGCCCGGACCACCAGCTTACAGTCACCGCGCCGGGCCACTACGAATCGCTGATGGAGATGATCGACATCCACCATTACTACCTCTCCCGTGCCCAGGAGGAGAAGATTCCCTACGACGAGGCCGTCATTGACTGGTATGACAACGACTATCTGCCCGTCGTCGAACTGGTGCAGGAGCGGGGTATTCTGCTCAGTTTCCCCGGACGCACGGAGACCGATCTCTACGCCTGGATTGCCGAACATCGGGCGGACATCTCCCGGGAGATGGGCTGGCCGGTGGGCACAGAGGCCGCAGCCCAGGATTTGGTGGATCGCTATGGCTGGGGCAGCGACAAAGTTGTCAACCGCTGGGGCGAACGGTTGGCAGCGGCGGTCTTGCCCGATGCCCTGAACCCGGGACCCCGGCCCGGTCTTTGGCGGGAGGAGTGGCTGCCCACCCATCATCTGCGTCGTCTTTTTCAGGATGTGCTGGTGGCGGTGGACGGCAGCGAACAGGGCTGGTATGCGGTGGAGCAGGCGGCCCTGCTGGTACAACGGGATGGGGGCGATCTCCACGGGCTGCATTTGGTGGCCGCCCCGGAACTGAAAGTGACAGAAGGCGTGCGGGTTATCCGCACGGAATTTGAGCAGCGCTGTCGGGCCAGCCAGATTCGGGGCGATCTGCGGGTGCAGGTTGCCAAAAAGCGGGCACATCCTGTGGGCCACGCCCTGGTGGAGCGGGCGCGCTGGGCCGATGTGGTGGTGCTGCCCCTCAGCCATCCCCCCCGCCGCCGGGCCTATGCCCGGATCAATTCCGGCATAGGCGTCCTGGTGCGCCGCTCTCCCCGACCGTTGCTGCTGGTCCCCGGCCGGGCGACGCCTATGCAGCACGGGCTGTTGGCCTTCGATGATAGCCCGAAAGCCCGGGAAGCCCTTTTTGTCGCCACCTATCTGGCGGCCCGCTGGAAGGGCAAACTGACGGTCGTCGCCGTAATGGAGGCGGGCCGGGTCTCGGACGAAACCCTGGGCAGCGCCTTCGAGTATACCCGTCGCCGGGGGGTGGCCGCAGAATGTATCCGGGCTGACGGCCCCGTGGCTGCCGCCATCCTCCACAGCGCAGCCCACCACAACGCCGACCACCTGATTCTGGGCGGCTACGGCCATACCCCAGTCGTCGAAGTCCTTCTGGGCAGCGCGGTGGATGAGGTACTGCGAAAGACAGAGCTACCCGTCCTGATTTGTCGATAGAAGGATACTGGGATTCCGAGGCGTACTCACCCCTTCACCCTGTCATCTTGTCATCTTGTCATCCCTTCCCTCACCGGAAAACTTGCCATGCAAATCCAACCCATTTCCAAAACCACCCTCCTCTCCTCCCTCCCCCCGGAATGGCCGGACGACCTGCGCGCCGCCATCCGCGGCCAGGTGGAGGCCAGCGGGCGCACGATTGTTGTGCTGGACGACGACCCCACGGGCACCCAGACGGTTCACGACGTACCTGTGCTGACCGGCTGGGGTGTGGATGTCCTGACGGCCGAGCTGGCCGCAAAGCCCGCCTGCTTCTACATTTTGACCAACTCCCGTGCCCTGCCTGGGCCTGAAGCCGGGTCCCTGGGACGCACAATCGGCGGCAATCTGGCCGGGGCCTCGGCCCAGACAGGCCGGGCTGTGGTGGTGGTTAGCCGCAGCGACTCTACCCTGCGCGGCCACTACCCCGCCGAGACCGACGCCCTGGCCGAGGGGCTGGGGCAATCTTTCGACGGTCAACTGATTGTCCCCTTCTTTCTGGAAGGCGGGCGCTATACCATCGACAACATCCATTGGGTGGCCGAGGGCGATACGCTTGTGCCTGCTTCCCAGACACCCTACGCCGCGGACAAAGCCTTTGGCTATGCGAATTCCGACCTGCGGGCGTGGGTGGAGGAGAAGACCGGGGGCCGTTTTGCCGCGGCCGACGTGGCCGCGGTCACCCTGGACGATTTGCGGGTGGGCGGGGCAGAGGCGGTTAAGGCCCGGCTGCTGGACGTTTCGGGGGGTCAGGTCTGCGTCGTCAACTGTGCCAGCTACCGGGATATGGAGGTCTTTGTGCTGGGGCTGCTGGCCGCCGAAGCCGCAGGCAAGCGCTTTCTCTACCGCACAGCCGCCTCGTTTGTGCAGGTGCGGGCCGGGCTGCATCCCCGTGGGCTGCTCACCGCAAGGGATTTGGAACTCCCGGCCCACGGCGGCGGACTCTTTGTCGTCGGCTCCTACGTGCCCAAGACGACAGCCCAGCTTTCTGCTCTGTTGGCTGTGCCCGGAATCGTGCCGGTGGAAATCGCTGTCGCCGCCCTGCTGGACGAACGGCGGGAGGAGACTCTGGCCGGGGCCATCCGTGCCACAGATGCGGCTCTGGCCGCGGACCGGACAGTGGCCGTCTTCACCAGCCGCCAGTTGGTGACAGTAGACGATCCCACGGGCAGCCTCTCGATTGGCCGCCAAGTGTCGGACGGGCTGATTACGATTGTGCAGGGCATCCGCAACCGCCCCCGCTATCTGGTGGCAAAGGGGGGCATCACCAGCAGCGACACAGCCACCGCGGGTCTGGGTGTGGTGCGGGCTACCGTCGCCGGGCAGATTCTCCCCGGCATTCCCGTCTGGCGCACAGGCGCGGAGAGCCGTCACCCCGGGCTGGCCTACATTGTCTTCCCCGGCAATGTGGGGGGCGACGACGCGCTGGTGGAGGTGGAGAGGAGGTTGCGTAAGACGTAAGGCGTAAAGCGTAAGATAGCGTAAGATAACGAGACGTGAGGCGTGAAACGTGAGAGGACTCGAATCTTCTCACCTTTCGCGCCTCACGTTTCATTGGGCTGTCTCAATCCAAATGGAAAACCTCCTCCAACTCCACCATCATTTCGTCGGCGTGGGTGGTGCCCATCCCCTCGAAATAGGGGGCCATAAACGCCTGCCAGCGCTCGTTGACCTCCTCGGCGGCCATCCCCGCCAGGGAGGCTGCAAAGCTCTCCTCCGCCTCAAAATAGCCAAAGAGCAGACCGTCGGGCCGCATAAAGAGCGAATAATTGTGCCAGCCCGTGCGGGTCAACGCGTCCAGCATCTCCGGCCATACGGATTTGTGGTGTGCTTTGTACTCCTCGATTTTTTCCTGCTTGACCTTCAACAAAAAGCCGATGCGTTGCATTGGGATTTCTCCTATGGGGTTGCAGATTGAACAAAAGATTAGCGCTGGCTGAGTAGGCGGGGGCTGTTTCCCGCCGTATCGAAGCAAAGCGGGTCTACGAGACATCTCTTGTATACCCGCTCGCTGGTTTCGATACGCCTCGAAGACTCGGCTACCCTTCGACAGGCTCAGGACATCGCTCAACCGGCGTCGCTGATCCGTTATCGTCCTACACGACTGCGACACGACAATTGAGGACCAGCGCCGGTTGAGTAGCCCGGAGTCTGCGGAGGGCGTATCGAAACCGAAGCGGGTCTACGAGAGTTCTTCTGTAAACCCGCTCGCTGGTTTCGATACGCCGCCGGACGTTGGCGGGAAGGTCGTTTGTTCTCCTGGCGGCTACTCAACCGGCGTCGCTGGTCTGGTGCCGTCGTCGGTCTCCATCGCCGCGAAGTGTTCCAGCAGGTAGCGGTGGACGAAGATGTAGCCGCCGCCCACCTTTTGCAGGAAGTGGAGTTCTTCGGCCGCGTAGTCGAGGAAGGGGGCCAGACGCCAGGGCAGGGAACCGGAACGCCAAAGCAGAAAACGCACGAGGACGTGCTGGATTACGTCCAGGCCACCGTACCAGAGGGCGATGCATAGGCCGCTCAGAGTACCGTAGGCGAGTCCAGTAGGCGTCTGGGGTGTCGATGCGCAGGTCGAAGTTGAGATAGTCCATCGCAGGCCGCAAGGGTGGATGACAGGTGGCTGTCATTATGGGGCAAAGGGGGCTTTGGCGCAAGGACAAACAAAAGTGGGGGAAATTTCAGAATCGTCGGCAAGAAGGGAGAAAGCGCGAGATCAGCGACGCCGATTGAGCGGTGTCCTGAGCCTGTCGAAGGGTAGCCCGGAGTCTTCGAGGCGTATCGAAATCAAGGAGCGGGTCAGCCAACAATCTTCGGCTCAGTCAGGATATTTCGTTCATCCAAAAATTCAACCGGCGTCTCATTCCGTCCATTCTCCCATAGCATCGAAAAGAACCAGACACCGCTCTCCCCGATTGTAAAGCTGGCCGGACTCCAAAACGGACGGAATTCCGTGCGGAAACCGCCCACGCCGTCGGGTACATCGAAGGCAGCCTCGTCTTCCCGCACTTCCGGGTCGTAATAGACCGGCCATCCCCAAACCACATCTGCGTAGGGCTGGTCGGCTGCGTGCAAACGCTGGGCAAAGGTGCGTACATCCACCAAAGAAGGAACAGCAATGGGGATCGTAACTGCTTTATCGGCAGATGATTCGTATACGTCAACTTTTGCATGGGTTACATTCATTGTTTCTTTGCCTCCTCTTGCCAAGCCGTCAGAATCAACTCTCGATTTTCGGTGATCAGACGTTCGATTTCATTCAACTCGTGGGCACGATAGCCGCGATTCCACGCCAATCTGAGCGGTTCGACCCAGAACTTCGCTTCGTTGCGTCCATTTCGCACGTGGACGTGGACGGGTTCGCTCAGGTCAAACATCACAAAAAAGAAAGCGAAACCCTTTTTCCGTAAGATAACAGGCACGACACTCTCCATTTTGACTGGATTTGGGTAGCAGCCGTTTTGTTCCCTGGCTTCATTATAACGGCTCGTTTGTACCTGTCAACGGAAAGCGAAACGATAAACCCGAAATCCGGTTGCTTACCGCCGCGCCTTGTGATACATTTCCCCTATCATCTCAGCATCCCACAATCCCGTCATCCCCACCGGAGAACCCACCCAATGCATCTGCTCATCACCGGCGCTGATTCCCTGCTCGCCCGCGCCCTCATCGCCGCCCTGCCGTCTGACGTTTCTATTCGCGCCGTAGACGCGGCTTTCAGCGCGCCCATTCCCGGCGCAGAAACCCACACCGGCCATCTGCGCGACACCGACTTTCTAACCACGACCCTGGCCGATGTGACCCATATCGTCAATCTCACACCCCTCTACACCCGGCTGGCCGACGACAACGCCACCCTGGACGAGGCCACCCGGGGCAGCTATCAGCTTGCCAATGCGTCCGCGGCGGCCGGTGTGCAGCGACTGATTCTGGGCAGCACACTGGATTTCTTCGCCCCCCTCTGGGAGAACTTCCGGGCGGACGAAAGCTGGCGGCCCCGTCCCCAGCCCACACTGGAACAGTTGTGCCCCTATCTGGCCGAAGTGGCCCTGCGGGAAGTGGCGCGGGTGACGAATTTGACGACCGTTTGTCTGCGTCTGGGCGCAGTGGTGGACGACGTCCACGCGGCCAGCCACCCCTACGACCGGCGCTGGCTGCACATAGAGGACGGGGTGGCGGCCCTTCTGCGGGCGCTGGAAGTGAAGGCCGAGGGCTGGAAGGTCTATCACATCGCCGCGGCAGGGGAACGGACACGGGTTCCCGTGGCCCAGGCTGGGGAGGAAGCCTTCGGCTACCGGCCCAGCCACGACTTTGCCGGGCGCTGGGCCAGCGAAGAACCAGCACCCCCCTTCCAATTGCCCGCGCCTATCCCGGCCCGGCCCATCCGCAAAGTCGTCGTCTTTGGCGCGGGCGGCCCGTTGGGCGCGTCTCTGGCCGAGGAGTTGGCCCCCTATTACACTGTACGCCTGACGGATGTGAGGCCAGTGGAGGAACTGATGGCGATCCCGCCCCAGTCGCCGGGCGCTCCTTTGCCTGTGCCGCCCCAGCCCCCCCACGGTTGGCGGGTGGTGGATGTGCGGGATGCGGCCCAGGTCCACGGGGCCTGTGCAGGGATGGATGCGATTGTGAATGTGTCGGTGGTGCGGAATGACCCGGTGGATGCTTTTCGGGTCAACGCGGTGGGTGCGTATAATGTGATGCAGGCGGCAGTGGCCCACGGCATCCAGCGGGTGGTGCATACGGGGCCGTTTATGCTGGGGCAGCGGGGCGGGGCGGGCTACGACTGGGACACCTTTCTGGTGGACGACATTGCGCCCCGGCCCGGCGTCTGGTGGGTCTATCTGCCCAGCAAACTCCTGGGCCAGGAGATTTGCCGCATCTTCGCCGAACATTACGGCCTCTGCGTGCCAACGCTGACCTTTGCCCAGTTTGTCAACCCGCAGGTGCTGCCCAAACGCATCTCCACCCTGGCCGTCTCGTGGATGGACGCGGCCAAGGCCATCCGCTGCGCGCTGGCAATCGACGGGCTGCCCTCGCACTACGAATATATGCACATCGGCGCGGACACGCCCCTGGGCGTCTTCCCCAATGGGAAAGCAAAACGGCTGCTCAACTGGCAGCCCCGGGATGATTTTCGGGAGGTGTATGCGCGGCGCTAATACGAGCCGTCTGTGGTCTGCCGTCAGTCAAAGAAGTCGTGGAATCTGTAGGTGCGGTTTCTAACCGCACATTGGAGGTCACCCGTCAATCGTGCGGTTAGAAACCGCACCTACGTTTTACTGCAAACTGAGGGGTATACACGGATAAGAAGGAAGACGGATTCAATCTGCGTCATCTGTGAAATTTGCGTTTCTATTTTTTTGCGCTTTACGTTTCAGCCGTCAGCGCTTCTTGCCGCAGAAAATCCAGTTTGCCCGCGGCCACATCTGCCGCCAGTTGTTCATCCCAGCGTTCCCAATCCTTTTGGGCAAACCAATTGCGCAGGCGCACAAAATCTGTTTCCGACAATAACTCAATCTCAGTTTGAATCCGTTCGAGTTGCAACATCGGCTGTTCCTCCACTCTGACGAAAATCTATCCTGCCGTCTATTTTACCCATCGTATATCTGATGTCAAACCTATGACAACATCTCTCCATCAAAAGGAAACCCCCAATGAACTACAACGAACTACCCATGCGCGTGGCTGTCGGTCAGGTGCGCGAACTGACCGACGAGATTATTCTCTATACGAAGCAGATGGGCATTCAGGACCTCCAGTTCAATTTTTTCCACGGCTCGCCCCACGTGCCCGGCGAGACCCACTGGGAGTTTATGGACCTGTTGCGTCTGCGCACCCGCTGCGAGGATGCGGGTCTGCGTCTGAATTCCATCGAGAATGTGCCCATTAAATTTTACGACAAAGTGATGCTGGGCAAGCCAGGCCGGGACGAGCAGATCGAGCATATGCGTACGACCATCCGCAATATGGGGCGGGCGGGCATTCCCGTCTTTGGCTACCACTTCGTCGTCTGCGGCGTCTGGCGCACATCCACCACCGCACCGGGGCGGGCCGGCGCACAGGTGACTGCCTTCGATATGGAACTGGCCCAGAACGCGCCCCTCTCCTTCGACCGGGTATATACGGACGAGGAAATGTGGGCCAACTACGCCTATTTCATCAAAGCGATTCTGCCCGTGGCTGAGGAGGCCGGGGTGATTCTGGCTCTGCATCCGGACGATCCGCCGGTTCCTTCCCTGGGCGGTGTGGCCCGCATTATGCGCAGTTTCGACGCCTTCAAACGGGCCGTTGAGGTGATCGGACCCAGCCCCAATCACGGCCTGGATTTCTGCGTAGGTTCCTGGTCGGAGATGAGTCCTGAGGAGTGTATGCAGGGGCTACGCTACTTTGCCGAACGGGGTAAAATCGTCTATGTCCACTTCCGGGATGTGGTGGGCAGCGTGCCCAAGTTCCGGGAAGGCTTCATCGGCGAGGGCAATTTGGATATGTTTCAGGTGATGAAGACTCTGTGGGAGGCGGGCTTCACCGGCTATGTGATGGACGATCACGTGCCGCAGATGAGCAACGACGGGGGCTGGAACAGCCGCAGCCGGGCCTTTGCCAACGGCCAGATGACTGCGATGCTGGATATTTTGCAGAAGGGGTATGTAAAGTGACGAGTGAAGCGTGAGGCGTGAGATCGGGTCGAATGACTTCACGTCTCGCGTTCACTGATTTGAAGAAACGCGGCGGGCGTGACAAGACGCATTAACTGCCAGTCTCCGCACGTACTTCGCGTATGGTATCTTCGATGTCAGCCGCAACTTCCTCATCGGTGAAATGATTGTTACGTTGCGTCATACGTTCAAGCAAACCGTCCATTTCTCGCCACAGCTCGTCATTCTGCAGTCGTTGAAAACGCTGATATTCAGCATATGGAATCAACGCAGCTTTTGGCTGGCTGTCACGCGTTAGAATATAAGGCGTATTCTCATCAGTTGTACACGAGGAAACACACCCATAATCAATGAAAATCAGAACGC
>JAHDWH010000239.1 GCA_023384455.1 Caldilineaceae bacterium | reverse complement strand
AGTCCCCACTCCCCAGTCCCCAGTCCCCACTCCCCAGTCCCCAGTCCCCACTCCCTACTCACCAGCCTCCATTCCCTGGGCGCAGTCCAATTCGGCGATTTTACTCTGGCCAGCGGCATCCAATCCCCCTTTTACATCGACCTGCGCCTGCTGGTCAGCCGTCCTGCCCTGCTGGCCCAGGCCGCCGGAGCTTACGCGGCCATTCTCGCTGGGCTGGCCTATGACCGCATCGCGGGGGTGCCCTACGCCGGTCTGCCGATTGGGGTGGCTGTCTCCCTGGCAACCGGCGCGCCGCTGATCTACCCGCGCAAGGAAGTCAAGCAGTATGGCACAGGCAAAACTATCGAAGGCCAGTGGCAGGCAGGGGAGCGGGTGGTGATTATCGAAGACCTGATTACCAGCGCGGGCAGCCTTATCCAGGGCGCGCAGCGGCTGCGGGAGGCCGGGCTGGTTGTGGAGGATGCGATTGTGCTCATCGACCGGGAGCAGGGGGGGATGGCGAATCTGGCCGCCGCCGGCATCCGCGGCCACGCGGTCTATAGCCTGTCGCAAGTAGTGGCGGAGTTGGCGTCAGGCGGGCAGATCGACAGCATCACAGAAGAACGGGTATTGGCGTTCGTGAGAAGAGAGGTCACCAGAGAGTGAATTTCTGCCGGAAATTCACTCTCTGGTGACCAATTTTCGGCGTTTGACATCCGCAATGCGTCTCGGTACAATACCTCAGCCTCGTGTCCGCACCATCGCCTCTTCTCGTTTTCATACTTTCTGCTGCCCGCGGATGGCGCAGTCTTTGTAACCGCCGATTGTAGAACCAATCGCCTACGCCGCGCATTGGTCTCTTTATCTGGTGTGCTTTTGTAAACGGACATTTGTCCGTTGCCGCTCACTGTCGGAATCCATTTTCACAGAAGGAGATATCCTATGTCCGCAGTACAAAAGAAGCTTTCCCGTCGTGATTTTCTGCGTTCAAGCGCACTGGCAACAGCAGGTCTGTTGTTGGTCGGCTGCGCTGCCCCAGCCGCTGCACCCCAGGCAGCGCCCGCTTCATCCGGTGGAGGCGAGGCACCCGCCGCACCCGCCCAGACCACAGCCCTGAATTTCTGGATGTGGAATACCTTTGCCCCCGAAGCCGATGAGATTATGCAGACAAAGCTCACCGAGTGGGCGGCGGCCAACAACGCCACCATCGAAATCTCCCGGGATGCCGACCCCAATATGCAGGCCAAAGTCATGCCCGCCATCGAGGCCGGCACCCTGCCCGACGCCTTCTTTATCAGCGGCGGTGTGGCTTTGCAGCTCACAGATGCCCAGGCATTGGAACCGGTGACAGACCTCTTTGCCGAGATCGGCGATGCCCACGGCGGCTGGCAGTCCCGGTTGGAGACCTTCTCCACCCGCAATGGCGAGGTCCATTTCCTGCCCTACTCCATCGATACGCCGATGGTGCAGTACCGCAAAGACATCTACGAGCAGGCGGGGGTCGCAGTGCCCGACGGCCAGTGGACCTGGGATGAGACCCGGGACCTTACATTGCAGGCCACCCAGTGGAGCGAAGGCCAGGGCAACAAACTCTATGGCTGGGGCTTTGGCATTGTCAAGCTGACCCACGACGGCTGGTGTGCCGATCTCTTCCGCAACTACGGCGCAGACATCTGGGACGAGAGTGGCACGAAAATTATCCTGGCCGACGAGAAGATGGCCGAGGCTGTCTCTGCCCTCAACTTCGCCAAGGAGTGCTACGATCTGGGCCTCTTCCCGCCGGACGCCGCGGCCTATGACTACGCCGCCAACAACAAATTCTATCTGGAAAAGCAGGGGCTGCTGGTCATCAACGCGGCCTCTATCTACGTGGCGGCCCAGACCAACGACCCAGAACTGGCGGAGAATACGGGTCTGGCCCCCAAGCCCAAAGCCCTGCGCGACACGACCGACGCCGGTCTGCGCTATACGGTTGTGATGTCGAACAAATCGAAGGAGAAAGAAAAGGCCAGCGATTTGGTACGCGCCCTGTTCGACAGCGAAATCTACGCGCCCTGGCTGGAAGCAGGCTTTGTGGCCAATGTGTTGAAGGAATACGACAGCCTGCCCATGTGGACCGGCACACGCAAGGCCTTCAACCTGGCCGCCCAGATCGGCTCCTACCCCGGCTTCCCCGCAGCGTATGACAACGCGGCCATCTCCGAACTGAGCGGCAGCCCGGATTCGCCGGTTGGCTCGATGGTTGTGCGCGTCCTGCTGGACGGCTGGACACCCGAAGATGCCATCGCCGAAGCTGACACCTTCTCCAAGCGTGTCTTTGAGAAGTATTTCTAGTTGAGCCATAGGGGTTTGGGGCGGGGGCGTCCCAGATTCGGGGAAGCGCTGCGCCGAATTGATTCGGCGGGGTATCGAACCCAATTTCTGGAATGCGCCGCCCAAACCCCTACATTTAGACTCAGAGGTTCCCCTATGAGCCAAGAAACGCTATCAAGATCAGCCCTATCCCTAGGGGCGGCGCAAAAGAAGAAGAAAAAGTCTGCGCTCTTTGCCGAAGATGTGCGTCTGGGCTGGCTGCTGGTGACACCGGCCCTGCTCGTCGTGATCGGAATGGTCGGCTATCCCTTTGTCGAGGCCATCCGCATCAGTTTTACAAACCGGATGGTGGGTCGTGGCCCAGGCAAATGGGTGGGGCTGGCTAATTACGAATACATTCTGGGCTGGCCAGGCTTTTCGGAGATGGTCATCCGTACGGTGCTGATTACGATTGCCGCGGTGGCGCTCAAAACCCTCGTGGGACTGATCCTCGCCACTTCGCTCAACCAGAAATTCGCCGGACGGGATATACTGCGCGGCGTCTTTATGCTGCCCTGGATTCTGCCCACCTATATTATTGTGTTGGTCTGGCGCTGGATTTTTGATGGACAGACCGGTCTGCTCAACCAGATTCTGGTGAGCTTTGGGATCATCAGCGAGAACTTCCCCTTCCTGGCCCTGCCCGGTTCGGCTGTGTCGGCGCTGATCTTTGTGATGGTCTGGAAAGGCTATCCCTTTTATGCCTTGACCTTCCTGGCTGGGATGCAGACGATTTCGCCCGAACTGTACGACGCGGCAAAAGTGGACGGCGCGGGACGAATGGCCCGCTTCCGCTATGTGACCCTGCCCGGTCTGCGCCAGGTGATGGGGGTGGTGATTCTGCTTTCTACCATCTGGACAATGAATACCCTGGAAATCCCGATGCTGCTCACAGGCGGTGGGCCCAGCAACGCTACGGAAGTCTTTCCCCTGCTTACCTACCATCTGGCTATGCAGAACTTTCGCCTGGGCGAAGGCGCGGCGCTGCCCATTCTGATGTTGCCCGTCATCGGTCTGCTAGTGCTGCTGGTAGCGGGTTATATGGACAGGGAGGCCACCGAATGACACAGCTTTTTGATCGCATTCCTGAATCCATTTTTCGCACCCTTTCGGCGGTGGTCATCACTCTCCTCTTTGCGATTATTCTCTTTCCTCTCTATTTTATGGTGACGACAGCCTTCAAATTTGAGAGTGAAATCTATTCGGAGCTGACCTGGATTCCCCGGGACCCGACCCTGAGCAACTTCCGTGACGCCATCGTCAATTTCCGCATCCCCCAGTATCTCTCCAATACGTCCATAGTCGCCTTCTCCACCACCGCAATTGTGGTTGTGATCTCCGTGCTGGCCTCCTATTCGCTCACCCGTCTGCGCTTCCCCGGTCGGGCAGCCATGGCCCGGGGCGTCCTCTTTGTCTATCTGATCCCCGGCTCGCTGATGCTGATCCCGATGTATCTGATTATCGTCAAAATTGGGCTGAAAGATACCTTTCCCGGTCTGATCATCGCCAGTATGAGCTTTAGCGTACCCTTCTGCACCTGGCTAATGATGGGCTATCTGCGCACCCTCTCATCCGAGATCGAAGAGGCGTCGCTGATCGACGGCTGTACGCGCATGCAATCCCTCTGGCATATCGTCATCCCCCTTTCGGTGCCGGCCATCATCACCGCCTCGATCTTCACCTTCAATAATGTCTGGAATGAGTACATCTTCGCCCTCGTCCTGGCCCAGGACGACAAACACAAGATGATCTCCGTGGGTCTCGCCAACTTCTACCGCTCTGACTATTATATGGTGGGGCCGATGATGGCCGGCTCGCTGATCGCGATGACCCCTGTCATTATCCTCTACATTCTGGCCCAACGCTATGTGGTCGGCGGCCTGTCGGCTGGCGCGGTGAAGGGATAGAGAGCGATAGTTCAGCCCAAAACGCGTAACGTCCCCGGCACTTCGGAAGAAACTGCTCACCCCCACCCAACCTCCTCCACTGTGGGGGAGGAGTTGATCCTGTTCCCTCCCTGGAATGGGGAGGGGTAGGGTGGGGTGGCTGAACAGTCACCTTCGGAAAGTGCCGGGGACGTTTGTTTATCTTCCCTGCTCGATAGAGCCATAAGGTGACATTTTTTCGCCTTGCCACCCGGTCATTTTGTCCCCTTGTCAAACATATCATCCCTATTCCAGCGGACTCAGCCAGCGCTTATCTCCCGAACCGTCCGCGGCCCAGCCCTCCACCCGGCCATCATCCGAGCGGATCTGAAACCAGAAATAGCCATCTGCCGACTGGGGGCCAGCCAGCACAGAAAACTCGGAGCCGTTATCAACCCGGGTGGCGATGACCGCATTGGTGCCCGGCACCGTACGGATGGTCAACTGCTGACCGGCGTCCATCGTCACCCGCACCCGGTCGCCCACCCGGGGCGCGCGGTTGATAGGCTGGGCATCGCCCACCCGGGCCGTGAGCCACTCATCCGCGCCGTCCCCCTGCGCGCCCCAGCCGATATTGCCCTGGCCGTCATCCACCTTCCACCAGATATAGCCGTCGGCGCTGGTCGGCCCTTCCAACACAGCCACCCGCTGGCCGAAGCCAATACGCGCCACCAGTACACCGGCGGTGCTGGGGGCCTGACGCAGGTTCAGCCCGCCCCCCGCGGCCACCCGGGCCGACTGGCCGACGGTCAGGCTTCCACCCACCACAGGCACAGGGGTCGCCGTAGGCGGTATGGCCTGGGGCGTAAAGGTGGCTGTCGGCTCAATAATCAGTACGGGCGTATTGGTGGGCTGGGCCAAAGCCCGGTCCGCCTCGGCGCTGGCCGTGGCCGCGGCCGGCGGCAAAGTGGGCACAGGTGTAGGCCGGGGCTGAAAGCTGCCACACGCCAGGATCGGCCCAACCCAGAGCAGAGAGAGAGCCATCAGCCCAATCAGCCCCCCCCGGCGTTTGGATAGAGATTCAGAAGATTTGGATAGATTCATAGATAGAAAACCTCTACAGACAGACAGCCTTCATCCAACGGATATTGGGCAATTGTGAAAGCTCGGCACTAATTGAGGCGGGCACTGGTTCATCTGTGCCCAAAACCATAATCGCCTCACCCCGAGGCGCGCGTCTGCCCACGTGCATAAAACTGATGTTAATGTCCGCCTGCCCCAGCAGAGTACCCACCCGGCCAATCATTCCTGGCCTGTCATTGTGGGAAGCCAGCAGCAGGTGGCCCGTGGCAGGAAAATCGACCCACAGATCATCAATAGCGACGATGAGCGGCTCTTCCCGCACAAATGCGCCACGCACGGTGCGAGTCAATTGACCGCTGGTCATACGCAGAGTCAGCATCGACTCGTAACGCTCGTGATGGTTGACCAGTTTGCGTTCCACCACAACCATCCCCTGCTGCCGGGCCAGCAGCTCAGCGTTGACCAGATTGACCCGATCCGCCACCACACCGGCCAAAACGCCCTTAACAGCACCCGCCTTGACATAGGCCAGATCGTTCTCCGCGATAGGGCCGTGGGCAGTCACCTCTAGCTGGTCGATGCCCTGCCCGTCCAGTTGACGCAAAAAGCGCCCCATTCGTTCCGCCAGATCGATGTAGGGAATCAGCGCGTTGAGGGATTTGGGGGGCAGAATCGGCGCATTGACCGCATAGCGGGCCGGGCGACCGTTGAGCACATCCAACACCTGCACGGCCACATCCTCGGCCACCTTCTCCTGGGCCTCCACAGTGCTGCCGCCCAGATGGGGGGTGAGAATGATTTTGGGGTTGTTGCGCAAGGGGCTATCCCCCGGCAGCGGCTCCATCTCGAAAACATCGATGGCCGCGCCGGCAATATGACCGCCGTTGATGGCCTCGGCCAACGCCACCTCTTCGATGATGCCCCCGCGAGCCACATTGAGCAACCGCGCCCCCTTTTTCATCCGGGCCAACTGCGCCCGGTCAATCATATGGTGGGTGGTCTCGGTCATCGGCACGTGGACAGTCAGAAAGTCGCAGCGCGCCACCAGCTCATCCAGCGTCACCAACTCGACGCCCCGCTGGCTGGCAAAGTCCGCGCTCACATAAGGGTCATAGGCGATGACTTTCATTCCCAGCCCCGCGCCCCGCTCGGCCACCTCCCGGGCGATGCGGCCAAAGCCCACAACGCCCAGAATTTTGTCCCGCACTTCCACGCCCATAAAGCTGGCGCGCTTCCATTGGCCCTCCTGGACGTGCTGGTTAGCCAGAGGAATGCTGCGGGCCAGGGCCATCAGCATGGCAATCGTATGCTCGGCCGCGGCCACCACATTGCCTGTGGGTGCGTTGACCACAATCACCCCGCATTGGGTGGCGGCGTCCAGGTCGATGTTGTCCACGCCGATGCCGGCCCGGGCCACCACTTGCAGCTTTGTGCCCGCCCGCAGCAGGGCCCCGGTCACTTGGGTGCTGCTGCGCACCAGCAGCGCGTCGTACTGGGAAATCACTTCGATCAGTTGGTCGGGTGTCAGCTCCGTGCGCACGTCTACATCGACATTGGGCGCTTCGTTGAGGGGAACCAGGCCGCTTTCGGCGAGCTTGTCGCTCACCAGAATGCGAAAACGTGCGGACATTCGAGTTGTACCTTCCACCTTTGAAGAAAGTTGTCAGTCAGTATTGACGCTAAAACTGGTTAGCACTGCAAAAATGGGCTTGTATACACGGATAATAGGGAACACGGATGAGTAAAAATCTGTGTTCCTTCCGATCCGTGTATACAAATAAAACAGCACGACTACATACTCTCCGGCGCGCTCATTCCCATCAGCCCCAGGACACGGGCCAGGGCTGTGCGCGTGGCCCGGCAGAGCAGCAGACGGGCACGGACCAGTTCAGTCGGTTCTGCCTTCAATACGTGGCACTGATCGTAAAAAATGCTGAAGGTCCGGGCCAGTTCCATCGCATAGTGGGTGAGATTGTGGGGCGAAAGTTTGTCAATCGCAAAATCGATCTGATCTTCCATCTCCAAAATCTTGCGGATCAGGCTCAACTCTGCGGGATGGATAAGCAGGGCCAGCGCGGCCTCGTCGCCGGGCTGCGCGTCGCCCCTGGCGGGCATCCCCTCGTCGGCGGCCTTGCCCAGAATGGAGCAGATGCGCGCGTGGTTCATCTGCACATAATAGACCGGGTTGTCGTTCTTCTGCGCCACGGCCAAGTCCAGGTCAAACTCGATGCCGCTCTCTGGCCCCCGGGTCAGGAGCATAAAGCGCACCGCGTCCGCGCCCACCTCCTCCACCACCTCGCGCAGGGTGAGGAAATCGCCGGAGCGCTTACTCATCTTCACTTCCTGGCCGTCCCGCACCAGCTTGACCAGATTATAGATGACAATAATCAGCCGCTCCGGGTCCAGCCCCAGCGCGGCCATAATCGCACCCATCCGGGAGACGTGGCCCTGGTGGTCCACCGACCAGACGTTGACGACTTTATCAAAGCCCCGGCGCACAAATTTGTCGTAGTGATAGGCGATGTCGCTGGCAAAATAGGTGGGCAGCCCGTTGGAGCGCACCACTACTTCATCCTTGTCATTCTTGGGATAGTTGCTGGCCCGGAACCAGCGCGCGCCGTCCCATTCGCCGATGTCACCTTTCGCGGTCAGTTCGTCCAGCATCTGCTCCACCAGCCCGTCGTCGTACAGGCTCTGCTCGCTGAACCAGCGGTCATAGCGCACGCCGATCAGCCCCAACTCGTACTGCAAATCGGCCAGGACAATCGCCAGCCCCTTCGCCCGCAATTCCCGCAAGACTTCAGTAGCAGGCAGGGAAAGGTAGCTGTCGCCCACCTCGGCCTGCACCTGCCGGGCATAGGTGAGCATATAATCGCCCCGATAGCCATCTTCGGGCAGGGGTGCGTCCTGGCCGTGGAGTTGCAAATAGCGGGCGTGCAGGCTGCGGGCGAAGAGGTCAAGCTGGTTGCCCACGTCGTTGACGTAGAATTCTCGCTGCACGGCGTAGCCCGCCGCGCTCAGCACAGAGGCCAGGGCATCGCCCAACACAGCGTTGCGTGCGCCGCCGTAGTGCAGCGGACCCGTGGGGTTGGCGCTGACAAATTCCACCTGCCAGCGCTGGCCCGCGCCCCGGTCGATATTGCCGAAGGAATCCCCTGCGTCGATAATCGCCCGCACCTGCCCTTGCAGCCAGCCCTGGGCCAGGCGGATGTTGATGAAACCCGGCCCGGCCAGTTCCACCGCGCCGATCAGCCCGTCAACGGGGATATGGCTGACAATCGCCTGGGCGATCTGGCGGGGGTTGGCCTTCTCACCCGTTGCCTGTTTGACGGCCGAGGCGGTGATCAGGCTGATATTTGTGCTGAAATCCCCGTGCTCCGCCTGTTTGGGCCGCTCGATGGACGGCGCGGCAATCGGCACATCGGGCAATTGCCCGGCGCTTTTGGCCGCGTCCACCGCGGCGCTGACGATTTGTTGGATTTGATCCCGTAGCATAGAAGTATTCCGTATTTCGTAAATAGCGGCGAGAAAATTTTGGGCAACCAGGGCTGATCTGCACCAGGGCTGAGTTTGACCAGTGAGCGCCGGTTGAGTAGCCGAGTCTTCGAGGCGTATCGCCTGTACCGAGCCTGTCGAAGTGAAACCAGAGCGAACGGGTCTACGAACAGTTTGGGGGCATACCCGCTGAGTTTCGACAGGCTCAACCTAAAGGTTTCGATACGGCGGGAAAAAGCCCCCGCCTACCCTTCGACAGGCTCAGGCGATGTCCTGAGTTCATCGAAGGGAGACCGCTCAACCGGCGCTAGCCCAACCGGGTAGTGAAATTGAAATGCGGCTTTTACGCCTTTTCTGTACTGATCAACGAGATAAGGGCTTGTCAAAGAATAACTTCCCGTTTTGGTGCGTCGCACTGTCCAGATGAGGTTGCGGACTGGAGTCATTTCGTGGACAGTGCGACGCACCGGATGGAACTTATTTCTTGACGAGTC